>JAYVKR010000043.1:0-27231 GCA_043768185.1 Flavobacterium sp.
TAAAAGTAATTTGAAAAAACTTAAAGTTTTTACAAATAAAATTAAATGGATTGAAGCTTATGGCGATTATGTAAAAGTAGTTACAGAAGAAGATACAAACCTAGTTCTATCTACAATGAAATCGTTTGAAAAAGACTTGTCTAGAGAAAAATTTATTAGAGTTCACAAATCATACATTATTAATATTGATAAAGTAGAACGATTTAATAGTAAGTTTGCCGAAATTGGTGTTACTAAAATTCCGTTAAGTAGAAATAAGAAAGAAGATTTAGTTAAAGCTCTTGCTATTGCTTAACTTGACTTAGAAGTCGTTTAAACTTTTTTCAATTGGTTGAAAAGTCATCTTTTTGCCGCATATTTCATATTTTTTTAATTCTATAGCGATGCTATGAAATAAAAAAAGTACAAAATCTGAGAAAAAAATCTTAATTTTTCATCTCAATCAAAAAAGTTTAAAACGACTTCTTAATAAAAATCAATATTAGTAGCAATTTTTATTGCTCTGTATTGCGCAATAACCTCAAAACTATTTAGAATTTTCTGAATAGTTTTTTTTGTGTTTGCTAACGACTGATTTTGTGGAATTTTTATCATTATTGTTCTTATGTATTCGTTTCTAATTCTGTTTATTGCTGGTTCTTCTGGACCAAGAACTGGCAATTGCAAATTTTGTTGCAACACTTGATACAACCACATTGAACCTTCTTTTAATTTTTCAAAATCTCTATGTTTTAATGTTAGTTTTATCAAACGGAAAAATGGTGGATAATGATAAATTTTTCTATCATACAATTGTTCTTTATACATTGCATCATAATCATTATTAGTTACTTGCTGAATTATATTATGATTTAGATTATACGTTTGAATAATAACTTTCCCAACTTTATCTGCACGACCAGCACGACCAGCAACTTGCGTCATCATTTGAAAACTTCGTTCAAAAGCTCTAAAGTCTGGTTGGTACAACATGGTGTCGGCATTCATAATTCCAACTAACGAAACGTTGTCAAAATCTAAACCTTTGGCAAGCATTTGTGTGCCTACTAAAATATCAATTTCTCTATTTTTAAAACTGTCTATTAATTTTTCAAAACTATATTTTCCACGAGTAGTATCTTGATCCATTCGCTTAATATTTTTTGTTGGATACAAAGCTGCCAATTCTAATTCTATTTGCTCTGTTCCAAAACCTTTTGTAGAAATATCGATACTAGAACAAGCGTGACAATTAGTAGGTTTAGCAATAGCATATCCACAATAGTGACATCGCAATTGATTTTTAAATTTATGATACGTCAAGCTTACATCGCAACTGGTACATTGTGGAACATGTCCGCAAGTTAAACATTCTAAAACTGGCGAAAATCCACGTCTGTTTTGAAATAAAATTATTTGCTCTCCAAGTTGCAAAGCTTCAGAAATTGCATCAATTAATGTTAAACTAAAATGACCATTCATTTTTTTTCTAAAATAACTATCTTTTATATCTACCAATTCTACAGTTGGCAATTGTGCTTTTCCGTAACGTTCTGTAAGTTGAATTAATCCAAATTTTCCAGATTGAGCATTATAAAAAGTTTCTATACTTGGTGTTGCTGATCCTAATAAAACCTTAGCTTTTTGATATTGAGCCAAAACAATTGCTGCATCTCTAGCGTGATATCTTGGTGCTGGATCTTGTTGTTTAAAGGTTTGTTCGTGCTCTTCATCAACAATAATTAATCCTAAATTTGAAAAAGGTAAAAATAATGATGATCGTGCGCCAATAACAATTTGTGCTTTTTCTGAGTTATCTAAAACTTGTTGCCATACTTCTACTCGTTCATTATTAGAATATTTAGAGTGAAAAACAGCAACTTTATTTCCAAAATACTGTGTTAATCTTGAAACTAATTGCGTTGTTAGTGCAATTTCTGGTAATAAATAAAGAACTTGTTTTCCTGAATTTATAAATTCTTCTATTAATTTAGTATAAATTTCAGTCTTGCCAGATGATGTTACGCCTTGTAATAAAGATACATCTTTAGTTTGAAAACTAGATTTTATTTCGTCAAATGCCTTTTCCTGTGGTTCACTTAACGTTAATTTATTGTTGGTTTTATTTTTGTCAAAATTTACTCTGTCTTCTTGAATGTAGTATTCTTCAAAAATATTTTTATCAATTAAAGCTTTTACAATTGCAGTTGATGAACTTGATTTTTCTATTAATTGTTTTACAGAAATTGGCTTTTTTTCTTGTGCATTTAATTGAAAATAATTCAGTAATAACTCTTTTTGTTTATTGGCTTTCATTACTTCAATTAGTTCCATCAAACTTTCTGTTGTGCTATACTTTTCGTGTAAACGAATGTATCTAATTAACTTTGGTTTGTATTCTTCTTGCATTTCTTCATTCAACGAAAGCAAACCTTTATTGAGCAATTTCTGAATTATTGGAAAAATATTTTTCTTATTTAAAATAGACATTACATCTTGTACTCGCAAGGAATTCTGTTGTTGTAATGCTTCAAAAACTAAATATTCATCATCTGATAATTGTGAAATATCAAAACTAGAATCTTTTTTATAAGAAATTATAGTTTCGCTTTCTAGCAAAAAAGCTGATGGCATTGCGCCACGAAAAACTTCGCCAAGCGAACACATATAATAAGACGAAATCCATTGCCAATGTTGCAATTGAAATTCATTTACAAGAGGTTTATCATCAAGAATTTGATGAATTTCTTTGGCTTCATAAAGTGTTGGAGGATTTTGATGTTTGTTTAAAACCAAACCTGTGTAAATTTTGCTTTTACCAAATGGTACAGCAACTCGCATTCCGTTTTGGATGTAATTAAATTCAGCTTCACTAACTCTATATGTAAAGGTTTTAGGTAATGAAAGTGGTAAAATTACTTCTATGAAATGCATAAATTTTGTTGTGAGTTGTGAGTAGTGAGTTTGGTTTGTGTAAAGTTTTAAGTAGTGTTTTTATTTTTAAATAAATATAAATTATAAAATCTTAGGAAAATAAAAACTCATAACCCAAAACTCATAGCTATTTCACTCGATACCAATATTGCGTTCTCCCAAAAAGTGAAATACCTATATAACCTCTTACTTTTAATTTGTCTTTACCAATAAGTGTGATGTAACATTTGTAAAGTTTGCCATTTTTAGGATCTAAAACTTGTCCGCCGTTGTATTCATCTCCATCTTTTGTTAGACCTTTTATAAAAGTTAATCCTAAAATTGGTTTGTTTTTATCATCGCCTTGACACAATGTACATTTTTTGTCTCGGTTTTCTGTTTCTAAAATCTCTACAATTTTTCCGTAAATTTTTCCATTTTTCTCGTAAATTTCTACTACTCCTTTTTCTTTTCCTGTTTCATCATCAATGGTTTTCCATCTTCCAATTACAGTTTGAGAAAACGAAATTTGAAAAAATAAAAGTACACAAATTATTATTTTACTATTCATTTTGTTGTACGTTTTTAGTATCGTTTTGCATTGCTGTTACTTTGATTTTGTTGATAGTAGCGTTCAAATCAAATCCTAATAAAAGTACCATAGAATTTATCCAAATGTAAAACATAACTACCAATAATGTTCCTATAGAACCATAAAGTTCGTTGTATTTAGAAAACTTAATTACCCAAATTCCAAAGAAATACGAAGAAATTATAATCAATATTGTTGTAAAGACTGAACCTATAGAAATAAAAGAAATTTTGCGTTGTTGCTTAATTCCGTATTTAAATAATAATGAAGTAGTTATTAATATCATGGCAATTACAAATATGTATCTGCTTATTTCTATTACTTGAATTTTATCTGAAAGTACATCTTGAATTTTGGTTTTTTGAATTAAAACTTCAAAAATAATTATGGTTGAAACTGTTACAAGTAATATTACAGAAAGTATAATTGACAAAGCGACAGAAATAAAATATTGTCTAAAAAATCGGCGTTTGTGAATAATGTGTCTTGAATTTTCAAATCCGCCAAGAACAGCATTTACACCATTTGCCATTAAAAAAATTGCCATAAAAAATCCTGTAGAAATTAATCCAGAATTACTATTATGAAGAATATCGTTTATAATTTTAAAAATAGCATCGTAAGTTGTTGGCGGCACACTTTGTTGCACAAAATTGAGAAAATCTTCTTGAAAACCTACTATTGGAATGAACGGAATTAAATTTAAAATGAATAAAGCAAACGGAAATAAAGCCATAAAAAAACTAAAAGCAATTGCAGTTGCACGATAAGAAACTGCGCCATCAACTATACCAATAATGTACATTTCTAACAAATCGTAAAATGACAAACCTTGAAGCCAAGGCAGTTTTATAGTTTGGCAGAAAAGCACCAATTGTTTAAGTATTGGAATTTTTAATAGTTTACTTTCTATTTCTATGCTCATTTATTTTCTTTTGCCAATAAGGCATTTTTTAATGGTACTGAAACTCTAATTTTTAAAGTTTTATTAAAATTATGCCACTTCGACTACGCTCAGTGTGACAATATAGATTTCAATTTACATCTTTCTAAAATTAAAAAATATGATTTTAAAACTTTAAAAACTTTTTTTGTCTTACTAAATTTATATCGCTTTCAAACTTAAATCCATATTATAAACAGAATGCGTTAATGCGCCAGAAGAAATGTAATTTACACCACAATTGGCATACTCTCTAATGGTTTTTTCGTTAATATTTCCAGATGATTCTGTTAAACTCTTAGTTCCAATTAATTTTACAGCTTCTCTAGTATCGTCAAAATTAAAATTATCAATTAGAATTCTATAAATTCCATCTGATAATAAAATTTCTTTAATTTCATCAAGATTTCTGGCTTCTACAATTATTTTTAAATCTTTGTTGTTTTCTATTAAATATTGTTTGGTCTTACTGATTGCATTTGTTATTCCGCCAGCAAAATCGTTATGATTGTCTTTTAACATTATCATATCGTACAATGCAAACCTGTGGTTTTCGCCTCCACCAATTTTTACAGCCCATTTTTCGCAAGCTCTAAAACCTGGAGTGGTTTTTCTTGTATCTAAAATTTTGGTGTTTGTTCCTTCAAGTAAATCTACAAATTTCTTTGTTTTTGTAGCAATTGCGCTCATTCGTTGCATTGAATTTAAAACCAAACGTTCTGCTTTTAAAATAGATTGTGAACTTCCTGAGACATTAAAAACAGCATCGCCATACTTTACTTCGCTTCCATCTTCAATAAAAGTTATTACATTTAAATCCTTATCTACATAATTAAAAATCATTTTGGCAAATTCAACTCCAGCTATAATTCCGTTATCTTTTACTAAAAGTTTAGCTTTTCCTTGAGCATTTGCAGGAATACATGATAGTGATGAATGATCGCCATCGCCAACATCTTCTCGAATTGCGTTTTCTATTATAAGTTGTAACTCTTGGTTGAATTGGGTTTGAGAAATCATATTGTAAATTTGATTGGCTAAATTAATGAAATTTGCAATACTATAATTAAGAGTTATAATTTTTTAAAGATATAATTTGGTTTTAAAATGATGTAAAATAAAAAAACTCCACAGCTCGTATCCCAAATACTTACCGTGGAGTTAATTCAACCTACATTACTATAACCTACTGATGCAAAAATATAACAGATTTTTTTCTTATTTATACGTAGTTTTACGTATTTTTCATTTATAATTTGTTAAAATTTAATACAACTTTAAACTTTTATTTTCTTTATTAGATTTTATGTTGAATACCTTTGTATTTATTGTCTAATCAATAAAATTTAAGCTATGAAATTTTCAAGAACAGCAAGTACCAATTGGAAAGGTACAGGAATGGAAGGAAAAGGAACTATTTCTACTCAAAGTACCACTTTAAATAATGCACAATTATCTTTTAAAACAAGATTTGACGAAGGTGTTGGAACCAATCCAGAGGAATTAATTGGAGCAGCACATTCTGGTTGCTACACAATGCAATTAAGTTTTTTACTGACCGATGCTGGTTTTCCTGCAGAAAATTTAGATACAGTTGCCAAAGTAACATTTGAAGATGGAACAATTACAGAAATTCAATTGGATTTAACTGCAACAATATCAGGAATTAGTGAAGAAGTTTTTCAAGAAACTGCTACTAAAGCTAAAGAAGTTTGTCCTATTTCTAAATTATTTAATACTAAAATAGTTTTGAATGCTAGTTTAATTAAGTAGTAAAATTTAAAAATCCTTCTTATTAAAATTATAATGAGAAGGATTTTTTTATCTTTTCATGGCAAAATGTCCTTTGTGAATTCGTCCATCTTGCCTGTTAATTACAAACCAATAATCGTCAGATATTAATTTATTTCCGTTGTAATTTCCATCCCAACCTTGAGAAGTAGAATTAAAATTGGTTATTAATTTTCCGTATCTATCAAAAATGGTAACTTTAAAATTGGGTTCAAAATTAGAATTTTTAATAAACCAATAATCGTGAAAGCCATCATCGTTAGGTGTAAAATATCTAGGATAATTTAAAAGCCAAACTTGTTGTTCTATAAGTACACAACCACCAATATCTTTGACATAAACAGTATAAAGTCCAGATAATAAATTAGAGAAAACATTAGTTTCTTGAAAATTTATTCCATCTAAAGAATATAAAAAATTACCAACTTGTGTTGTAATAACTGTTATCGAATTTTCATTGGTTGTCCAATCTACAGTCTCAATAGTATCAAATTGAGGAATTTGAGAATTGATAACTTTAATATTTATAGATTTTGTACATTTTAAATTAGATTCATAACTATTTGTTGCAATTACTATTTGATTAGTTATACCAATTTGAGAAATAGAAATTATAGGATTAGTAGAACCATCTGACCATAAATAGGTTGTTGTAGGTAAATTTCCAATTGATGCATCTATTATTTGTGGTGCTGTGGAACAATTGATGTATTGTTGATTTACGTTTAATTTTGGTTCTAATCCTACTATTATTTTAAATGATAAAACTTCATAACAACTAGGCAAAACATTAAAAATTATTCTTGCATATAGTTCTTGAGAATTTGTAGTTGGATTAAAAGTTGTAGTATTCACAATTGAATTTTGTGCATTTTGTGCATCTGCTAAAGAATTGTAATACGAAATTGTATATTCGCTTGCAGCTTGTGAACCCAAGATTATTGGATTTTGAAGAGTTAAATTAAAGGTTTCATTTCCTGTAATTGTAGCGGTACATTGCAACATATTTTCAGGTTGAGTTGTTACAATAAATGATGATAATGTTGCAATGTCATAAATTTTATTAGTTATGTTTCCGCAGGCATCTTCTACTACAAATTGATACAAACCTTGAGGCAATCCGTAAAAAACATTAGAATTTCCGTTGTCTAAGAAAAACGGATTTCCATTTTTAGATACTATTTTATATTTTAATGGATTTGTTCCTACAGCGTTAATAAAAACATCTAAATTTCCTGAAGAGGAACAAGGCAATCTGTTGGCGTCTAAAATATCTAAACTTTGATTAAAAGATAATGTTGGTGCTAAAATTTCTATACATCTTGAATTAATATCTGTAATCGTTCCATTATTTACTTCACTACCAGAATAATAAGCCGAAAAATATCTAACAATTCTAAAAGTTCCATTAAAACTTAAATTTAAATTGTTTGCATTATTAACTAACAATAAAGAATTAGTTGCAGTTGGAACACTACCTTCATTATAAACAACATTTGTAGCAGGATTTCCCCAAGTATTAGAACTTGCATTTATAAGTTTTTGTAACCAAAATTTTTGATTTGCAGTTCCATTACTAACAAAGTTTAAAGCAATAGTAAACGAACCACAATTGGGTTGCAAAGAAAATGACTGAGAAGTTATAGTATATCCAGCAATAGTAATTGTTTTAGTTGCAGTAAAATTACAACCGTCAATTGTGGCAAATGTATAATTTCCTGGAGGCAAGTTTCCTAAATAAAAAACTCCATTTGTAATAATATTATTAGACAAATTTAAAGGTAAACTTGTTGAAAAAGTACTTGGAGCAGATGTTAAAATTACCGATGTTAAAGCACCATTATTGCTGTTTATTTTTATAGAACCTTTTTGTAAAGAACAACCTTCTCTAATTTCTGTAGTTATTCCTTTATCTTGATATACTGGAACTACAATATCTAACGGTAAAAGAACTGAACTACAACTGTCTAAAAGCGAAAATGTGTAATTTCCAGATGGAATTTGAGACAAAGTAAAATTTCCATTTACATCAATTAAATTTGAAACATTATGTGGCAATGGAAACGGATATGAAGCAGGAGCATTTGTAATAATTACTGTTACTAAATTAGAACCCAAAATTGAAATTTCAATTTTACCTTGATTAGCTAAACATCCTTCATTTGTTGCAACTGAAGTTGGTAATATTGGAACAGAAACCACACTAAATGTTCTAGCAGTTGAAAGTGTTCTACCGCAACTATCTGTTATTTGAACTGTATATTGACCAATTGGTGTTGGATTGGTTGGACTTCCAAAATCAATAGTGTTTTCAGTATATGGTCCAGGATAATTGGCATTAAATGCTGATGGATTAAATCCTACTGGAACGTTTAAAAAATTTAGAGAATATGGTGGTGTAAAATTGGAAGCAGTAAGTGTAAAATAATATTCATTACAATCCAAGACAACTATGGTACTCAATAATTCAATACCTTGATTAATTAAAAAATTTTTAGAAATTATTGTTCCACAAACATCTGTAATTGTAATACTATAAGAATATTCTTGATTTAAATAATAAGGAATTGTTTGAGACAAAGTTTGTGAGGTAAGATTTCCGTTGGTAATGTTTTGAGTAAACGAAATAGCTGTGCCTGTTGGTGGTTGAACATTGTAAACTACAGATAATGGATATCCAATTACAGTACCACTTGCTGGAGTAATTGTATTATTAACTATTGTAAAATTACAATTAGTAGGATTTGTATTTGTAAATATTGGATCAGTAATTGATAATTGGGCTTGATTTTGAATTACCGTAAAAGCTTGAACAGAACCATTACCGCAAGCATCAAAAACTCTAATTCTATAATCGCCAACTATTAATCCAGAAAAAACATTACTTGACTGCAAAGGATATAAAATTGGTCCATCAAATATTTCAAAAGAAACAGGAAAACCAGTTATTGTATTTACAGTTATAGAACTTGTAGCTGTACAAGCTTGGTTTAAACTTGAAATTGAAAAAACTAGCGGAACAATATTGCTAGAAATAGTAACATCAACTTGTTGAGTAGTGACAACACCATTTACTGTTTCCTTTGCAATTATTCTATACAAGCCAGATGTTAATCCGTTTAAATTAGTATTGGATGTTATAGATATTGGAACTACTAAATCTGGAAGTTTGTAAATTGTATAAAGAATTGTTCCGTTAGCATCAATATCTGTTGCTGTAAAGGTTAAAGAACCGTTTCCGGTACAGGTTTCAGAGGAAGACGAAACATTTAGTACAAATCCAAAAGTAGTAAATGGAAATATAAATAGTAGGTAAATTAAATGAATTTGCACTTTTTTCATAACTATATATAGTTGTGAAGTTTAGGTTTAAAAGTACTTATTAATTAAGAAAAGCTTTTAATAATTTGGGTAAAATTATAAAAATAAAAAAATAAAAAAAGTGCCTAAAATCTATTAGACACTTTTTTTAAAAAAAATCATTTATGATTTTGCTTCTTCTTTGTGTGCACAACATCCAGCTTTTTTAGTTCCAGTTGTAGAACATTCTTTTTTCTCTGAAGCAGTTGGTGTTGCAGTTGTTGATGCTTGCTCAGTTTTAGCTTTCTTTTTTCTTTTAGAAACTTTTTCTTGAGCGCTTGCATTCATTGTAAATAAAAATGCAACTACTACTAATGATGTTACTAATTTTTTCATTTTTTTATGGTTTTTAATTGTAAATTAATTTTTGAATCAATTTCAAATATAGTAATAAATTTGAATATTTTATACTTAGCCAAAAAAATTAAGATAAATTTAATTTAGTTATCTAATTGATTATGATTTATAATGTTGAAGGACAAACAAAATTTGTTCTTTTTATTCCAGTATTTTTTATAGCAGCATAACCACCTTTTACATCAATTGCGTTATGAAATCCTCTTGCTTTTAAAATTGAAATTGCCATAACCGAACGATAACCGCCAGCACAATGAACATAAAAGTCTTTATCTTTAGGAAATTCTTGTAAATGATTATTTAAAAAATCTAAAGGAGTTGATGAAACATTTTCTATATGTTCTGATGCAAATTCACCTGGTTTTCTAACATCAAAAACCAAAGTATTTTCTTTCAATTTTATTTCTAATTCTTCTGCTGTAACTGAATTTAAAGTTTCTATATCTTTTTCAGATTTTATCCAACTTTCAAATCCACCATCAAGATATCCTATTGTATTATCATAGCCAACTCTAGCTAATCTTGTTATAGTTTCTGCTTCTCTTCCAACTGGAGTTACCAATAAAATTGGTTGTTTAGCATCTGTAATTAATGCGCCAACCCAAGGAGCAAATCCACCATCAAGACCAATAAAAATAGAATTAGGAATATGACCAGCAGAAAAATCATCTTGATGACGAACATCTAAAACTAATGCATCTGTTTCATTAGCAAGTAGTTCAAATGTTGTTGCATCATAAGATTTTGCTTCTTCAATAATAGTTTCTACATTGGCATAACCTTCTTTATTTAATTTCACATTCATAGGAAAATATGCTGGTGGAGGCAATAATCCAAAGGTAACTTCTTTTATAAATTCGTCTTTGGTCATGTCTTTTCTCAAAGCATAATTAGTAGCTTTTTGATCTCCAATAGAACCAACTGTTTCTTTACTTAAATTTTTTCCGCAAGCACTTCCTGCACCATGAGCAGGATAAACAATTACGTTATCTGCAAGTGGCATAATTTTATTTCGTAAACTATCAAACAACATTCCTGCCAAATCTTCTTGTGTAATAGTTGCGGCTTTTTGGGCCAAATCTGGGCGACCAACATCGCCAAGAAACAAGGTATCGCCACTAAAAAGTGCATGGTCTTTTCCGTTTTTATCTTTCAATAAATAACACGTACTTTCCATTGTGTGTCCTGGAGTATGAAGCGCAGTTATTGTAATTTCTCCTAGTTGAAAAACTTCTCCATCAGTTGCAATATGACAATTAAATTTCGGATTAGCATTTGGTCCAAAAACTATTGGAGTACTAGTTTTTTCAGATAAAGTTACGTGTCCGCTAACAAAATCGGCATGAAAATGCGTTTCAAAAATATATTTTATTTTGGCATTGTCAGCTTTGGCTTTATCAATATAATTTTGAACTTCGCGCAACGGATCTATAATGGCAACTTCGCCATTACTTTCTATATAATACGCACCTTGAGATAAACAACCTGTATATATTTGTTCTATTTTCATAGTATAAATTTAGAGTACAAAAATACTAATTTAAGTTTGGTAATTAATGTTTTAAACTTTTTTTAAATTAAAAAAGTTCTTTTATAATGATGTAAATTGCCATTGCTAGAACAAAATATCCAAAACCTGTTTTTAGCTTTTCTCCAGATATTTTTTTAGATACTATGTTTCCAATAAAAAATCCTACAACAGATAAACTAGTAAAAATTAATAGTATTTTCCAATCTATATTTTTAATAATACTTAAATCGCCCATAAAACCTATTAAAGATTGCGATGCGACTATAAAAAGAGAGGTTCCAACTGCCATTTTCATTGGAGTTTTTGCTAAAAAAAGTAATGCAGGAACAATTAAAAATCCGCCACCAGCACCAACAAATCCTGCAATTAATCCTATAAAAATTCCTTGTAAACTAATTTTGAAATAATTTATTTTATCATCTTCATTTACAATTATATTCTTTAAAGGTTTTATCATTCTAATAGCTGCAAAAAACATCACTATTGCAAAAACTACCATTATTAAATTAGATTTTAAAATAAAATAGTCTCCAATTATAATTTTTACAGGAATTCTAGGCAACAAAAACATTCTAGTAATAAAAACAGTTATTACAGTTGGAATTCCAAACAGAACAACCTTTTTAAAATCTACTAATTTTTCTCTTGCTTTTTGAATTCCTCCAACTAAAGCAGTATTTCCAACAATAAATAAGGAATAAGCTGTTGCAAGAACTGGTTCGATTTTTATAACATAGACCAATATTGGAACTGATAAAATAGAACCGCCACTTCCTATTAATCCTAAAGAAACTCCAACTAAAACTGCTAATAAATATCCTATTATTAAGTTTATTTCCATTAACGTTTTAGGTTTTTTTCGTAGGTTTCAATATAATTCTCAACAGAAATTTTACTTACTAATTGACCAATTAAATCTAAAGGAATATCGTTTATTTTTTTAAACCTAACGCAACCTTTTCCCATATCTAGTTTGGTTTTAGAATGATTTTCGTATTCTGATGCAAACCAGTTTACTAAATTTTCATCAAAATATAATCCTAAATGATGCAACGAAATAAAGTTCTTTTGGTTTCCGATATTTATAAAAGGTAAAGGTAATTTTTTATCGCAATGATAACCGTTTGGATAAATTGAATGTGGAACAACATAGCCAATCATTCCGTAACTTATTACTTCTTCAAAACCTTTTGGTAAATTGTTTAAAATTGAAGTTCTAATATTAGATATTGCTTCTCTCCTATCGTCTTGTAATTCTTGTAAATAGTTATCAACATTGGTTGCTTGAGATTTCATATTTTTAAATAATAAAAGTAACAAAAACATATTTTGGTTACTAATTGATTTTAACAAATGTAATACTAAATAATTTTATAGCTTTACAACGCATTTATAAATTTGCTTATGTCTAAAAATACTATTAGAAAAGATAAAACTTGTTTAAACTGTAATCACGTAGTTAACAGTCGTTTTTGTGGCAACTGTGGGCAAGAAAATATAGATACTAGAAAATCGTTTATTCATTTATTTATACATTTTTTCGAAGATTTAACACATTATGAAAATGCTTTTTGGCGCACCATAAAAAATTTAATTTTTAAACCAGCATCGCTTACTAAAGAATATCTTTCTGGTAAACGAATGTCATATTTAGCTCCGGTTAGATTATATATTTTTATAAGTTTTATTACTTTTTTTTTAATTGCTGTTTTGCCAAGTGATTCCAGTAAAAAAAATGATTTGGTACAAATTAATACTGACGAAAAAAAATCAAATTCTAAAAATGATACTGTTTACAAAGAACAACAAAAAATTTTAGAATTTGAAAAAAAGGGTTTAATTACAAAAAAAGAATCTGATTCACTACAAAAATTTATTGTAGAAGCCAAAAAGAAGAATGAAGATGACGGATTTATGAATTTTGGATACACTTCAATTAAACAATTAGACTCTGTTAAAAAAGCAAATCCTAATGAAATAAATGAACTTGAATATTGGTTAAATAAAAAAACAATTCCCATAAATAATAAATATTCAAATGTAGAGCTTAAAGAAAAATTTGTAGAATCTTATTTTAAAAATCTACCCAAAGCATTGTTTATTTATATGCCACTATTTGCCTTTGTATTATGGATTTTTCAAAGTAAAAAAAGATGGTATTATTTTGATCACGGAATTTTTACACTACATTATTTTTCCTTTTTATTGTTGGGAAGTTTATTTATATCATTCATTGATTTTTTAATATCATTTGTAGATACTTATCGCTTTTTTAAAATTTTAAACTATATATTTAAAATAGTTATAGTAGTATATATGTTATATTACTTTTTTCCAGCACATCACAGATTTTATGAAGAAAAAAGATGGATGTCTATTTTAAAAGGAATTGTTATGTTTTTCATAAACTTTTTTATTATTGGCATAATTTTAACTTGCTTTGCAATCTATACCTTTATCAATTTACATTAAAAACTATGAAAAAAATACTAATAACAGCATCACTTTGCCTTACTTTATTGGCTTGTACAACTCAAAAACAAGTTGTAAAAGTTATTCCACTAGACGAAAATAGTTATATAAACTCTATTACTCAAGAAGAGTTACGAACACATTTAACTATTGTTGCATCAGATAAAATGCAAGGTAGAGAAACCGGAAGCGAAGGTCAGAAAATGGCTGGACGTTATTTAATTGAACAATATAAAAAAGCCGGAATTTCTTTTCCAAAAGGCGCAAAAGATTATTATCAAACAGTTCCATCAGCTTATTTAAACGAAAAAAGAAATGAAGGTTTACCAGATTCTGAAAATATTTGGGCTTTTATAGAAGGTTCTGAAAAACCAGATGAAATTGTGGTAATTTCTGCTCATTATGATCATGTTGGAATGAAAAATGGCGAAATTTATAATGGTGCAGACGATGATGGAAGTGGTACAGTTGCGCTTTTAGAAATTGCGCAAGCGTTTCAAAAAGCCAAGAAAGAAGGTCATGGACCAAAACGTTCTATATTAATTCTTCACGTTACTGGAGAAGAACATGGTTTGCATGGTTCAAGATATTATACAGAAAATCCTTTATTTCCACTTGCAAATACTGTAGCTGACGTAAATATTGATATGATTGGACGTAGAGACGAAAACCATAAAGATTCTAATAATTATATTTATTTAATTGGATCTGATTATTTGTCTACCGATTTATACAATATTTGTGAAAACGTAAATACTAAATTTACAAAACTAAATCTTGATTATAAATTTAATGATAGAGCAGATAAAAACAGATTTTATTATCGTTCAGATCATTATAATTTTGCCAAAAACGGAATTCCTTCCGTATTTTTATTTAATGGAGTTCATGCTGATTATCACAAACAAAGTGACGAAGTTGACAAAATAGAATTTGATGCTTTAACTAAACGAACACAACTTGCTTTTACAATTGTTTGGGAAATTGCCAATCGTGACAATAGATTGGTTGTTGATAAAGATGGGAAATAGTGTTCAGTGTTCAGTAATTAGTGTTCAGTGTTCAGTGATTGATGAAAAATAAAAAATCCGATTTTCAAGTTTGAAAATCGGATTTTTCTATTTAAAACTCTTTTTATAAAGATTTAATAAATTTTCTGAGAAGAATAAAGAACTGTAAGATTCGTTGGCTTTTGGATTATTAACTTCAAAATCGGCAAGCTGTTTTAAATACTTTTCCAATTGTTCTTTGGTCAATAAATTTCTAAAATCTTCTTCTTGTCGAATAATTATTTTTACAAATTCTGCTGTATCTTTTTCATCTTCAGATACATTCATCTTTTTAAATATCGGAATCAATTCTTTAAACTGATTAATAAATAATTCTTTAAATACTGGATTCTGTGCTTCGGTATAATTTACAATACCAAAAGTAATTTTACCTTTTGTTTGCCAAAAAGTAGTTTCACCTTCTTCGCCTTTATTAATCATATTTTGAAGAATTCCAACTTTCAATTTCAAGCTAGTTTCAATCTGACTAAATGAAAGTATCGGAAACAATAGCAATAAAAATATATTTCTCATTTTATCTAATTCAATATTTTCCAAATTTATAAAATTTATTTCAAATTAAACTCTTCAAAAATAAAGCCATTTTTAAAAATTACAATCCTAAATTTTATCCTATAAATAGTAAATATAAATATTTATCACTTTATTTGAATATAATTTACCAACCAAACCTCACTTTACTATATGAAAACCTACACATTACAAGACATTAACGCTATTTTAAATGGTACAATTGTTGGAAATACAGATCAAAATTTTACAGCTCCAGAACAGTTAGAAGCAGCTAAAAAATGTGAAATTTCTTTTATTGGAAATAAAAAATATGAAAAATTTTGGGAAAATTCATTAGCATCTTTGGCTATTGTAAATGAAGATATTTCAATAGAACCAGGAGAAAATCGTGCTTTTATAAAAGTTAAAAATGCCGATTTAGCAATGAGTCAGATATTAGAATTATTTGCACCAGATTTACCAAAATTTCATACCGAAATTCATAAAACAGCTTGTATTGATGAAACTGCAATTGTTGGAAAAAATTCTAAAATTGGAGCAAATGCTTATATTGGTCCAAATGTTGTTTTGGGAGAAAATGTAACTATTTATCCTAACGTAACGCTATTAGACGAAGTTACGATTGGTTCAAATACAATAATTTGGTCTGGCGCAGTTGTTCGTGAACGATGTCATATTGGTTCCAACTGTATTATTCATCCAAATGCTACAATTGGTGCCGATGGTTTTGGTTTTCGTCCTTGTCCAGAAAGAGGATTGGTAAAAATTCCACAAATTGGAAATGTAGTTATAGGAAACAACGTAGAAATTGGAGCCAATTCTTGCGTTGATAGAGGAAAATTTAGTTCTACAATTCTTGGTGATGGATGTAAAATTGATAATTTAGTTCAAATTGGTCATAATAGCAAACTTGGAAAATTCTGTATTATGGCAGGAAATAGCGGACTTGCAGGTTCTGTAACTTTAGGAAATGGCGTAATTATTGGCGGAAGTGCTTCTATAAAAGACCATACGACTATTGGAGATGGAGCAATTGTTGGTGCAGGTTCTGGAGTTACAGGAGATATTCCAGCAGGAAAAACTATGATTGGTTATCCAGCGGTTGAAGCTAGAACTGCTTTAAAACAATGGGCAATTTTAAAAAGAATGGCAACACAATAAAAAATAAAAAAAAATTATATACGAAAAAAGTCTTGAAAAATTCCAAGACTTTTTTTTGGGTGAATGACCGGGTTCGAACCGGCGACCCTCGGTACCACAAACCGATGCTCTAACCAGCTGAGCTACAATCACCGTGTTTAATTCGAGTGCAAATATAGAATTTTTCTTTGCTTTAGCAAAATAAAATAATAAAAATTAAATCAAATCACTTAAATTATTGACTGCCAAATATCTTTCTGTAGTAAATCCTTCGGCGTATTCTACTCCTGTAATTCTGCCTAAATCTTGTGCGCGATATTTTACACTATCTAAAAAGTTTTTAGTACTTATTGGCGATTCTGGTTCGTTAGTATTTGGATTATAAAATTGCGAACTGTAAGCCAAAATTGATTCCATTTTTACATCTATAAAACCAGAAATATCTACAACAAAATCAGGTTCAAGATTTTTCCATTGTATGTAATGATAAACCACTTTTGGTCGCCAAGCTGTTTGTTTTTCACCATTAATTTCAGTTTCAATCATTCTTAAACCAGATAAAAAACAAGCATCAGAAACCAACTTACTTCCTTTACCGTGATCAATATGTCTATCGTCAATGGCATTGCAAAGCACAATTTCAGGTTGGTATTTTCTAATCATTTTGATAATTTTCATTTGATGTTCTTCATCATTTATAAAAAAACCATCACGCATATCAAGATTTTCTCTAGCAGAAATACCAAGTATTGCAGAAGCTTTCGCTGATTCTGAATTTCTAATTTCAACCGAACCACGAGTTCCAAGTTCGCCTCGAGTTAAATCTATAATTCCAACTTTTTTTCCTAGAGAAATTTCTTTGGCAATTGTTCCACTACAACCCAATTCTACATCATCTGGATGTGCACCGAAAGCTAAAATATCTAATTTCATTTGTTTGTGGTTTGTAGTTTGTTGTTTGTTGTTTGTGGTTTGTTGTTTGTTGTTTATTTTTTATAGTTTTTAAACTTCGTATTTCTAACTTCGTATTTCGTACCTTTTCAAAGTGCTTTTTTCATAGTCATTGATTTATTGACCGTTTCTTCAAATTCATTTTCTGAACTACTATCTTTTGTAATGCCGCAACCTATAAATATTTTTACTTCATTATTTTCAATCTTCATGCATCGTAAATTTACAAATAAATCAGATTGATTTTCTTTATAAGTTAAAAAATCTTTTTTCCATTCGCCAAGAAATCCTGCATAAAATTCTCTATCATAATCTTCATTTTCTATAATAAAATCTTTGGCTTCTTGCTTAGGAAATCCGCAAACTGCTGGCGTTGGATGCAATAAATTTATTATTTTATAAATATCATTTTTATTAGAAATTTTAGCTTCAATATCAGTTTTAATATGTGATAAGTTTCCTGCTTTAATTGTAAATGGTTTAGAACACACCACATCATCAGAAAAATTATTTAAACTATCTACTATATAATCTGTTACAATTTTTTGCTCAATAATTTCTTTTTTACTCCAATTAACTTCTTGATTTTCAATACTTAATTGTGTTCCTGCTAATGAAACTGTTTTTAATTTTTGTTCTTCTATTTTAAGAAATTGTTCTGGAGTTGCACCAATCCAAAAACCAATTTTAGGATGATAAAAACAATATTTTAATGCATCATTATAATATGATACTAATTTGGTAAATGCATTTTCAAAATCGAAATTTTGTAGTTCAACCAATTCTTTTCTAGACAATACTACTTTTTCAAATTGATTATTATTTATAGAATCTACACCTTTTTTAACTAATTTTTCAAATTTTACTTTATCTATTTCTGTATAAGAATTTTCAATTTTTGAAGATAAAATATAATCAGTAGAACTATTATTTTCAAAATAAACCTCGCAATAATTATCTGGAATTAAATATCGATTTAAATTGTTGAAAGAAACAAATGCAAATCCACTTTGAGAAGTTGAATCAAGTTCAAACAAATCATCATTTTTTTGAAATAAAGCAATTGTTTTATTTGAATTTGGTTTGCAATAAACTACAAAAGGTAGTTTTAAATTAAAATGTTCTTTGGCTTTTTTAAATATTTCGCTCATCGTCCTTTACTTGGTAAAATCATATTGGTCAATTTGCAAAGTGAAATTAATCTATCGTTTTCATCAACAATTTTAATTTCCCAAAGATGAATACTTCTACCTTGATGAATAATTTTGGCAGTTGCGGTAACGATTCCTTCTTTTTTACTTCGTAAATGATTGGCAGAAATTTCTATTCCTCGAACTTCTTGCTTTTCTGGATTAATAAACATTAAAGATGCTGCGCTTCCAACACTTTCTGCCAAAGCAACTGTTGCTCCACCATGAAGCAAACCCATTGGTTGATGAACTCTTGAATTTACTGGCATTGTAGCTACTAGAAAACCTTCGCCAGCATCTATATAATTTATTTCTAAAGTTTCCATCAAGGTGTTTTTAGACCATTCTTGACAGAGTTGCAATACTTTTTCTTTATCAAATGACATACATTTTTTTTACAAATTTAATCAAAATACTACTCATAAAAAATCTAAAAATAAGATTAGAATAAATTTCATTTTGTAACGTTATCAATAATAATAACCTATTTCAAAATTTCAAATAATTACATACATTTACCAAAATTAGAATACCTATGCGTAAATTACTTTTTTTGTTTATAATTGGATTGGCAATTTCATTAACTTCTTGCAGAAAAGATTTTGTATTTGAACCAAATACTGGCGGATTAGAATTTTCTAAAGACACCGTTTATTTAGATACAGTTTTTACAAATATTGGCTCAAGCACTTATAGATTAAAGGTTTACAATAAAAGCGATAAAGATATTTCTATTCCAAAAATCCAATTACGAAAAGGAATTACTTCTAAATACCGAATTACAGTTGATGGAATGACTGGCGATGTTGGAGCAACAAATAAAATTTTTAGTAATGTAGAGTTACTTGCCAAAGACAGTTTATTTATTTTTATTGAAGTAACAGCAGATGCTGCAAATACAAACCCAAACGATTTTTTATATACCGATAAAATTGATTTTTATAACATTAGTGGAACTCCACAAGAGGTAGATTTGGTCACATTGATTCAAGATGCAATTTTTATTTATCCCAATAAAACTTTACCAAATAATATAAAAGAAACATTGGTCTTAAGTGGTAATCCTACAACTATTGAAGGTCATGAATTATTAGATTCCGAATTAAATTGGACAAATGTAAAACCCTATGTAATTTATGGTTATGCTTTAGTTGCAAACGGAAAAACTTTAACTGTTGAACAAGGATCGAATGTTTATTTTCATGCAAATTCTGGTTTAATTGTAGACAAATTAGCAACATTAAATATTAATGGTCAATTATCAGATTATAATGCTGATGGAACAATTTCAATTGATAGAGAAATTAGATTTGAAGGTGACAGATTAGAACCTTCATTCGAAAATGTTCCAGGTCAATGGGGTACAATTTTAATAATGTCTCAAAACACAAGTAATATTAGTCATTTAACAATAAAAAATGCAACTATTGGACTTTATGTAATACCATTAGATATTGATAATTTTTATTCTACTAAATTAAATATTAATAACTCACAAATTTATAATTGTTCTAATTTTGGTATTTTATCAATTGGAGCTGTAATAAATGGAAATAATTTAGTTGTAAATTTATCAGGTCAAGCAAATTTAGCATGTACTTATGGTGGAAATTATAATTTTAAACATTGTACTTTCAATAACAATTGGCCCAGTTCTAAACAGGTTTCAGTTTTACTAAATGATTATTTTGAAAATGAAACAACTCTTTATGTAAATAATCCTATTAATATTTACAATTTTACAAATTGTATTGTTTATGGTTCAAATCAAAATCAATTATTTATAGACAAAAAAAGTACAAATTCTTTTAATTATGATTTTGCAAACTGTTTAATTAAAGTAAATAATTCTATCAACAATCCTTTTTATCCTCCAACCAACACTACAAATTATAATTCTGGATGTAAAATTTCAACTAACTCATCTGTTTTCAATCCTAAATTTGAAAACTTAAATCAAAATAAATTAAATTTATTAGTAAGCTCGGCGGCTATAGATTTTGGATTGATTCTTCCAGATGTTCCAAAAGATATTATAGGTAAAAATAGAGTTGGAAATTCTGATATTGGTGCATATGAATTTCAACCTTAAAAATTATTAAAATTTTAAAATCAGTTAAAAACTATTGATAACTCTTTTTGTATTTGATGCATTTTGGCTTAAATTTGCATCAACAACTAAAGTGAACTTATAAAAGATGTGAATCTGAAACAAGTTCAGATTAAACTACAACACAATGATTCATTTTTTCGGAAACGAAAGTACTAAAGTTTTTGCTGTGAAAACGCAAAACGAACTTTCACTAGAAACTATTTCAAAACTTAATTGGCTTTTCAATTCTGAACTTGTTTCAGAATCTCATAAATCTGTTTCAGATTCTCAATCAAATAAACCTAAATCCGTTCTTGCGGATTTTTTTGTTGGTCCACGATCCACAATGATAACGCCTTGGAGTACAAATGCTGTTGAAATTACTCAAAATATGGGAATTGAAGGCATCGTCAGAATTGAAGAATTTCAAAAAGTTTCTAACGATTTTTCTGATTTTGATCCAATGATTTCGCAGAAATATTCTGAATTAAATCAAGATATTTTTTCAATAAATATTCAACCTGAAGCCATTTTAGAAATAGAAAATATTTCTGAATACAATAAAAAAGAAGGATTAGCTTTAAGCCAAGATGAAGTAGACTATTTAGAAAATTTATCGAAAAAATTAAATAGAAAGCTAACAGATTCTGAAGTTTTTGGATTTTCACAAGTCAATTCTGAACATTGCAGACATAAAATTTTCAATGGAACTTTTGTAATTGATGGAGTTGAACAAGAATCGTCATTGTTCAAAATGATTAAGAAAACTTCTGCAGAAAATCCGAATGATATTATTTCTGCTTACAAAGATAATGTAGCTTTTATTAAAGGTCCAATAGTGCAACAGTTTGCTCCAAAATCTGCCGATAAACCAGATTATTACGAAGTAAAAGATTTTGATTCAGTTCTTTCATTAAAAGCAGAAACGCATAATTTTCCAACTACAGTTGAACCATTTAATGGAGCGGCAACAGGTTCTGGCGGAGAAATTCGTGATCGTTTGGCTGGCGGACAAGGTTCGTTACCATTGGCTGGAACAGCAGTTTATATGACATCTTATTCACGTTTGGCAAATAATCGTGAATACGAAAACGGAATGCCAGAACGAAAATGGCTCTACCAAACGCCAATGGATATTTTGATAAAAGCTAGTAATGGCGCAACCGATTTTGGAAATAAATTTGGACAACCACTTATAGTTGGTTCTATTTTAACATTTGAGCATGATGAATCCTCCTCTAACTCCTCCAAAGGAGGAGAAAAAAAAGGACGCAAGTTAGGGTACGATAAAGTAATAATGCAAGCTGGAGGAATTGGTTATGGAAAACTAGATCAAGCTATAAAAAAGAAACCAACTGCTGGAGATAAAATTGTAATTCTTGGTGGAGAAAATTATAGAATTGGTATGGGTGGCGCAGCTGTTTCATCTGCCGATACTGGAGCTTTTGGTTCTGGAATTGAGCTAAATGCAATACAACGTTCTAATCCTGAAATGCAAAAACGTGCCGCAAATGCCATTCGTGGTTTGGTTGAAAGCGATGAAAATCCAATAGTTTCTATTCATGATCATGGTGCTGGCGGACATTTAAATTGTCTATCAGAATTAGTTGAAGAAACTGGCGGATTGATAGATTTAGACAAATTACCAATTGGCGATCCAACGCTTTCTGCAAAAGAAATTATTGGAAACGAATCTCAAGAACGAATGGGATTGGTAATTGGTCAAGAAAATATAGCATTTTTACAACGAATTGCCGATAGAGAACGTTCGCCAATGTATCAAGTTGGCGATGTTACAGACAACAATAGATTTACATTTGAAAGCAAAAAAACTGGAGAAAAACCAATGGATTTTGCTCTAGAAGATTTATTTGGAAGTTCGCCAAAAGTAGTAATGACTGATAAAAAAATTGAAAGAAAGTATTCTGAAATCACTTATAATCAAGAAGATATTCCAAAATATATTGAAGAATTATTCAAACTAGAAGCTGTTGCTTGCAAAGATTGGTTGACCAATAAAGTCGATCGTTGTGTTGGCGGAAAAGTGGCAAAACAACAATGTGTTGGACCTTTGCAATTGCCTTTGAACAATGTTGGCGTTATGGCTTTGGATTTTTTAGGTAAAGAAGGAATTGCAACTTCTATTGGTCATTCTCCAATTTCGGCTTTGGTAAATCCAACTGCTGGAAGTAGAAACGCCATTGGCGAAGCGTTATCTAATATTATTTTTGCACCATTAAAAGAAGGTTTAAAAAGTGTTTCACTTTCTGCCAATTGGATGTGGGCTTGTAAAAATGAAGGCGAAGATGCTCGATTGTATGAAGCTGTAAAAGCGTGTTCAGATTTTGCTATTGAACTAGGAATCAACATTCCGACAGGAAAAGATTCACTTTCTATGAAGCAAAAATATCCAAACGACGAAGTAATTGCACCAGGAACTGTAATAATTTCGGCTGGAGCCAATTGCAATGATATTACTAAAGTTATTGAACCCGTTTTGCAGAAAAAAGGAGGTTCAATTTACTATATCAATTTGTCTCAAGATGAGTTTAAATTGGGTGGAAGTTCGTTTGCCCAAACGCTAAATAAAATCGGAAATGATGTTCCGACAATTAAAAATTCTGAATTCTTCAAAAATGCATTTAATGCTATTCAGAATTTAATTAAAGAAAATCAAATTGTTGCTGGACACGATATTGGAAGTGGCGGATTAATTACTACTTTGTTAGAAATGTGTTTTGCAGATGTGAATATTGGAGCAAAAATTAATTTTGATGAGCTACCAGAAAAAGATTTAGTTAAAATTTTATTTTCAGAAAATATTGGTTTGGTGTTACAAACTAATAATAATATTGCTTTTGAAAATATTCTTTTTGGACGTGGAATTGAGTATTTCAAAATAGGTGATCCAACCTCAATACTTCCCAATGCGAAGGAAGCCAAACTGGAAATTAATTTGGGTAATCAAAATTTAGCACTTCAAATTTCAGATTTAAGAGAAAAATGGTTTGAAACCTCGTTCCTACTCGATCAAAAACAAACTAAAAACGGAAAATCATTAGAACGATTTGAGAATTTTGCTAATCAGAAATTGGATTATGTTTTTCCTAAGCATTTTACTGGAATCCCATCCTCAATCCTTCCCAAAGGGAAGGAAGCCGAACTTAAACGAAACGCTTTTAAAACTGAATTTTGAGCATCATCTCCTTCGCCTTTGGATAAGGTTGAGATGAGGAATTGCGCTACAACTGTTGTATCGGTTACATCTCTATAACTTCCTGGTTGGTTTACTTCGTGAGATGATAATCCGGTTCCAGCTTTGGGTGAATACGGTTGAATTGTGTATCCTTTGTATAATAAATCTTTATTGTAAATTTGTTTCAACAACCACCAAACGGTTTCCATATATTTAGACTTATAGGTAACATATGGATTTTCCATATCAACCCAATAACCCATTTTTTCGGTTAAATCGTTCCAAACATCGGTATAACGCATTACGGTTTTTTTACACGCTTCGTTATATTCTTCAATAGAAATAGTTTTACCAATATCTTCTTTAGTAATGCCAAGTTCTTTTTCTGTGCCCAATTCTACTGGTAACCCGTGTGTATCCCAACCTGCTTTTCGCTTAACCTGAAAACCTTTTTGAGTTTTATAGCGACAAAAAATATCTTTTATGGCACGAGACATTACGTGATGAATTCCTGGTAAACCATTGGCACTTGGTGGACCTTCAAAAAACACAAATGGTGTGTTTCCTTCTCGTGAGGTTACAGATTGTTCAAAAATGTTATTTTCTTTCCAAAATTTAAGGGTTTCTGATGCTACCGTTGGCAAGTCAAGTCCTTTATATTCAGTAAATTTTGTGCTCATTTGGATGTATTCTTAAATAGTTTGCGAAAGTAATAAATTGTTGTGAGTTATGTGTTATGTGTTGTGAGTTTTTGTTTGCCACAAAGTAATAAATTGTTGTGAGTTATGTGTTGTGAGTTGTGAGTTTTAGTACTAGTATTTATTCATAAAAAAAAGGTTATGTTGAATACTGGGTTTTGCGTTAGTGATAGTAGTGAAAATCCTTTTATTTAATTGCGCTGGGTTAAAACCCAGCGCAACTAAATAAAAGATTGAAACGGATAGCACGACCTGAAAGGTAACGCCCAAGAAATTTATGAAAATACCTCTATTAAAACCTCTAACGATTTTGGTTTTTTAAATCCATCAAGGTGAATGGTGTAAAAATCTAATAGGATTTTTAAAAGCAGTTGTCGTTCTATAGCTGCAAAAACTTTTTGATTGCTGTCGAATTTTAAATTTATTAGTTTCTTGAATAAATGTGTTTCATGCTCTGATAGTGAATTTATTCCGTGAAATGGTGTAAAAATTCCTTCATTTATGTCGAAAAACTTTAATTCTACATCGGAATCATCTGGATAGAAACCTAGAAATTTAGTCATTTCTAACATTAAAATTAAATGAAAATTGGCAATTTCATCGTGATTGTCTAGCCAAAGTAAAGCAGTTTCTAGAAAGGTAAATAAATCTTGATTTTTTTCTTCTTCGTGTATGGAATGATGAATGATTTCTGACAAGAAAATAACAATGGTGCTTTTGTAAATGTTAGTATTTATTGATTGGAAAGCGGTTGCTAATTTTATTTCTTTAAAATGTTCTAATGTGCCTTTGTTCTTATGTTTGGCTTCTATTTCTAAAATGGTTAAGGGTTGAAAATAGGCAATTTTTTGGTTGGATTTTTTACTAGAAAACGCGCTTTGAACAAAATAGGATTTTAATCCGTCAGATTCTGTGAAGCATTTTACAATCAAGCTTTTTTCTTGATATTTTATTGTAGAAATTACAATGGCTTTGGTTTTAACTAGCATTGTTTATTTGTTGTTTATTGTTTTTGGTTTATAGATTATAGTTTTAAAACAACAAACTTTTTATCTGATAATCATTACTTTTTTTACAATGGTATCTATTCCGTCTTGTGCAGCAACTAAAATCATATACACACCAGAGGCAACTTTATATTTTCCAAAAGCGGTTGTGTCCCATTCTATTGTTCCACCTTCTGATGTGGTTTCATAGACCAAACTTCCTTCAATATCGGTAATTTTAATATTGGCTTTGTTGGTTAATCCAGATATTTTTACTGTTCCTGTAAATTCTGGTCTTACCGGATTTGGATAAGCATAAACGTTTTCTAAATTTTCACTTGGTCTTGTTGCTGTTCCTTTAAAAGAAACCAAACCTTTGTCTGTAGCAAAAAAAACTTCGCCTGTAACGCCATCAATTTCTATATCGTTTACAATATTACTTGGCAATGGCGAATCGTCTTTAGTAAAATGATAAATGGTTTCTTGACCATTGGGAGAAACTAAAAACACGCCAGAATCTACTATTGAAACCCATTTTCTATTAGCACCATCTACTGCAATATCTATTATAAATTGTTCAAAAAATAATTCTTGCGCCAAGGTTTCACCATTAAACACTTCGTTAATAATTATTGGTTTGGTTTGAATTTCTGTTTCTGATAAAAAAGAATCTACGCTAGAAATTATTCTTAAACCTCTTCCTGTTCCTATCCACATTTGGTTTCTAGAATCTATTGCCACGCATCTTACTTCTGTAACAGGAAGATTGCCTTCGGTTCCAGTTTTAATTACTATAGATTTATTGTTTAGTGTTTCATTAAAACCTACTAATCCGTTTCTAAGTGTTGGAAGCCATTTTGTATTATTTTTATCAATTGCTAAAATTCCATGCGATTCTGATGATGCTTCAGAAATAATATCAGAAAAGTCATATGATTGCCATTGACCGTTTGCTCTAAGAACTTTTAATCCTTTACTTACTCTACTGTTGGTCATCCAAATGTTTCCTTGCTTGTCAAATGCTGGACCATTTATTCTTATGTCAATATAGGTTGGATCTGGAGTGCTTAATGTTAATGATTCCAATCCGTTAGTTCCTGTATTAGTGGTATTGTATAAAATTGTTGGCACATCGTTTTCTACTTTTAACAAACCAGAAAAAAACGAACTTACGTAGAATTGATTTTCATTATTTGGATTAAATGCAATGCTTGATAATGATTTTGCTCCAAATAAATTGGCGTACGGAATTAAACTCCAACCAACATTAGCTTGAAATTTACTTATAGGAAACTGGGCTAAACCAAATGGTGAATATGGATTGTAACCTCTATCATAAGCTCCATAAAGAGCAAATAGTGAAGATGGTGCTTTTTTTACTCTAAAAATATTATTTTTTATTGGTCCATTTGGCATTAAAAACTGAGTTGTATTTGGAGAACTTATTGCTGCTGTTA
>JAYVKR010000044.1:0-2830 GCA_043768185.1 Flavobacterium sp.
GTTTCTCATTTTGTTGTTAATCATATTCCTAAAAATCTTGAAAATAAAGCCAATTTTTTAATTGTAGAAAATACATTATTTGCACTTCAAAAAATTGCGTCTTATCATAGAAGTAATTTTGATTTTCCAATTATTGGAATTACAGGTAGCAACGGAAAAACTATTATAAAAGAATGGTTAAACTTTTTGTTAAGTCCTGATTACAATATTATTAGAAGTCCAAAAAGTTATAATTCTCAAGTTGGCGTTCCGCTTTCTGTGTTAGGAATTAATGAAAAACACAATCTAGGAATTTTTGAAGCTGGAATTTCTACAATTAATGAAATGGAACATCTTCAAAATATTATTCAACCTACAATTGGAATTTTATCTAATATTGGAACTGCTCACGACGAAGGATTTGAAGATGTAGGCGAAAAAATAAAAGAAAAATTAAAGCTTTTTTCAGATGTTGAAGTTTTAATTCTGAATAAAAACAAAACGATTGAAGTTTTTTTAAATTCTAAAATTAAAATATTTACTTGGAGTTCTAACGATAAAAAAGCTGATGTTTTTATAATTGCAAACGAAAAAGCCGAAAAAACGCAACTCAAAATTACCTATAATGAATTGTGTTTTTCAATTACAATTCCGTTTCAAGACCAAGCATCAGTAGAAAATGCTATTCAATGTTTAATGGTTTTACTTTATTTTAAGTACAATCAAACTACTATTCAAGAACGAATGCAATTACTTTTTCCTGTAGAAATGCGTTTAAAAGTTAAAAACGGAAGCAACAACACAACACTTATTGATGATAGTTATAGTTCTGATTTTCAGTCATTAAAAATAGCTTTAGACTTTCTTGAACATCAAAAACAATATAAAAAGAAAACATTAATACTGTCAGATATTTTTCAAAGCGGATTAATAAATGAAGAATTGTATTCTAAAGTTTCTCAACTAATAGTTTCTAATAAAATAAACAGAGTAATTGTCATTGGCGAAACAATTTCTAGTTTTAAAAATAAATTTCCTAATTGTGTCGCATTTACATCTACTAAAAATTTTCTAGAACATTTAGATACCATTGTGTTCGAAAATGAAACTATACTTATAAAAGGTGCACGTCATTTTCATTTTGAAGAAATTGTGGCTTCGCTAGAGGAGAAAACCCATGAAACGGTATTAGAAATTAACCTCAACGCAATAAGCCATAATTTAAATTTTTATAAATCTAAATTGAATTCATCAACCAAAATGATGGTAATGGTAAAAGCGTTTGGTTATGGAAATGGTGGATTTGAAATTGCAAAGTTATTAGAACATCACAATGTAGATTATCTTGGTGTGGCTTTCGACGATGAAGGAATTTCTTTAAAAAACGCTGGTATTTCTTTACCAATTATGGTTTTAAATCCAGAAACTACGAGTTTTCAAGCAATTATTCAACATCAATTAGAACCAGAAATTTATTCAATAAAAGGATTAAATGCATTTTTGAAAATTGCAGAATCTAAAAATTTAAACCATTTTCCAATTCATATAAAATTAGATACTGGAATGCATAGATTGGGATTTCAAGAAAATGATTTGCCAGAATTGATAACTAAATTAAAAGAAAATAAATCAGTCAAAGTAAAAAGTATTTTATCTCATTTAGCAACTAGCGACGATTTGAATCATCAAGAATTTACTATTTCTCAAATTGAATTGTTCGAAAAATTATCATCAAATTTAATTTCTGAATTAAAAATAAACCCAATACGTCATATATTAAACAGTTCTGGAATTTCCAATTTTCCTCAAGCTCAATATGATATGGTACGTTTAGGAATTGGACTTTACGGAATATCTAACGATGAAGAGGAACAAAAATTTCTAGAAAATGTAGGTACTTTAAAATCTATAATTTCTCAAATTAGAACCATTAATAAAGGTGAAAGTGTAGGTTACGGCAGAAGATTTATTGCAAGTAAAGAAACTAAAATTGCAACAATCCCAATAGGTTACGCAGATGGAATTTCTAGACAATTAGGAAATAATGTTGGATATATTTCTATAAAAAATAAAAAAGCACCAATTATTGGCAGTGTTTGTATGGATATGTTAATGGTTGATGTATCTGAAATTGATTGCAAAGAAGGAAATGAAGCAATTATTTTTGGGAAAAATCCTACTGTTATTGAAATTTCAAAATTGATAAATACTATTCCATATGAAGTCTTAACTAGTATTTCTCAAAGAGTTAAGCGAATTTTTTACAGAGAGTAGTAGTAATTCTACATATTATTTGCTAATATGTTAAAATTTTAACTAATTTTGTTATACTAACCAATTTTAAAAATAGATATTATGGGATTTTTTGCAGATTTTAAAGCATCGTTAATGAAAGGCGATGTATTAAGTTTAGCTACAGCGGTTGTAATCGGTGGAGCTTTTGGTAAAATAGTTGGATCAGCTGTTGATGATGTTATCATGCCAATTGTAGGTTTATTAACTGGTGGATTAGATTTCACTAAGAAATTCATCACATTAGATGGAAATACTTATGCAGATTTAGCTGCGGCTAAAACTGCTGGTGCTGCTGCAATAACTTATGGTAATTTAGTTCAAGCAATTATTAATTTTGTTATTATTTCATTGTTTATTTTTATAATTTTAAGAGCTGCAGAAAAAGCTAAGAAAAAAGAAGAAGTTGTTGCTGCTCCAGCTGGACCTTCTCAAGAAGAATTGCTTACTCAAATTAGAGATTTATTGAAAAAATAATACCGCTACATTATATATTCTAATTTATGCTGAACTAGTTTCAGTATTAAACCGCTTCTTAATTGAGGCGGTTTTTCTTTTT
>JAYVKR010000045.1:0-12875 GCA_043768185.1 Flavobacterium sp.
AAATTCTGTAATTCCTTCAATAATTGCAAGAATAATGGCTTGTAAATAATCCATTTATTATTTAGATTTTTTAAATATAGAATAAATTGTAATTCCAAATCCAATTAAAACTAGGGTTGGAGCCAATCGTATTCTTCTAAAACTAAACAACTCGGCTTCATTAAAAACTTTTGGATCTTCGCTTCCGCCACCACTCATTAATATAAAACCAACTGCAATTACTACAATTCCAATAAGTAAGAATTTATAATTTACTTTGTCAAATAGAAATTCTGGTTTTTGTTCGTTATTTTTCATTTATGCTGAATTTGTTTATGCTGATTATAATTCAGCATCTTTATTGAAAATTTGTATAGTATTTTAATATTTAATATAAATCGTCAGTTCTTAAATTTAAGAATCGTTGAGTTGCAAAGTGAGTGCTTAACCAAGTAATTATAATTCCCATAACTAAAACTCCTGCTAATACAGCAATTGTTAAATTTAAATCTTTAAAAATATCTATTGTAGGATAATTAAAATTTATATAAAATAAAACTCCAATGATAGCAAAAATTGCTAAAACCGAACCTATAATTCCAAGAATTACGCTTCTTCTCACAAATGGTTTTCTAATAAATTCTTTTGTTGCGCCTACTAATTGCATTGTTTTAATTATAAATCTGTTGGCATAAATTGAAAGTCTAAGCGAACTATTAATCAATAATACAGATATAAAAGTAAAAACACCACTAATAACTAAAACCCATAAAGTTATTTTTTTTATGTTGTCGTTTACCAATGTAATTAATTGTTTGTCATATACAACATCTGCAACCATTGGATTTTTTCTAATTTGAGTTTCCATATTGGCAAAACCTGGATTGGTTACAAATTGTGATTTTAAATGAATGTCATAAGAATTATACAACGGATTTGTACCTAGAAACTTCATAAAATCTTCACCAATAATATCTTTGTGTTGTTTTGCAGCATCGTCTTTAGAAATATATTTATAATCTTTGGCAAATTTACCTGCTTTCATTTCTGCATCAAATGCCTTAAAAACTGTATCTGTAGCTTCGTTTTTAAAGAAAACTGTCATTACAATATCTTCTTTAAAATTATCTGATAATCTTTTAGAATTTATAATGAATAATCCAAGCATACCTAGTAAAAACAATACTAAAAATACACTTAGAACTACTGAAAAATAAGATGAAATTAATCTACGTTTTTGAAATTTGTCAAACGATGAAGCCATAAATAATAAATTAAGTGGTAAAAATAATAAACAATTTGTTTATACCTAGTTTATAACGTTTAAAGTTTTGTTTTTAGTACAATAAATGTAAATTTGTTTTCAAATTTTATAAATATGAAAAAAAATGCAATTCAATTAATAGTTTTATTTATTATTAGTTTTGGATTTTCACAAAATATTGCTATTCCATATCGCGATGGAAATAAATGGGGAATTTGTGATGCAGATGGGAAATTAATCATTAATGCTAATTTTGATAAAATCGAATTTTATCAAAATTATTCTAAAGAATATGAAGTTATGATTTCTACACACAATGGATTGAAAGGTTTGATAATTAAAGGTACAGAAATAGTACCGCCATTGTATGAATCTATTTATGAAAAAGGTGGAAATTACATCGTAACTAAAATAGAGAAAGAACAAAAAAGAACTGATATTATTTTACCTAACGGAAAATCTATTTTACCAAAACCTATAATAGGATTAATAAACTATGAGAATTTTAGCGACAGATTTCAACTTATTCACGTTTTAAATCTAGATTATACCGAAAGTATTTTTGTGTATAATCCAACCACAAATACAATTTCTCAAATGTTGTATGATAATTTCTATTCTCTAGATTTATTAAAAATAAGAGGTATTGAAAACGTAACTTTTAAAGTTAAAAAATTAGAAACTGATGCATTGTCATTTGAATCTTGGAATTTTTCAAATCTTCCTAAAGAACTTTTAAAATCTACAGCGTATCATAAAAGTGAAGCCGAACTTATGAAGTATTTTATGGAAAATACCTATGATAGAAATAATGGCGAAGGTTATGGAACTGGAAGTGGAGATGGAAAATATGATGGAGTTCAAGAGATAAGCGGTGATTATGACGATGTTCAAGTAGTAGAAGGACCAAGTGAAAATAATAGCGAAATTAAAACTAAACAACCTACATATCTATCAAATACTTTTAAAATAGAAAATGAAAAATTAGTTTTGATTTCTCAAAATCTGTATGCTCAAAATAGTCCGAAAACAACTATTCCAGTAAATTTAAAAATTCCTGTAAAAGATATCGAATTTAAAAGCTATTCTATTTCAATTAACAAAAATGACACTATAACCTATTTTAACAACGTAGTTTTTTATAAAAAAAATAATAAAACTGGAATGTTGTTTTCTTCTGATACTAAAAATTTAATCGAGTTTGATTCTATAGTAAAAACTCCATCTAGTTTGTATGACAACAATCAAAATAATAAATTAATTTTTATTGTTGCAAACAAAGATTTAAAAACCAAAACATACAAATACAGTTTGTATACTAGTAAACAAAAGCTTTTATTTCCAGTTCAATATGACAAATTATCACCAACTAACTTAAGTCAATTTAACAGTTTAAAAAGTTATATTACCCAAATTGGAACAAAATATGGCATTATACAAAATGATGGTTTAGAAATTGCAAAAAACGATTATGATGAATTAAAAGAAATAGATGGTTCTTCCTCATCAATCAAGATTATACAATTAAAGAAGAACAATAAATACAGTTTTATAACGCAAAAAAATAATGGAGATCTTCAAATAAATCCTGCAACGTTCAATTATCCTGCCAAAGATATTATAGCAAATTACCCTAAATTTGTTTACAAAAATCCAAAAGATACCACACAAATAGTTCCGCCTACAATAACTTTACTAGAACTAATTGATGAAAATAAAAACGTAGTTGGTTATGCAAACGAGAACGGAACATTATATTTTAAAAATTAAAAATATGAGAAAAATTCACATTATTTTTTTTATTTTGTTAACTACTTTAATGTATTCACAATCTAGGTATTATAACGGCGATTATAGTTTTAGCGATAGACTTCCAGATTTTAAAGATTTTGAAAATTTTTATTACATAGATTGGGAATTAAATCCGGCAGATTTTCAAAATAAATTATCAGACGTTGAAAATCTTAAAAAAATGAATCAACAATCTAATATAATCTTCAAAATAACTAAAAATAAGGACATTACAGATGTTGAAGTAATTATAAATACAGTACGATTTTCTGAATCAAGTTATAAAAACGGAGTTCTTCACGGTAAAAAAATTATTTATCACGACAACGGTTCAGTTTTTCAAGAAATAGAATTTAAAAATGGTAAAGCCAACGGAATTACAAAAATTTATGATGCTCGATATAATTTAGTTTTAGAAACTAACTTTAAGGATAATATCAAAGATGGAATAAGAAAATTTACAAATCCAAGAAGAGAAAATACAACAGTAGAAGGAAACTATGTAAACGGAAAAATTGTAGGCGATTTAAAAATTTATAATGAAAATAAAGTTTACTTTTTTCCAAACGATTTAAAAAAAGGAAAAGTAAAACAGTTTGTAAACGATAAATTAATATCAGAATATTCTATTATTAACGAAAAAACCATTAACGGTGATTTATTATATTATAATCCAGATACAGGAAAAATTATAGAAAAAATTCCATACTATTTAGGTAAAATAAATGGTTTTATTGAATATTTTGATTTCAATGGCGAGTTGCAATATAAAAACGAATACAAGCAAGGTAAAAAAATAGGGAAACACAATTTTTATAACGTAAATAAACAACTTGTATCAGAAGAATTTTACAATCAAGAAGGTTTAAAAACAGGAACTTGGAAAACCTTCGAAAGAGAAGGAATTGTAACTTCCGTAAAAACATACATCAATGACAAGTTAGAAGGCAACAGCATAGAATATAAAAACGGAATCATAACCCAATCAGCAGAATATAAAAACGACGAAAAAAACGGTATAGCTAAATATTACGATACTAAAACCAACATTTTAAAATCAGAATTTGTTTATAAAAATGGTATTGAAGTACTAGAAAAACAATTTTTTCCAAACGGACTTGTTTTTACAGAAATTACAAATACCAATAAAGGGCAACGAATTTCAATTAAATATTTTGACCTTCAAAGAAAACTTTTTTACGAAAATAAATGGAACGAAAACAACAAACCAATAGGAATTCATAAATACATAACACTAAATCAAACCAATAATTTAATAGTACGATCAGACATAGAATATAATGCCAATGGAGATCAAATTTTCTCAACCTACTACAGTGAAGGAACTTCCGATTACACCAAGACGCAATGGAAAAACGGAAAATGGCACGGATTAAAAGTCAATTACAACAGTGTAAAAAACACCACAACAGAAGAATATTATTTTCAAAGTAAAAAAGTTACCAAGGATGAATTTGAAAAATTAAATAAATAATTTGAGTGAAACTAAGTAAAGCTCCTTTTTTCAAGTTATTAAGCTACAAACATTTTTTTTTTAATGTTTAAAGTTTTGTTTTTGGTACAAATTAATTAGTTTATTTCGTGTAATTTTTATTAAATAAATCGCCAACTTCATTTATACAATCATTTACATTTTGAAAAGTAAAATTTAAAGCATCTTTAATTTTTTTATTAGAAATTTCATTTTCGTTTACTAATGATTGCGCTGCATATTTAGATATTTTTCTTTTGGTTTTAAAAATTTTAGTAGAAATCCAATCCAATCTCCAAGCAAGATTTAACAACCAAGATTTAGCTTCAATTGTTGGTTTTTTGGCATTAATTTTTTCTGCAATTGAATAAATAATATTTTTGTAAGTTAAATTTTCTGATATTAAAATAAAACGTTCACCGTTAATTTCACTTTTCATTAATTGACACATTATTTTTACAACATCTGTAGCTGCTACATAACCAGATTTTCCATTGGTATAAAAAGGAAAACCGTTTTTAATTGACGAAAAAAAAGCGCCGCTACCAGTATTCCAAAAACTTGCTCCAAAAATTACACCTGGATTAACAATTACAACATTTAATCCTTCTTGTTGCGCTCGCCATACTTCCATTTCTGCTCCGTATTTTGATATTGCGTAGTCACTATGAAATTTTTCTGCATTCCATTCTGTTTCTTCTGTTATATAGTTTTCATTAGAAATTAAATCACCAAGTGCTGCAATACTAGAAACATAACAAAGTTTTTTTACATTTTTTGCCAAACAAAAATTTACAATATTAGCAGTTCCTTCTATATTGGTTTTTCTAAGTTTGTTTTCATCACTTGGATCAAAAGATATTAAAGCAGCGCAATGATATACATAATCTATATTTTCAAATGCTATTTCTAATGACGGTACATCTAAAATATCTGATTCAATCCAATTTATTTTATCAAATAAAAATTCTTTTTCTAGTATTTTAAAAAGAGCTTTAGTTTTTTCGATATTTTTTTTATTTCTAAAAATAGCTTTAACATTCATCTCGTTTTCCAACAAATGAAGTAATAAATAAGATCCAACTAAACCTGTTCCACTAGTAACTAATACCATTTTACTAAAATAAATAATTTATAAATAAATTTAAAGTTACTATTTTTATTTAAAATAGTTGTAAAAAAAAACCATTCGTTTTTACGAATGGTTTTACTATATATTGAATGGTTTAATTAATATCTACCTCTGTTTCCACCACCATTACTGTCTCTATTTCCGCCACCGCCGTAACCACCGCTACCGCCACCACGAGAATTTCCACCACCATTATATCCACCACCACCACTTGGACGGTTGTTAGAGAATGATCTTCTTTCTCCTTCTGGTTTTGGTTCTGATTTGTTAACTACGATAGTTCTACCGTCAACAGTAGCTCCATTTAATTCTGTAATTGCTTTTTCTGCCTCTTCGTCATTTTCCATTTCAATAAAACCAAATCCTTTACTTCTTCCAGTAAATTTATCAGTAATTATTTTAACAGAAGCAACTGTACCGTATACTTCAAAAGACTCTCTTAAATCTGCTTCGTCTATGCTAAACGGAAGGCTTCCAACAAAAATATTCATAATATTATTTTAAAATTTGATTACAAAGATAGCTTAAATAAACTGATTCTCAATTTAAATTGTGAATATTTAACTTATCAATAGGTTTAAACACAATAATATATAATTAAGGTACAGCAATAATTGGAACTTTATAAAATTCACCATATTGAAAATTAACAAGTTCGTTGGCTTCGCTATTTCCATTATTAATAATTGCATTAAACTTAAAAACACCAGAAATGGTTGCACCATCATTCTCGGTAATTGTTATCTCACCATTACTGCCTTCTACATTTAAAACTCTAAATTTTGCTAAATTATTTCCGCCTGTAACTGTAATTACATCACCAGAAATATAATTAATACCTGGCGAAGAAATTTTAATTTCGGTAATAGTTCCACTAGCATTTACCGTTGTCTTAACTGTTAAACCAGAGCCAGAACTACCAGTTGTTGCAATACCAGTTCCAGTAACATAAGTAGAACCACCAGATATTAAAGGTGTAGCAATTTTTGCCACTGGTCCAGAAATAACTATAGTTGCATATTCTAGAATTACATCATTAAAGCTTGACGAATAAGTTGCTAAATTATTAGTATTAGTAGTTCCTAAAAAATAAGTTCCAACAGTTGAGTTAGAAACATTTAAACTCAACTCTTCATCTTGTGCAAGTGCTTGTAGCGTAATTTTACCACTTGCAGATTTTAAAGCTTTTACATCTATTCCTCTAAAAAGTACTCCGTCTCTATAAGCTTGAAAACCTGGATTATTAAATTGCACATCTTCTTGACAAGAAGAAAGCAGTATTAATACTATTATTAATGAAGCTATTTTTTTCATAAAGCATTTTTTATATAGAAACAAAAATAGTTTTTTTTATGAATTGTCAACAAAATTTAACTTAAAAAAACAAAAAAATCTATTTTTATTATTCTATTAGTTTCAATGAAAAAGTTTTATATCTTTGCACCCTTAATTAATCGAGGTCGAGAACCTCAAAATTTAATCAAAAGATTATGTCAGTAAAAATTAGATTACAAAGACACGGTAAAAAACAAAGACCTTTTTACTGGATTGTAGCAGCAGATGCTCGCTCAAAAAGAGATGGTAGATATCTTGAAAAATTAGGTACTTATAATCCAAACACAAACCCAGCAACAGTTGATTTAGATATTGACAAAGCGGTTCAATGGTTACACAATGGTGCACAACCAACAGACACTGCTAAAGCAATTCTATCTTACAAAGGTGCTTTATTGAAACATCATCTTGATGGTGGAATTCGTAAAGGAGCTTTAACACAAGAACAAGCTGATGCAAAATTAGCTGCTTGGTTAGAAGAAAAAGTGGGTAAAGTAGATGCTAAAAAAGTTGGTTTATCTAAAGTTCAACAAGAAGCTAAAGCTAAAGCTTTAAAAGCAGAAAAAGTTGCTAATGACAAACGTGCCAATGCTGCTGCTGAAGCTGCAAAAGCCGCAGAAGCTCCAGAAGTTGTTGAAGTAGAAGAGGTTGTGGCTGAGGAAACTCCAGTTGTAGAAGCTGCTGCTGAAGAAGTTGCTGTTGAGGAAACTCCAGTTGTAGAACAAGTTGCAGATGTTGTTGTAGAGGAAACTCCAGCTACAGAAGAAACTAGCGAAGAAAAAGAAGCATAATAAAAAAGCGATAATGCGTAAAGAAGATTGTTTCTATCTAGGCAAAATCGCAAAAAAATTTAGCTTTAAAGGTGAAGTCCTTATCTATTTAGATACAGATGAACCAGAATTATATGAGAATATGGAATCAGTTTTTGTTGAATTTAACAAAAATCTGGTTCCATTTTTTATTGAAAACTCATCTATTCATAAAAATGATTTTTTAAGAGTACAATTTGAAGACGTAGATAACGAAGAAGAAGCCGACAAACTTTTGGGTGCAGCAGTTTATTTACCACTTTCGTTATTGCCAAAACTTGAAGGCAATAAATTTTATTTTCATGAAGTAATAGGATTTGAAATTGAAGACCAACGAATTGGAGTTTTTGGAAAAATTCAATCTATAAACGATTCTACTGCGCAACCACTTTTTGAGGTTTTAAATGGCGATGTAGAAATTCTTATTCCCATGATTGATCATTTTTTGGTAAAAATTGATAGAGAGAATAAGAAAGTTATTATGAATTTACCAGAAGGATTGGTGGAAATGTATCTTTAGAAAAAGTGCTCAGTGTTCAGTTTTTAGTATTCAGTTAAAAACTTCAAAAATTAAAATTCGTTAATCTTTAATCGTTAATCAATTTGTTTCGATTCAAACAATTTTCTGTAAAACAAGACCAAAGTGCTATGAAAATTGGTACTGATGCAGTTTTACTTGGTGCTTGGTGTCCAATTGATAATAATCCTAATTCTGTTTTGGATGTTGGTGCTGGGACTGGAATTTTGTCTTTGATGTTGGCACAAAGAAGTAATGCACAACAAATTGATGCTATAGAAATTGAAGAAAACGCCTATGAAGAGTGTGTTTTTAACTTTGAAAATGCTCTTTGGAGTGATAGATTGTTTTGTTTTCATGCAGGTTTGGATGAATTTGTGGACGATCCAGAAGACGAATATGATTTAATTATTTCTAATCCTCCTTTTTATAGTGAAGATTATAAAACGGATAATTCGCATCGCGATTTAGCTCGATTTCAAGACGCATTACCTTTTGAAGATTTGGTTGAAGCTGCTGATTTATTATTGTCAGAAAATGGAATTTTTGCTGTTGTAATTCCTTTTAAAGAAGAAGAACGGTTTATAGATTTGTGTGCTAATGTTGAACTTTTTCCTATAAAAGTAACTCGTGTAAAAGGTTCACATACTACGCCAATTGTTAGAAGTTTATTGGCTTTTAAAAGGTATGAACTTTCAGTTTTAACTGCAGATGAATTGGTTGTTGAAATTAATAGACATGAATATACTAACGAATATATTAATCTTACTAAAGAATTCTATTTAAAAATGTAACCTAGCCCAGAAAGAAATGGAAAGCATTTTAGTAAAAAAAGAGTAGTTTTTCTTGATGAAAAAAAGCGACCAAAGAAGCTCTTTTTTTATTTAGAAAAAGTTCTTTTTTTATTAAAATCTTGTAATGTATTGCTGGAAATTGCTTCTGAACTTCGACACTTCAATAAACTCAGTGCAGGCGAAGCTCAGTTTGACAAAATTAAAAAATTATAACAAACGTTCAACTATTTCTCAATAATGTTTTACTAACTTTGCAAACGATTTCGTAATTTATTATAGATTATAAAAATACAATTTACATAATATGAAACCAGATTTATTTCAATCTCCAGATTATTATTTGTTAGACGATTTGCTAACAGAAGAACATAAATTAGTGCGCGATTCTGCTCGTGCATGGGTAAAACGCGAAGTTTCGCCAATTATTGAAGATTATGCGCAACGTGCCGAGTTTCCTAAACAAATTATAAAAGGTTTGGGAGAAATTGGTGGTTTTGGACCTTATATTCCAGAAGAATATGGTGGTGCAGGATTGGATCAAATTTCTTACGGATTGATTATGCAAGAAATTGAAAGAGGAGATAGTGGTGTTCGTTCAACATCATCAGTACAATCGTCTTTAGTAATGTATCCAATTTGGAAATTTGGAACAGAAGAGCAACGAAAAAAATATTTACCAAAACTAGCAACTGGCGAAATGATGGGCTGTTTTGGATTAACAGAACCAGATCACGGTTCTAACCCAAGCGGAATGACATCTAATTTTAAAGATATGGGCGATCATTATCTTTTAAATGGTGCCAAAATGTGGATTTCCAATGCGCCATTTGCAGATATTGCAGTAGTTTGGGCAAAAGATGAAACAGGAAGAATTCACGGATTAATTGTTGAGCGTGGCATGGAAGGTTTTACAACTCCAGAAACGCACAACAAATGGTCGTTACGTGCAAGTGCTACTGGCGAATTGGTTTTTAATAATGTAAAAGTTCCTAAAGAAAATTTACTGCCAGGAAAATCTGGACTTGGCGCACCAATGCTTTGTTTAGACTCGGCAAGATACGGAATAGCTTGGGGTGCAATTGGTGCCGCAATGGATTGCTACGATACTGCTTTGCGATATTCTAAAGAAAGAATTCAGTTTGATAAACCAATTGGTGCAACGCAACTACAACAAAAGAAACTGGCCGAAATGATTACAGAAATCACTAAAGCACAATTACTTACGTGGCGTTTGGGTGTTTTGCGAAACGAAGGTAAAGCAACCACAGCTCAAATATCTATGGCAAAACGAAACAACGTTATGATGGCTGTAGAAATTGCTCGAGAAGCAAGACAAATGCTTGGAGGAATGGGAATTACAGGAGAATATTCTATAATGCGACACATGATGAATTTAGAATCGGTCTTAACTTATGAAGGTACGCACGACATTCATTTATTGATAACTGGCGCAGACATAACTGGTTTTCCAGCTTTTAAATAAGAAGCAACTTCCAGCTTTTCATTACATGAAAACGGTGTAAAAAAACATTTTTTACTATTTTAAAAGAGCTTCTTTGGTCGCTTTTTAAAATATAAAAAATTAGTTTTTTTACACCATTTTGCTTTTCATTGCAATCTGGGCTAGCTGTAAATTACGATAAAACTTAATATCTTCAAGAAAAATTGTATTTTTGAAATAAATACAAAACAATAAATGTCATCTCAAACACGATTAACAAAAGCATTTAACGAAGCTAAAAAAATACCATTTAACAACACTTCAAAGTTTATCTTGTTTAGTGATTGTCATCGAGGTGACGGAAGTTTTGCCGATGATTTTGCCAATAATAGAAATATTTATGTACATGCATTAAATCAATATTATAAAAACGATTTTCAGTATATAGAACTTGGTGATGGCGATGAACTATGGGAAAACTTGTTTTTTAAAGATGTTCTCGAAGCCAATAAAAACGTTTTTTTGTTGCTCAAAAAGTTCTATTTAAAAGATAAATTACATATGATTTATGGCAACCACGATATGGTTTACAGAAATCCCAATGTTGTTAAAAAAAATTTATCTCAATATTTTGATACAACCGAAGGTAAAAATATGCCTTTAATGCCAAACTTAACTTTTAACGAAGCAGTTATTTTAGAACATACCCAAACAGGACAGAAAATCTTTTTAACACACGGTCATCAAGCCGATTTTATGAATTATGTAGGTTGGAAATTCAATAGATTTTTTGTTAGAATATTGTGGAAACCATTGCAAGTTTGGGGAATAAAAGACCCAACAAGTCCTGCAAAAAATTATTTAGAACGTATAAAAGTAGAGCGAAAAATAAAAAAATGGATTGCCGATAACGGAAATCAAATTACAATTGTTGGACATACACATCGTCCGCATTTTCCTAAACCACAAGAAAATTTATTAAACTTTTTTAACGATGGAAGTTGCGTTCATCCAAGAAACATTACAGGAATAGAAATAGAAAACGGAAAAATTGCATTAGTAAAATGGTTAATTGATACTAATGAAGAAGGTGTTTTGCAAATTGTTAAAGAATATATAGAAACTCCTGTAGATTTAATTTCTTATAAATCAGTTTAAAAAGGTATAATTTATAATAATTACTTACTTATCAATATATTTTTGAAATTTTCTAATAAATATTAACTTATGTAGAAATTTATTTCTTTAATTATTTTTCTACACTTTTTTGTAAATTTTCATAAAATACTAAAAATTTGAATTTTAATTACAAGAAATCCAAAAAAAAGTGTGTCTTGTAAAAAAATTAGATTTTTGAAAATACCTTGCCCTAAGAATAAATAATTTTGGTTTATAAACTATTGTTCTGGTGCTATTTCTATTGACAAACCATCAATATTAGAAGTTATTGCAATTTGACAACCTAGTCTGCTATTGGGTTTTACGTGATAAGCTTCACTTAACATTGCTTCTTCATCGTCGTTGCGTTCAGAATTTAAAACATTATTTAAAACATAACATTGACACGATGCGCACATTGCCATTCCGCCACAAACACCAATTGTTCCTTCTTCGGCAAGTTCGTACATTCTTATTACTTCCATCAGATTTAAATTCATATCTGTTGGTGCTTGTACTTCGTGAAGTTGTCCGTTTCTATCGGTGATGGTAATGGTTATGTCGTGTGGCAATTTATTTAAATTTTCTTGATGAGAATATTGTTCTATCTACTTTAGTTTCAGATGTAACATTATAAACTTCATTTATTAACAAACAAGCAGCTTGTAATCTTTCGTGTGGTGTTTTAGTTTTATAATAGTTAATGAATTCTTGTTCATTTACAAATGAAGATCTAGAACGTATTGATTGCTCATTTATTTTAAAGTCGTCCATAATTTAAATTTTATTACAAATGTAAAAATTTATTCTATCGATTTTACAACTGCTTTATCAGCTTCTTTTCGTGTTCCGTCAAAACCGTCAACGCCTGAAACAGTTGTGTATTTTAACACGTATTTCTTACCTGGATTCATTCGTTGGTACACACTTTGGCACATTAATGTAGCTTCGTGAAATCCGCAAAGAATTAATTTTAATTTTCCAGGATACGTATTTACGTCGCCAATGGCATAAATTCCTTCAATGTTAGTTTGATAATCTAATGCATTATTAACCTTAATTGCATTTTTTTCTATTTCTAAACCCCAATTTGCAATTGCGCCCAACTTTGGTGTAAGTCCAAAAAGCGGAATAAAATAATCGGCTTCTAAATTTCTATGTGC
>JAYVKR010000046.1:0-2816 GCA_043768185.1 Flavobacterium sp.
AATAAACTGATCTACAATTTCGTGTCCATCGAATTTGTAAATAGCTATTTCGGTAATTCCTTCTTCGTTGAATTGTCCTCCAGTGGTTTCTATGTCGAGAATTGCGTACATTTTCAATGTCAATATCAAAAATCAATTGCAATTTCAATAACAAAAATCAAATTCATTTATTAATATTTAAAAAATTGATTTTTTTGATTGAAATTGTAATTGATATTTAAAAATTATTGTTTGTTAATAATCATTTTTGAAGCAATAGCGATTAACTCTTCTATTTCAATTAAAAGTAAGTTTCTAATAATTTCATCTCCTTCTTTAATGTAATTCAATATTTTTAAAGAGTTTCTAGATTCTTTTAATTCTTTAACTACTAATCCTAATTTAAAAATAAAATCTTTATTAGTAATTGTACCTTGTGCTTCTCCAAAGTTTAATGATGAACTTCCAGAAGATCTAATTAACTGATTTTTATAATATTCATTTTCAAATGATTTATTTAAATTTCTTGTAAAGAAAATACATTCTCCTGCAAAACGAACTAATCTATCTTCAAAATTGAAAATTTTATCACTAAAAATATTGTCTTCTTTCATTTTTATTTTTTTATATTTATTTTTGATATTGTAATTGTAATTGATTTTTGAAATTTTTTATCTCGAACCAAAGATACTACTTCCAATTCGAACCATTGTACTTCCGCATTCAATTGCCAATTTATAATCGCCAGACATTCCCATTGATAAAGTATTCAGTTGGCAGTTGCCAGTGTTTAGTTCAATTGCATCGGACTTTAGTCCGATGTTTTTGAGTTTGTCAAAAATTGTTTTTAAGTGTTGAAATTCTTTTTTTATTTGATTTTGATTTTCTGTAAAAGTTGCCATTCCCATTAATCCAATAATTTTTATGTTGTTAAGTTGAATGTCACACTGAGCGCAGTCGAAGTGTTGTTTTAAAATTTCATTCAATTCTTTTTCATCTAAACCAAATTTTGTTTCTTCTTCGGCAATATGAATTTGTAGCAAGCAATCAATAATTCTATCGTGTTTTTTAGCTTGTTTATTTATTTCTTCTAATAATTTTAAGCTATCAACTCCGTGAATTAAGCTTACATATTCTGCCATAAATTTCACTTTATTAGTTTGTACGTGACCAATCATGTGCCATTGAATATCTTTGGGCATTTCTTGCCATTTATCAGTCATTTCTTGGATTTTATTTTCTCCAAAAACGCGTTGACCAGCATTGTATGCTTCAATTAAATCCTTAACTGGTTTGGTTTTAGAAACCGCTACCAATGTTACGTGGTTTGGAAGTTGAGATTTTATTAGGGTAATATTTTGTGCTATTGACATTATAATAATGTTTTCGTTTTAGGTATATTTTTTTTTAAAAGTATCGACAACTCACCTTGCTTAATGTCTAAAACCGAAACATTAATAAAAATAGAATTTTTCTTCATAAATTTATAATTTAGAATTAGTAACCATCCAAATATACTTTTAGATAATTGTCGTTTATATTCTGTGTAATTGTTTAAATTTATTTCTAATAACACACTTTTTCCATAAAAAAAACTAATAAATTCTATATCCGAAATTTTAATTTCTAAATTTATTGGCGAGTAAATTATTTCATCTTTTTTAATAATTAATGGAGTATTTTTTTTGAATAAATGAATAAAATTTATAGTCCAAATTGTGTTTGGACCAATAAATAACACAAAAGGTATGATTAGTAAAATATTTCCGTTTAATAATCCAAAAAGCGCAAAAGCAAATTGAAAAAGTGTAAAAAGGAAAAATAAAATTACTTTATATGTTTTAAAATTAATATTGATTTCACTCATAATTAAAAAAAACTACTCAAAAATATTTAAAACTATCATCTTCAAATTTTTACAACTCATAAATCACCAATCCACTACGAAATTTAGGTTCAATATAAGTACTTTTTGGTGGCATTATTAAATTGTTGTCTGCCAATGCTTTAATTTCTGAAATATCAGATGGAAATAACATAAATCCAACTTCATATTCGCCTTCGTCAACCAATTCTTTTATGGTTAATATAGATTGTTTTCCAGGAATGTATTCAATTCGTTCATCGTTTCTTAAATCTTCAATTCCCAAAATGGGTTTCAATACTTTATCATACAAAATTTGCGCGTCTAGATTTTCTAAAATAGTTTCTCTCGACTGCGCTCGAGATGACAAATCAGATATAGAATTACTTTGCTTATAAAAAAGCGCATAAAAATCGCCATCAAGATACATTCCGAATTCAAACTTACTTTGTGGTTTCCAAAGTTCTTGTTCTTTGGTTTTAATTATAAAATTTTGAGCTAATTTTTTAAGAAAATCTACTTTAGAATTGCCATTTAAATCTCTAATTATTCTATTAAACTCATATATTTTTACATTGCTTTCTGCAATTAAAAAACTCATAAAATAGTTCAAATTTTGGTTTCCCAAATGCTTGTCTTCGTCATATAGTAATTCTGCCGAAGCGGATCGGTGATGACCATCAGCAATATACAATTCTGGAATGTTTTCAAATTGGGTTTGTAACCAAGCTATTTCTTCATCACTTTCTACTTTCCAAAGAGTATGTTTTTCTTTATTAGATGTAGAAAAATCGTAAATTGGTTGTACTTTTTTCTTTTCAGAAATCCAATTATTAATTGCTGAATTATCTGGATAAGTTATTAAAACAGGTTCAGTATTAAAACTAGTTTGATGCAAATAATCTTTAAATAATTCTACACGATATTGCAATGTATCTTCGTGTTTTTTTATCACATTATTTTTATAATCTTC
>JAYVKR010000047.1:0-7327 GCA_043768185.1 Flavobacterium sp.
TTACTGACTAAATAAAAGTTAAATGTAAGAAAATAAAACTTTAATAAACAAACATTTATTGACTTTTTTGTAGTTTTTATTTTACTTAAACAAAACTAAAAAAGTTTTTTCAATAAAAATTACGGTTTTTCCACACATTTTAGTAAAAAAAGACTTTGTAAGAATTTTATACTTTTCAAAAGTATCTAATAAAAATGAAATGGATACAAGTAGTTTTACGTGATTTTAAAAATTATCTGCTATTTTTTTCCATTCTGACGCAGGAAGAATCTCCATAAAATGCTCAAGCAAACAATTTAAAATTTACCAAGTTCACAGAGATTCTTCCTTCTTCAGAATGACAAACCCTTAAAGAATAAATTAGCGCTGTTTTTGTCATGTTGACGCAGGAATCATCACATAATCGTAGTCTAGTTTTGTAATTAACTTGATGTGATTCTTGCTTCGTCAGAAAGACAAATGTTGCGATGGCTTTTGTCTTAAACTAAAAAAATATAGTATTTGAAAAAGTAATTATAAATAATTATAAGGCATAAAAAAACCGAGAATAAACTCGGTTTTATATAATTAGAAAGTGAATTCTTTAAACTATTCCTTGAGCAAGCATAGCATCGGCAACTTTTACGAAACCTGCAATGTTTGCACCTTTTACATAGTCAATATATCCGTTTTCTTCACTACCATATTTTACACAAGAAGCGTGAATGTTTAACATAATATTTTTTAATCGTTCATCAACTTCTTCAGATGTCCAGCTTAATCTTAGTGAATTTTGAGACATTTCTAATCCAGATGTTGCAACTCCACCAGCATTAGAAGCTTTTCCTGGTGCAAATAATATTTTAGCATTTTGAAAAACCGTAACTGCTTCTGGTGTACATGGCATGTTTGCACCTTCGGCAACACACATACATCCGTTGGCAACTAATGCTTTTGCTTCTTCTTCATTTAACTCATTTTGAGTTGCGCATGGCAAAGCAATATCACATTTTACTTCCCAAGGTCTTTTGTTTGCCACAAATTTTGCACTTGGATATTTAGTTACATAATCTGAAATTCTACTGTAGTTTACGTTTTTAATTTCCATAACGAAAGCTAATTTTTCAGCATCAATTCCGTCAGCATCAAAAATATATCCAGATGAATCTGACATTGCAACTACTTTTCCACCAAGTTGTGTTGCTTTTTGAGCTGCATATTGTGCCACATTTCCAGATCCAGAAACTACTACTGTTTTACCAGTAAAACTATCTCCTTTAGTTTGCAACATACTTTGTGCAAAATATACATCGCCATAACCAGTTGCTTCTGGACGAATTAATGAACCTCCAAAAGAAATTCCTTTTCCAGTTAAAACTCCAGTAAATTCGTTTCTTAATCTTTTATATTGACCAAACATATAGCCAACTTCTCTTCCACCAACTCCAATATCTCCAGCTGGAACGTCAGTATCTGCGCCAATATGTTTAGATAATTCGGTCATAAAACTTTGACAAAATTTCATTATCTCATTATCTGATTTTCCTTTTGGATCAAAATCAGATCCACCTTTTCCTCCACCCATTGGTAAAGTTGTTAAACTATTTTTAAACGTTTGCTCAAAAGCTAAAAATTTTAAAATACTTAAATTTACAGATGGATGAAAACGCAAACCACCTTTGTATGGTCCAATTGCAGAGTTCATTTGAATTCTATAACCACGATTTACTTGTGTGTTTGATGCATCGTCTACCCAAGTTACACGAAACATAATTACGCGTTCTGGCTCGACCATTCTTTCCAAAAGCATCTTGCCTTCGTATTTTTTATTTTTTTCAATAAATGGAATTACAGTTTCTGCAACTTCCTTAACAGCTTGCAAAAATTCAGGTTCGTTTGGATTTTTTTTAGCTACTGCTTCAATAAAATTGTTTATACTTTGTGACATAAATTATAATTTAAGAAAACGTTTTATTTAATTTTGGACAAAGATACATTTTATAAAAATAATGCGTTACAATTTTTAAATTTCTCATTTATTTTTATTTTAAAGTTAAGAAAACAGAATTATAATTGCTTTTTTTAAGCTATTTTAAAAGTTTTTATGATTTATTTCGTTCTTATATAAGTATTTTTTCATTTTATTTTTATAAGTGAATGATGTTTTTATATATTTGTCCAGAATTGAATAGTTTAGAATATGCAAATAACCAAATCTTTTATCGTAACCTTTTTACTTTTAGTTGGCCTTTCAACTAATGTAAATGCTCAGTTTGGCTTTTCTCACGAAATTGGTGCCATTGTTGGTCCAGTTGCTTTTCAATCGGATTATGGAGAACGATATGATATTTCTACCAACTCTGGTAATACTGGATTTGGAATTGGGATTATTCATTATTTAAATTTTTCTTACAAAGCTGAATGTAATTGTTATACACCAGAAACTTATTTTAACGATCACTTTAAATTAAGAAGTGAATTGTCTTATAATAAAACCAATTTGCAACATTTTGGAGAATGGGTAGATACCAAAAGAACTTCTTTAACTGCTAATCAGTTAAGAGCAATGAGAGGAAGTACTGCTGTAACTAATATTGGTATGCAGTTAGAATTTTTTCCCTACAGTATTAGAGATTTTACTGCAAGAGTTGGAAGTTATGCACCATTTATTAGTCTTGGAGGACAATTTAGTTATTTTAAACCCACTGCCGATTCGCAACTTGGTCCAGGTTTAGGACAATTACCAACGGTAACTCCAATTAAATATATAGATGCATTTGATACTAAAGGTGGAACAACATGGTCTGTAGTTACAAGTGTTGGAACAAGATATAAATTAACAGAACTATCAGATTTAATGGTAGATTTAAGATTTCAATATTATTTTTCTAATTGGGTTGATGGTTTAAGTCCAGATCCAAGAATTTATACAGAAAACAGAGCTAATGACTGGAATGTATGGTTAAATTTTGGATATATTTATTACCTAAATTAGTAAATTAATAACATATAAAAATGCCAAATCTAAATTTAGATTTGGCATTTTTTATTTAGTAATAGTTGATTATTTAAAAGCTTGTTCCAAATCGGCAAGTAAATCTTCTATATCTTCAATTCCTGTACTTAGACGAACTAAATCATCTGTAATTCCTATTTCTTTTCTTTTATCTTCTGGAATTGATGCATGCGTCATTAATGCAGGATGATTGGCCAAACTTTCAACGCCACCAAGTGATTCTGCTAAAGTAAATACTTTTAAATTTTCTAAAAACTTAATTGCATCTGCTTTTAAACCAGATTTGAATGTGAAAGAAACCATTCCGCCAAAACCATTTTGCATTTGTTTTTTTGCAATTTCGTGAAACGGATGATTTGGTAATCCTGGATAAAATACTTTTGCTACAGCAGGATGATTTGATAAAAAATTGGCCACTTTTTCTCCGTTTTCACAATGTCTTTGTACTCTTAAATGCAAGGTTTTTATTCCTCTTAAAACTAAGAATGAATCCATTGGTCCAAGTGTTGCGCCAGTTGCAAATTGTTGAAAATGTAGTTGGTTTCCAAGTTCTTCATCTTTTACAATTAATGCACCAGCGATAACATCTGAATGTCCACCAAGATATTTTGTAGCCGAATGCATAACAACATCTGCGCCTAAATCTAAAGGTTTTTGTAAATATGGTGTTGCAAAAGTATTATCTACTGCAAAAAGAATTTTATGTTGTTTTGTAATTTTAGCAATTTCTTGAATGTCTGCCAATTTCATTAAAGGATTGGTTGGCGTTTCTACCCAAACCAATTTTGTGTTTTGGTTTATTAATGATTTGAATTTTTCAATATCATTCATGTCTACAAAGTGAAATTTTATTCCGCTGTCTTTATAAATACGAGTAAACATTCTGTAAGTTCCGCCATATAAATCATCCATTGCAATTATTTCATCGCCAGCTTTGAACGAACGAAGTAAACAATCGGTAGCTGCTAAGCCAGATGAAAAAGCCAATCCGCGAGTTCCATTTTCTATACTTGCTAGTGCGTTTTCTAATGCTGAACGTGTTGGATTTGCTGCACGAGAATATTCGTAATCTGGATTTACTGGTTGTCCTGGACTTTTTTGTACAAAAGTAGAGGTTTGATAAACTGGTGGCATAACTGCTCCTGTACTTGGATCGTGATGTTGTCCGCCGTGTATAACTTTAGTATTGAATTTCATTTTGTGATAAATTTTTTGCAAAGATATAAAGATTGTTTTAGACAGTAAGTAAATATTTAAGATTGATGTATAAGTTTAAGACTGATTTCTAGCCAAGATAGTAATGAAAAGCTTTGAGCCAGAAAATTACAATTTTTCTTGACCAAAAATTGCGACCAACGGAAGCACATTTATGGTTATAGAAAAATGTGATTTTCTGGCGCAAACTTGTAATGTATAGCTGGAAGTTGCTTCTAGAAAAAAAGAAGAAAAAAATATTTTAAACCGTTTAAATGAATTTTCTTTGCAAAAATAAATTCTCATGAAGGATACAATATATTACTTGGCAAGTTGCGATACGTGCAGAAAAATTATAAAATCATTGCCAAAAAGTGCTAATTTGGTTTACCGAGATATAAAACAAGATGCAATTTCTATTGAAGAATTAGAATTTATGCATTCACTTTCTGGAAGTTATGAAGCGTTGTTTAGCAAAAAAGCGCAGTTGTATAAATCGATGGATTTAAAAAATAAAAACTTGACCGAAGACGATTTTAAAAAATATATTTTGGAACATTACACGTTTTTAAGCCGACCAGTTTTTATAATTAATGATAAAATTTATATTGGAAACACGCAGCAAAATATGTTACAAGTGATGAAAGCGTTGGGTAATGTCTAAAAGAAACTTAGCGCTTGTTGGAGCAACTTTAGTCTCTATAATTTACGGATTAACTTTTACTATTGCCAAAGATGTAATGCCACAATATATTCAACCTTTTGGGTTTATTGTTGTGCGAGTTTTTGGTGCTATGGTTTTGTTTTGGATGGTTTCTTTTTTTATGAAATTATTTAGCAAAGCTCACAATGAAATTAAAATTGAACTTAAAGATTTTCCTCGAATTGCAGCCGCAGCATTGTTTGGTGTAGCAATAAATATGCTTACTTTTTTTAAAGGATTGAGTTTGACTTCTCCTATTTCGGCATCGGTAATTATGGTTTCTACACCAATTATTGTTTTGATATTATCGGCAATAATTATGAAAGAACGCATGTTGAAACGCAAAGTTTTTGGAATAATTTTAGGATCAATTGGAACTGTTTTTTTAATTGTTTACGGAAAATCTATTGGCAATGCGAGCAATGCTAGTTTAGGAAATTTTCTGGTTTTGGTAAATGCAATTTCATATGGATTTTATCTTATAATTGTTAAGAAATTAATGGATAAATACAATGCATTTACGTTTGTAAAATGGATTTATACTTTTGGATTTCTACTAGTTTTACCTTTTGGATGGAATGAATTTCAAGCTATAAATTGGACAATTATTCCGATTGCTATTTATTGGAAAATTGGTTTTGTGATTTTGTTTTCTACTTTTTTTACTTATTTGTTGAACTTACTTTCAATGCGTGAATTAAAACCAACTACTGTTGCTGTTTTTATTTATTTACAACCACTTTTTGCTACAATATTTGCCATTAGTTTAGGAAAAGATGAACTGACTTGGGTTAAAATTAGTTCGGCAATTTTAATATTTGTTGGAGTTTATTTGGTTACTCAGAAGAAAAGTGGTCAGTGATCAGTGTTCAGTTTTCAGTTTTCAGTTGTATGTAATAAGATTTTATATTAACATAACAATTGTAAAATAAATAGTGAACACAATCTCTAAAAAACTGAATGCTGATCACTGAAAACTGAACACTGAATACTGAACACTGAATACTGAACACTTTTTTATTATCTTTGAATTCTTATAAAAAAATATGATACAATCAATGACTGGTTTTGGAAAAGCATCTTTGCAATTACCAACCAAAAAAATTACCGTAGAAATAAAATCGCTAAACAGTAAAGGTTTAGATTTAAATACTAGAATGCCATCGGTTTTTAGAGAAATGGAATTGGGTTTGCGCAACCAAATATCGCAACGATTGGAACGAGGAAAAATAGATTTTTCACTATATGTAGAAGTTACTGGCGAAGAAACATCGTCTAAAATTAATGTTCCAATTGTAAAAGCATATATTAATCAAATGAAAGCGGTTTTACCAAATGCTGATGAAACTGAACTAATGAAAATGGCAGTAAGAATGCCAGATGTACTAAAAACAGAACGAGAAGAAATTGACGAAAACGAGTGGAAACAAATTCAAACCGTAATTGACGAAGCATTAAATAACATTCAGAATTTTAGAAAAGACGAAGGTTTATCTCTTGAAAAAGAATTTGTGTTGCGAACAGGAAATATAAATTCGCTAATGAATGAAGCAGTTTCATTTGACACAGAACGAATTGAAACCGTAAAAACCAGATTAAGAACAGCACTTGACGAGTTAAAAGTAAACGTAGACGAAAACCGATTTGAACAAGAATTGATTTTTTACCTAGAAAAATATGATATTACAGAAGAGAAAGTTCGACTAGAAAATCATTTAAATTATTTTGTAGAAACACTTTCTGGAACTGAAGCTAATGGTAGAAAACTAGGTTTTATTTCGCAAGAAATTGGTAGAGAAATTAATACAATGGGTTCAAAATCTAATCATTCTGGAATGCAAAAAATTGTGGTAATGATGAAAGATGAATTGGAGAAAATTAAAGAACAAGTGCTTAATGTATTATAAGTAATTAGTAATTAGTAATTAGTGAATAGCACTAGTTACTAATTACTATTCACTAATCACTAAAATAATGAACAAAGGAAAATTACTAGTATTCTCAGCGCCATCTGGTTCGGGAAAAACAACTATAGTCAGGCATTTGCTTACGCAAGAAGATTTGAATTTAGAGTTTTCTATATCTTCTACAACTAGAGAAGCTCGTAGCGAAGAAGTGAACGGAAAAGATTATTATTTTATTTCACTTCCAGAATTTAAAAAGCACATTAAAGCCGAAGAATTTCTAGAATGGGAAGAAGTATATAGAGATAATTTTTACGGAACTTTAAAAAGCGAAGTAGAACGAATTTGGGCAAAAGGTAAAAACGTAATTTTTGATATTGATGTTTCTGGCGGATTGCGAATAAAATCTAAATACAAACAAGAAACGCTAGCCGTTTTTGTAAAACCACCAAGCATTGACGAGTTAAAAATTAGATTAAAAAAACGTTCTACAGAAAGTGACGACAAAATAAATATGCGAATTGCAAAAGC
>JAYVKR010000048.1:0-6657 GCA_043768185.1 Flavobacterium sp.
CCATATTTGGAAAATGCAATAATCCAAATTTTCATGGACACAATTACGAATTAATTGTAAGTGTTACAGGAGAAATAGATAAAGAAACAGGTTATGTTCTAGATGTTAAGTTTCTTACAGACATGATAAAAGAAGACATTGAAAAAGAATTTGATCATAAAAATCTAAATCTTGATGTTCCAGAGTTTCTAGATTTAAATCCAACTGCCGAAAATATTGTAGTTGTAATATGGAATAAATTAAGAAAAAAAATTAAATCAGATTTAGATTTGGAAGTAGTTTTATATGAAACTCCAAGAAATTTTGTAACTTATAACGGAAACTAATGGAACTAAAAATTGGAGATAAAATTCCGAATTTTAAATTAAATGATGCTAACGGAAATCTTTTTGATAGTTCATCATTATTAGGAAAACCAGCAGTAATTTATTTTTATCCAAAAGATAATACCGCAGGTTGTACTGCACAAGCATGTAGTTTTCGTGATCAATATGAAGATTTTAAAGATTTAGGAGCAGCAGTTATAGGAATCAGTAGCGATAGTGTTTCATCTCATCAAAAATTTGCAAAACAATATAAATTACCATTTGTTTTATTATCAGATGCTTCTAAAAAAATAAGAAAACTTTTTGGAGTTCCAACAGGAATGTTTGGATTAATTCCTGGAAGAGTTACTTATGTTGCAGATAAAGAAGGAATTATAAAAATGATTTTTGATAGTATGATGCCCAAAAATCATATTTCTAATGCTTTAAAAGCAATAAAAAAAATGTAATTATAAAAGTCTAAAATGAAATTTCAATACTATCCAATACAATTTGAACCAATATTAAAAGAACGAATTTGGGGTGGAACTAAATTAAAATCTTATTTAAATAAACCAATTCACTCAAATATAACTGGCGAAAGTTGGGAAATTTCAACCGTAGAAAATGATGTTAGCATTATTTCTAATGGAATTTTTAAAGGAAAATCATTAATAGAATTGATAAATTTACATCCAGAAGAAATTCTTGGAATTAAAGTTTATAAAAATTTTGGAAAACAATTTCCATTGCTTTTTAAATATCTTGATGCACGAGAAGACTTATCAATTCAGTTGCATCCTAATGATGCTTTGGCTAAAACAAGACACAATTCTTTTGGAAAAACCGAAATGTGGTATGTAATGCAAGCCGATGACAATGCTAGATTGATTGTTGGTTTTAAAGAAAAATCTAATAAAGAAGAGTACCTAAAAAGTATTGAAGATAAAAAATTGCTTTCTATTTTAGATATAAAAAAAGTTAGTAAAGGAGATGTTTTTTTCTTAGAAACTGGAACAATTCACGCTATTGGTGCAGGAATTGTAATTGCAGAAATCCAACAAACATCTGACATTACTTATAGAATTTTTGACTTTGATAGAGTAGATGCCAGCGGAAATACAAGAGAATTGCATAACGATTTAGCACTTGAAGCAATAAATTATAACGTTGTTGACGCTGAAAAAAAATATTATAAAATAGACAATTTAATAAATGAAGTTGTTGATTGCGAATATTTTACAACTAATTATATTCCTTTAACAGATGTTTTAAAATTTGAGTTAAATAAAGAATCTTTTAAAGTTTTAATGTGTGTAGAAGGTAGTTTTGAATTAAAATTAAATGAAGAAATTTATAAATATAAAGTTGGTGATACTATTTTAATTCCTGCATTTATAGGTTCATTTGAAATTAGTGGAAAAGCATCACTATTAGAAATTTACATTTCATAGTCGTTAATCTAAAGATTATATGTAGTTTTGCATCGAATTTTAAAAATAGAATAAAATGCCAAGTGTTAAAAATTTAAAGAAAGATATCAATTTTGTATTAGGTGATATTATTGAAGCAGTTTACATTTATGAAATGTCTACTACAGGAAAACCTTCAGAAAAAACTAATGCAGTTATTGATGAAGCAATTGCAACTTTTGACAATTTAATTGTTAAAGTAAATGCTAAAAAAGTAGAAGATAAAAAAGCACATTTCAAGCAAATTAATGTAGAGTTAGAACAAGCTGCTAATCAATTGGTTGAAAAAATAAATACTTTATAATTAAATTTATAAATAAAAAGTAGTAAAATATTTTGCAAAATTAATTTCAACTATTATATTTGCAATCGAATTGAAGTCGCCAGCGTAGCTCAGTTGGCTAGAGCAGCTGATTTGTAATCAGCAGGTCGTGGGTTCGAGTCCCTCCGCCGGCTCAATTTTAAACCATTTTATTGAAAAATAAAATGGTTTTTTTATTAAAAAAAATCCATTTCAATGATAATTTTGAAATGGATTTTTAAATTTATAAAAAATAAAATTTATTTTCTTTTTATAACTCGTTCTACTGCTTCAACAATGGCTTGATTGTTTAATTTATATTTTTCCATCAATTGTTCTGGAGTGCCGCTTTCACCAAATGAATCTTGAACTGCTACAAACTCTTGAGGTGTTGGATTGTTTAAAGCCAAAGTTCTTGCAACGCTTTCTCCTAAACCACCAAGAATATTGTGTTCTTCGGCAGTTACAACACAACCAGTTTTTGCAATAGATTTTAAAATTGCTTTTTCATCAAGTGGTTTTATGGTATGAATATTTATAACTTCTGCAGAAATTCCTTTTGCTTCTAAAGTTTCTGCAGCAAGTAATGCTTCCCAAACTAAATGTCCAGTTGCAATAATAGTTACATCTTTTCCTTCGTTTAATAGAATTGCTTTTCCTATTACAAATTCTTCGTCTGATGGCGTAAAATTAGGCACAACTGGACGACCAAAACGTAAATAAACTGGACCATGATGATCTGCAATTGCTAACGTTGCAGCTTTGGTTTGATTGTAATCGCAGGTATTAATTACAGTCATTCCTGGTAACATTTTCATAAGTCCAATGTCTTCTAGAATTTGATGTGTTGCACCATCTTCACCAAGTGTTAATCCTGCGTGAGATGCACAAATTTTCACATTTTTATCAGAATAAGCAACAGATTGACGAATTTGATCGTAAACTCTTCCAGTAGAAAAGTTGGCAAATGTTCCTGTAAACGGAATTTTTCCTCCAATTGTTAATCCTGCAGCAATTCCAATCATGTTAGCTTCTGCAATTCCTATTTGAAAGAAACGTTCTGGATGATTTTTCTTGAAATCGTCAAATTTTAATGAACCTATTAAATCGGCACAAAGTGCAACAACATTTTCATTTTTTTGTCCCAATTCGGTCATTCCTGCACCAAATCCTGAACGTGTATCTTTACTTCCTGTGTTTGTATATTTTTTCATTGAGTTGTGTTTCTTAATTACCTATATTGAGGTGAAATTGTTTTTTAATTATTTTTATCGGCAGTAAATTTTAAATCAAATCCTTCTTTAACAAATTTTACAAACTCTGTTTCAACAAGAATTTTATTGTCTTTAGAACTTATTATTTTGAATAAATTTTCATCATCTTTAAAAACTATATTAAATTTTTTAATGAATTTTTCTTTAAGTTTTATACTTTCTGGAAAGTTCATTTCTTTATTAATATTAAAAAAATAAAAATATTCTCTTACTATTTCTTGTTTTAAACTGTCCTTATATTTTATTAAACTAATAATTTTTATTTTTTTTACAGTATCATTTTCAATACTTACATCTTCTACAATTCCAGTAGTATCTTTATTAGGTAAATTAGAATAATTATTTATAGTATAAGGATTATTTAGTTTTTTAAAATCTTTAACGTTTTTAATAATAGGAATGGAATTAAATAAGTAACCAAGATTTTTTTTATTATCAAACAATATTGCTTTCAAATTTTTTTCCTGAATCTCTAATGTATATGTAGAATCAGTTACAGAAAATGCTTGTATAAATTTTCCTTCATATCCGTTATAATAATTTTTAATGTTAGAAATGACATAAGTATCAAAATGATATTTTTCTTGACAAAAAGAATTTTGAACAAGTAAAATAATCAGAATTATTTTGAAGGTAAATTTCATAAATTAATAATCTCCTAAAGTTTCTAAATTTTGTGCCAATGCAGTTTCAAGTTGTGCATCATTAGGCGCTTTTCCGTGCCAAGCGTGACTGTACATCATGTAATCTACACCATTTCCCATTTCGGTATGTAATAAAATACAAACTGGTTTTCCTTTTCCAGTTCTAGATTTTGCTTCGTTCAATCCAGCAATTATAGCTTCAATATTGTTTCCTTCTTTTATTTCAAGAACATCCCAATCAAAAGCTTCAAACTTTGCTCTAATGCTTCCCATTGGTAAAACTTCATCAGTTGATCCATCAATTTGCTTTCCATTTAAATCTATAGTTGCAATTAAATTATCTACTTTTTTTGCTGATGCATACATAATTGCTTCCCAGTTTTGACCTTCTTGCAATTCGCCATCACCATGAAGAGAATAAATTAAATGATTGCACTTATTTAATTTTTTAGCTTGCGCAGCACCAATTGCCACAGACATTCCTTGTCCTAAAGAACCAGATGCAATTCTAACTCCAGGTAAACCTTCGTGAGTTGTTGGATGTCCTTGTAAACGAGTGTTTAGTTTTCTAAAAGATGCCAATTCTGAAACTGGAAAATAACCGCTTCTGGCTAAAACGCTGTAAAAAACAGGAGAAATATGACCGTTAGATAGAAAAAATAAATCTTCTCCAATTCCGTTCATGTCAAATTCTTCTTTTCTGTCCATAATTTCTTGGTATAGTGCTACCAAAAACTCTGTACAACCTAGTGAACCACCAGGATGACCAGAATTTACTGCATGCACCATTCTAAGAATGTCTCTTCGTACTTGTGTTGAAAAATCGTGTAGTTGTTGTGTGTTAGACATTTTATGTAGTTAAAAATTTAAAACTCAAAAGTAAATGTATTTTTTAGGTAAGGCAAATGTATTTATGATAAGTTGTAAAATGTTTTAAACAAAAAAAAGTCCCACCGAAGCAGGACTAAAGATTTTCATCTACGGCATATAGCCTTATTGTGATAAGATTAAAGATTAGAAATTTTAATCAATACAAATATATATAAAAAAACTTTACATTAGCAATAAAAAAATATTTTACCAAAATGCGGAAAACCGTAAAATAGTTATTTTAAAACTATTTACCTTTCGAAATTATTATAAATACTGGTTGTTATGGCAAAGATTTTAGGATTGGATTTAGATGAAAACAACGAACCTCCAATAAATTGGAGGCTCTAATTAGGTCACCTTTAGTTTAATCTAAAAGGTCAATCCCACGGTTCACTTGTAAACAAGGACCTTATTGTGATTTGATTAAGACAAAAGTAAGTTTTTAATTGGTAAAACAAAATATAAATGGAAAAAATTAAACTTGGATTAGATTTAGGAACAAATAGTATTGGATGGTCTGTTGTTGAAAAACAAGATGGGATTTATGATTTTCTGGTTAAAAAGGATGAAAAAGGAGATTTAATTCCAACAAAAGGTAGTTATATTTTTTCTAAAGGTTCAGATGCAAATGAGAATTCAAAAGCCGCCGAACGAAGAGGTTTTAGAGGTGCTAGAAGAAGAATTGATAGAATACGATTAAGAAAGATTGCGACATTAAAAGTTCTAGATGAATTTGGATTGTGTCCTAAATTTAACGCTGGTGAATTGAATAAATGGAAAAATAAAAAAACATATCCTTGTGAGAATGATAAATTTATTGAGTGGCAACGCACAGGAAAAAAGAAAGGTATTTCTAAATTTGAAAGATTAGATAACAAAACGGAGAAATTAAAGCAACCCTATTATTTAAGAAATTTAGCTGCTACACAAAGCGGAATGATGTTGACAACTCTAGGAAAATTACAACTCGGAAGAGCCTTTTATCATTTAGCACAAAGAAGAGGTTACCTATCTAATTCTGAAGAGGAACAATCTGAAGATAAGATTGATTTATTTAAAATGGATGTTTTTAATTTATTAGAAAATAGTTTTGATTCTGGTTCGTTTTTAGCACCTTTTGAAGTGATTTTTGACCTTAACAAAGGAGATGATAAAGTTAAAAAACTATATTCTAAAATAAAGAAAGAACTTAAAAATGAAATAGAATTTGAAAAGATTAAATCTTTTATAATTACAGAGTTTAACAAACCAGAAAATTTAGGAAAAGTAATGTCTGGTATTGGAGAGCTTTCAAAAGAAATAGAAGGTTTTCCAACGATGGGTTGTTATTTTAATTCAATTTATAATACTACAAATAAAAAGTCTGGATTATTAAATAAAATTAGAGGTAGATATACCCATAGGGAAGATCACTATTTAGCAGAATTTGAATATATATGTTCAGTTCAAAATATTACTAGTGATTTAAAAGATAAATTGCAGAAGGCAGTCTTTTATCAAAGACCTTTAAAAAGTCAAAAAGGACTAGTCGCCAATTGTACTTTAGAAACAAAGAGAAAGCGTATTGCTGCTTCTCATCCTTTATTTGAGGAATTTAGAATGTGGGAGTCTATAAATAGAATTAAAATAAAAAGAGAGGTATGCGGTAAGTTAAATTTTTTAAACAAAGAAGAGAAAGATTTAATTAAAAATGGCTATGGTCTAAACAATATATTTAGTATCTTTGTTTTATGAAAGATATAATTTTAGAACAAATATCGGAATTAAATCAAGAAGATAAATCCCGAT
>JAYVKR010000049.1:0-8789 GCA_043768185.1 Flavobacterium sp.
AAAAAACAATTTGTTTATCCAGTCAATCAGGGCTAAAAAACTAAGCATAGCATTAAAATAAACTAACTAACCAAAATACTAATTAAGAATTAAATCTCAAATCTTTGATTCCTAAACCACACTAAAATTATGAAATTACTTGTAGATAGCGGTTCTACCAAAGCCGATTGGATAGCAATTGATGATAACGGAAAAGTACTTTTTACCACACAAACACTAGGATTAAACCCAGAAGTTTTAAACAAAGAAGAAATTATTTCTCGTCTAGACGAAAAATTTGATATTTCGCACAACAAACTTAAAGCATCACATTTATATTTTTATGGTGCAGGTTGTGGCACAGACAGAATGAAAAATTTCTTATCAGATGTTTTTAAAGGATATTTTAAAAAAGCAATAGTTTCTGTTCACGAAGATACCTATGCAGCAGTTTATGCAACTACGCCCAAAGGAGAAAAAGCAATAGTTTGCATTCTTGGTACAGGTTCTAATTGTAGTTTTTACGATGGTTCGGTTTTACATCAAAAAGTGCAATCACTTGGTTACATTGCTATGGATGATTGCTCAGGAAATCGTTTTGGTCGTCATTTACTTCGTGGATATTACTTTAATCAAATGCCAGCAGATTTAGCCAAAGAATTTGAAGAAGAATACAACATAGAACCAGATTATGTTAAACATAATTTGTATAAAGAACACAATCCAAATGCTTATTTAGCAACATTTGCCAAGTTTTTGATAAAACACAAAGATTCCGATTTTTGTAAAAAATTCATAAAACAAGAAATGGAAGATTTTATAGAAAATTACATCAAGCAATTTGACAATTATAAAGAAGTTCCAGTACATTTTATAGGTTCAATTGCCTTTTATTTAAAAGAAGAACTAGAAAAAGAATTAACTAAAAACGGAATAAAACTAGGCAACGTACTTAGAAGACCAATTGATGGTTTAATTGCTTATCACGTAATAAATAAATAAAAATAGAAATGATTTTAAAGAAATTTAAAATCATTTTTTTTTAAATCTCCAAATCAAACATCTTCTTTAGCAATTCCAAATTCGGATTTATTTCATTCAATCTGTTGTATTTATCTTGAGCAGTAAAAGCAATTTTACTTTTCACTTTTTCGTTTACAATAACATCAATTGTAATATCATGATTGTGTAAATGACCACGTAAATAGCCAAGAAGTTCGTTTTTTTCTTTTTCAAAATCAATTTTAGAACCTTCGTTGGGCAATTCATAAGTAATTGCAAAACCATTTAGTTTTGGATCACTAATTCGCAATAACGAAGCCATAATCATCAATCCTTTATCGTTAAGTCGTTGCGCATATTTAAACCAAAAATGTAGCATTTCAGTTTCAGTAAAAGCTTCTGTAGACAGTTTAACTTCTTCTTTTACAACACCTTTTTGAGATTCTAACAATTCTTTTTTAGCACGAATACTTGCCATAGAAAAAGCAGAAACATTTCCGGTTTCGGGTTTCGGGTTTAAAGTTTTGGGTTTTAACTCAGATTCGGGTTTCGCGTTTGGAGTTTCGGGTTCAATGTTTTGTATAACACTACTTTCAAGCGCTTCTAGTGAACTCGAAACAAGCAATTCGGAACTCGTAACTTCTTTTTCAGAACTCGAAACCTTTTCTACAATAGAATAATCATTCCTTCTAAAATAAGTAGGTGCAATTATAAAATCATCTTTTTTTTTTCTCCATCAAAGTCGATAGAGCAAAGTTGCATTAATGAAAGTTCAACAAGAAGTCGTTGATTTTGAGATGATTTAAATTTTAAATCACAGTCATTAGCAATCTCAATTCCTTTCAATAAAAAATCTTGATTACATTTTTGAGCTTGTTCGCCATACAATTTTTGTGCTTGTTCTCCAGCTTCTAGCAAAATTAAAGTTGCAGGATTTTTACTAACCAATAAATCTCTAAAATGACTTGCCAAACCAGCTATAAAATGATGACCATCAAATCCTTTAGATAAAATATCATTATAAGAAACCAAAACTTCTGGAATATTATTTTCCAAAATCAAATCAGTAATCTTTATATAAGTTTCATAGTCAAGCACATTCAAGTTTTCTGTAACAGCTTGTCTAGTAAGATTATTTCCGCAATAAGAAACCACTCTGTCAAAAATTGATAAAGCATCACGCATGGCACCATCAGCTTTTTGAGCAATAATATGCAACGCATCATCTTCACAAATTACACCTTGACTTGCAGCAACTTCTGCCAAATGTTCTTTAGCATCTTTTACTGTAATTCGTTTAAAATCAAATATTTGACAACGAGATAGTATAGTCGGAATAATTTTATGCTTTTCAGTAGTAGCAAGAATAAAAATAGCGTGTTTTGGTGGTTCTTCAAGCGTTTTTAAAAAAGCATTAAAAGCTGCCGAAGACAACATATGAACCTCGTCAATGATATAAACTTTGTATTGACCAGTTTGTGGCGGAATGCGAACTTGATCAATCAAACTACGAATATCATCAACCGAATTATTCGAAGCTGCATCCAATTCAAAAACATTAAATGCAAAATCCTCATTAGGATCATCATAACCAGGTTGGTTAATTTTTCTGGCCAAAATTCTTGCACAAGTTGTTTTTCCAACACCTCTTGGACCAGTAAATAATAGGGCAGAAGCCAAGTGATTGGTTTCTATGGCATTCAACAAAGTGTTCGTAATTGCTTGTTGTCCTACAACATCTTTAAACGTTTGCGGACGATATTTACGAGCAGATACAACAAATTGTTCCATAAAAATAAAATGATTTACAAATATAGGTTTGAAATATGGAATATCAAATTATATGTTTTAAATAAATCTAAAATCTATTTCTTTACTTCAAATACTTTAACTTTGCCACGCAGACCGCCTTATCGTTTTATGCTAAACTCGTTTTAGCATCTTTTAATTTTATTTATAATTTTAAAAGATTCCGAATCAAGTTCGGAATAAAGAGGAAAGTCCGGACACCAAAGAGTAGCATAGCGGATAACATCCGTCAGTTCACTCTGAATTTATTTCAGAGTCTTCTAGGACAAGTGCAACAGAAAGTATGTACAGGTTATGCTGTAGTGAAACCAGGTAAACTCTATGCGGTGAAATTTCAAGTATATTGGCATTTAAGGATTACTCGTCCGTTGCCAAAGGGTAGAAAGATTGATTTCGTGAGTAATTGCGAAGCTAGATAAATGATAAGGAGATGCTGACATAAATTCAGCATTTACAGAATCCGGCTTATAGGTCTGCATTTTTTTTATAAAACTTTAAATTCCAATCCAACATTCCGAATACTTTCAATAGAAATGGAACTGTCATTACTAAAATATTTCCTCAATTTACTAATGTAAACATCCATACTTCTTCCAGAAAAGTAGTCGTCAGTTTGCCAAACTGCGTTTAAAATTTGTTCTCTTTTCAATAATTTATTTTTATTTACAATTAGAAATTCAATGAGAGAAGCTTCTTTTTCTGAAAGTTGTTGTGTTTTAGTATTGAATTTTAATTGAAGTCGTTTAGTATCAAAAATATAATTTCCAATTTTAATTTCAGTTTCTAAAGTAGTTTCAAAATTTCTTTTTTCACTTCTTTTTAAAATGGCGTTTATTCTTAAAATCAGTTCTTCGGCTTCAAATGGTTTTACAATATAATCATCTGCGCCTAGTTTTAGTCCTTTAATTTTGTCTTCACTCTGGTTTCTAGCAGTTAAAAATATAAAAGGAACATTTGCATTTAGTTGGTTTAACTTTTCAGCAAGTGTAAATCCATCCATTTTTGGCATCATAACATCAAATACACATATGTCAAAAGGATGTTTCTGAAAAATTTCTATAGCTTCTTCACCATCTTTAACCCATTGAATACTAAAGTTATGAATTTCTAAATACTGTTTCAAAATTGTAGCAAAATCTATATCGTCTTCAACTAAAAGTATTTTTTTCATATAATTATCTTGATGGAATACTAATGGTAAATTGACTTCCTTTTCCCAATTCACTAATTACTTTTATTGTGCCTTTGTGTGCTTTTATTATCTGATTTACATAATATAAACCCAATCCAAGCCCTTTTACTGTATGCAAATTTCCTTGATTTACTCTATAAAATTTTTCAAAAAGTTGCATTTGCTTTTCTTTAGAAATCCCAATTCCATTGTCTTCAATACTTATCGAAAATCTAGAATTGGATAAAAAAGATTTAATTGTAATGTTGCTACATCCATATTTTACAGCATTTTCTAAAACATTATTTAATGCTGTTGTTAAATGAAATTTATCTAAAAATAAAGTAGTTTCAGAATTTGAAAGCTCTAATTTTATAGCAACATTTGGATAAGCCAAATTAAAATCGTTACAAATAGTTTGCAATAAAAAATTGGGTTGTATATTTTCTTTTCTAAGTTCAATTTCTTCAAATCCTAATGAATTGTTTAAAACCTGATCTACAATGTTTTGCAAACGAATATTTTGACGACTAATAGTTTCAATAACCGAGTTTAAAAGTGCTTCATTTTCTTGAACCTCTTTGCGTTCTAAAATTTTTGTTGAAACAGATAACGTAGTTAAAGGTGTTTTTAATTCGTGTGTAATGTTATTTATAAAATCAGTTTTTACATCGCTAACTTTCTTTTGTTTTATCAATGCTTTAATGGCAACTACAAATAAAGAAATCAAAATTAGTATTGATACTATTGACAAAATTAAAATAGTTGCCATTCGTTTTAAAATTATTCCTTCCCAATTTTTAACAGAAACATATAAGGTTTCTTCAGTAAGAAATTTATAATTCGCGTCTTTCAATCCGCTTGTTGTCCCAACATAATTTCTAACCGAAAAAGCATCTTTTAGTGAAGTTAAATTTCCATAAATAGCATTTTTAATAGATGCTTTTTCAGAAAAAATAGTATCTGTTTTTTTTAATCCATTATACATCACGAATTTATTTGCGATAACTACAAAATCAATTTTATTATCTGGAAATTCACGTTCAATTTTTCTTCTTAATTGTTGGTTTAAAATTCCTTTATACTCATTAGATAATAAGTCCTGTTTTAAATGAAATTTATACTTTTCATCGTCAATATAATTTTCTGCCAATTGTTTGTAAAGCAAATCTTTTTTATTAAAAATAACAGAATCTAAATCGCTATATTCATTAGTTATTTTACCAATTTTATCTTTTACTTCGGTATGAAATTGAGCTACTTTATAATCATAAGAAGTTTTAACCAAATAATACTGCATAGCAATAAGAGCAAGCAATACCAGAGTTGAAAATCCAATTAAAAGATTTATTTTTTGCTTCATAAGTTGTTTTAAACACTTCAAAAATAAGGTATTTATTTCATACTATCTTTTTTAACCTCGCATTAACCTTGCATTAACTTTCAGTACCAAAATAATAAGTCAATTTTGCTTCAAATAAAAAAACATGTCAATTTCTAAAGTTAGTTTTATCAGTTTGCTTTTATTGTTTCAAATTTCATTTTCGCAAGAAAAGCCAGAAGTTTTAGAGGAAGTAAAAATTAAAAAAGGAACAAAAACGTTTACAAATAAAAACGGAATTATAAAAGTTGATGTTGCCAATTCAGTTTATAATGCAATTTCAAATCCTGTTGATTTATTGTCTAAATTACCTAACATTATTGTAAGTCCAAATAAAGAAACGATTACTGTTGTTGGAAAAGGAAGTCCATTATTGTATATCGATAATCAAAAAGTTGAAATAAATGATTTGAATTCGTTAGCTGTTGAAGATATTAAAACCATTGAAATCATCAACAATCCGTCAAGTAAATATGAAGCAAATGGAAGAGTTTTAGTTTTAATAACTAGAAAATTAAGTAAAAAAGAAGGTTTTAAAGTTGATGTTACCGAAAACGCTTCGTTTCAAAAATATTTTAATAATTATTTAGGAATCAATACAAGTATAAAGAAAAATAAATTGGAATTTAAAGCAAATTTTAATTTTAACAAATTGGTTGTTTGGGAAAGTAATACTAATGATTTTAAAATTCCTGTAAGTGAAATTGAATCAAATTATTTAGCTAAAGCGATTACAAAAAGACCACAATTTATTTTTGGTGGCGGACTTTTTTACAAAATAAATGAGGATGATTATTTGTCATTTAGTATCAATAAAAGAACTCAAAAAGATACTTTTGATATTACAACAACTACTTTTAATCAACAACAAAGTACTATAAATTTTATAAACACACTCAACGAAAATGGGCAATCAAGAGATTATATAAATTCATTTATAAATTACAATCATAAGATAAAAAGTAGTAATGCCAATTTGTTTTCGGGTTTTCAATATTCGTCATACAATCAAAAAACGGCAAGTATAATTTCTAATAATTTTAATAATTCTGGTTTTGAATTATCTCAAAATAGAAATCAGGAATTTAATGTTGCGGTGTTTTCTGGAAGAATAGATTTTGAAAAAGAGTTTAAAAATAAAATGAAACTTGAACTTGGCACACTCTATTTAGACGCCAATGCAAAGACCAATTTTCAAGTTGAAATTATAAATCCAATTTCTAATGAGGAAACGAGTTATAATTATAAAGAGAAAAATATTGCTGGATATTCACAACTTTCTGGAAGTATAAAAAAGGTAAATTACTCTTTAGGTTTAAGAGCAGAAAATACTATTGCAAAAGGAAAATTTGCCACAGAAAACACTTTATTAATTGATAAAAACTATATCAATTTTTTTCCAAAAGCACAACTTGAAATTCCAATTGATAGTTTAAATACTATTTCTATAAACTATGCAAAAAGTATTTCTAGACCTAATTTTTCTAGCACAAGTCAAGGTTCAGCTTATATAAATCCATATTTTATTTGGTCTAATAACATTAATTTAGATCCAACAATTACTGATGAAATTGCCATTAGCTATCAACACAACGATAAATCAGTTACAGCAAGTTATAACAGAATGAAAGATCCAGTTTATTATGCAACTTCCTTTGATGATTCTCAAAATATTTTGACATTTACAACTGCAAATTTTGATAAACAATCTGGTTTTAATCTTGATTTTACAATTCCGTTTAAACATAAATTTTGGACTTCTACAAACACTTTAATTGGAATTTTAAACACAATTGAAGACAATCAAGCGATTGTTGGAAGTTCAAAACCGTATTTATATTATTATTCCAATCACATTTTTGAATTGCCCAAAGAAGTTCAACTTTCTTTTACAGGTTGGGGTTTTACAAAACGTGACGAAGGAATTTTTAAAAGAAATGCTTTGTTTACTTTAGACTTTGCAGTATCAAAAACCATTTTAAAACACTTTGATTGCACATTGAGTTACAACGATATTTTTAAACAACTAAAATTCAAAGAAGATTTTACAATTAATGGTGTTTCTGCAAAAGGTATTTATTTTACAGATGCCAATTTGGTTTCATTATCTATAAAATACTCTTTTGGAAAAATTAAAAATTCAGAATATAAAGAAAAAAATATTGATGAAAATTCTGGAAGGATAAGGTAGAATAAGCAATAAACCGATTAAATTCCGCACTTTAATTCATCAAGAAGTAAATTAATTGGTTTTAATCTATCTGGATTTTTAGAAATAATTTCTAATCGTTCATCTATAAAATCTTTTTCCCATTGAGGTATTTCTTTTTTAAGATTTTCAATATCCGGATAATTATTGATTATTAAATTCCAATCTTCCATAGGAACATAAACACCAGTTTGATTACCAAAATTATCTTTTAAAACTTGTAATTTCATTATCTGTGATGCTTAGATTTATTAATTAAATACTAACAAAATTAGTGAAATTTTTTTAAAAAATAATTATTTGAAACATTATTTTATTTATCCTTCGTCCTCATCACTCAAGTCACTATCTTCTTCGTTTGATTCAAATTCAAAAAAAGAAAAAACAGAACCACCATAATTCTTTTGAAAAGAATAATTAGTTAAATGATTTAATTTGGTATGTTTAGAATGTTCTATAACCATCATTCCTTCTTCGTCTAGCAACTCATTTTCAAATACTAAACCTACAATTTTTTCAAATTCTTTTTGGTCAATATTATAAGGTGGATCGGCAAAAATTATGTCATAACTTGCTCTGTGTTTTTCAAGAAATTTAAAAACATCACTTTTTATTGCCGTTATATCAAATTCAAATTCGTCGGCAGTTTGTTTTATAAATTTTATGCAACCAAAATCGGCATCAACACTTGTAATGGGTTTTGAACCACGAGAACCAAACTCAAAACTAATATTTCCTGTTCCTGTAAAAAGGTCTAGAATTCGCAATTCATCAAAGTTAAAATGATTGTTCAACACGTTAAACAATGCTTCTTTACTCATGTCAGTCGTAGGACGAACAGGAAGATTTCTTGGTGGAGAAATACGTCGACCTTTAAATTTACCAGAAATTATTCTCACGAGTTTAAGAGTATAAAATGTTCACGGTTTTGTGAAACACTAAAGTTAGTTGAAGCATTTTCTTGTTCCATTAAAGAAACATTTCTTACGTATTTGTAAGCAATTTTATAAAATTCATCTTCTTCATTTAACGAACCAAGTAATTCTAATTTAAAATTTTCTGGATTCAATTGCAATTGTTCTGCTGTAAAAAGAATGTAGTAAATAAAATCTTCTGGAGTTTTATAATCGAAAGAATTGTATAAAAGCAATTTCTGATTTTGAACCACAATAATCTCAAAATGACTGTCAGATAAGTGAACAAACATTTTTCTTTCTTCATTATTTTTAGAAACTGCA
>JAYVKR010000050.1:0-5556 GCA_043768185.1 Flavobacterium sp.
TGTTTTGTTATTTGACAAATCAAAAGAAGTTGGTAACAAATTTTTCAATACTGAATTTTGGGAAGATATTCTAAAAAACGGAAATCGAAACAAATTCAACAATCAAAAGAAGCTATATTTAAAAAAATTAGGTACTGATAATTTGCACACCAAAATCAAAAGACAGATAGAACGAAAAGCACAACTATTAAAATGTGTGCAAATTCCAACTACTATAAACTTGGAAACTGCACAGTATAGAGTTTCACTTTAAAAATTCTCTGAATAACTAATTTAAAAAAAGTAGAATGTCTCACAAAATCGATATAAGTTTTTATTATATTTGCCAATATGTGACAAGTCAATAAATAAACAATGAATAGTCAATTCGGAAATAAAATTAGAATATTAAGAGAAGAGCAAAAAATGCTATTACGGCAATTAGCACCATTGCTTGATATGGACACGGCTCAATTAAGTAAAATTGAAAGAGGAGAAAGAAACGCAAAAAAAGAAACAGTATTAAAATTGGCTGAAATCCTAAAGGTAGTTCCAGATGAATTGGTAACACTTTGGTTGGCTGACCAAATTTATGATGTGGTAAAAGACGAAAACACAGCATTAAAAGCAATGATGGTGGCAGAAGAAAGCGTTAAACATTCAAAAAAAAATAATTTTTAAAATTATGGATTTAAAAGAAAAAATAGTAATTGATGAAATTGATGGGAAAAAATTTCAGATTCGGTTTGTTCAAGAAGAGGACAATCGAAAAGCTGTAATTACTCATTATTTACATAATTATCATAATGGAGTAAAAGAACATTTTGAAGAAGAAGCAATTGAATATATTAAACAAATTGTAGAGTATAAAAATGAAAATGAATCAATTAATATTGTTTCTGAAAGTGCCATCCAACAACTTTTATTTGAGGTAGAAAACGTACCTTTTCCAACTCCAAAAGATTATTCATTTAAGTTTATTGACTTATTTGCAGGAATTGGTGGATTTAGAATTGCTTTACAAAATTTAGGTGGAAAGTGCATTTTTACATCAGAATGGGATAAGTTTGCTCAAACAACTTATAAAGCAAATTTTGGAGAAGTCCCATTTGGTGATATTACGAAAGACAGTACAAAAAAATATATTCCAGAAAACTTTGATGTTTTATGTGGAGGATTCCCTTGTCAGCCATTTAGTTATTCTGGTAAAAACGAAGGATTTAAAGATAAAATCAGAGGTACTTTATTTTTTGATGTTTTAGAGATAATTGAAAAACACAAACCCAAAATGATACTTTTGGAGAATGTAAAGGGATTGGTTTCTCACGATAAAGGTAAAACTTTAGAAATTATTGTTGAATCCTTAAAGAGTTTGGATTATGATATACATTGGAAAGTATTAAATAGTTTAGATTTTGGAGTTCCCCAAAAAAGAGAAAGATGGTATTGTGTTGGATTTGACAAAAAAACAAACTTTGATTTTCCAAAAAAAGATGTGGAAAAAACACCAATTCTTAAAGATATAATTGAAGATAATGAAGATTCAAAATTAAAATTAACAGATTTTGAAATCGAAAGAATAAATCATCACTTTTTGCATAGCTCAAAAACTGAAAGAGTAATTCACGATAATTCAAAATACGGAAAAAACACAAAAAAGGGAAAACACGGTATATATTCTTTTCAAAAACCTGATAATTCATTACGTTTTCACGTTGGTGATTTTGCAAAAACACAAATTCAAGAAGCTTTTTATGCTTGTGTAGATACTTATTCCCCAACTATTATTGCAAATAGAGTACCTAAATTATGGGATATTGAAAGAAAGCTTTCAGTACTTGAGTCAAAAAGACTACAATCATTTCCTGACAACTTTATTTTTCCTGTATCTGACAATCAGGCATATAAGCAATTAGGCAATAGTGTTACAATCAATGTAGTAGAAGCCGTTTTCAAACAAATGATAAAATGTTATAAAAATGAAGATAAATAAAAATGTAATAATAAATAGTACTGAAAATTTATTAAACAGTACAACAAATAAATTTTGGGGAATTATTTCAATTTTTTCATCTATTAAAAATAGTGATGATAAAATTTCAGCAAATAGAACATTTGCAGTTAGCTCTAATTTATTAAGTACAAGATTAGATGATTTATTTTATTTTGATAAAAGTTCAAAAATGGTTAATGACCATATAATTTACTTTAGGTTGTCAAAATACTGGGAGACAAATTTCGAAGAAATTATAATAAAAACAAAGCCTAATATCCTTGATGTTGCAGTTTTTTTCTTCAAAACTTATGATTTTGATAAAATTACAAGTGTTGATTTGGTCAATAAATTCATTAACACCATAAATTTAGAAACCAAGTCATTAGAAAAATTATTCAATTTAAATTTTGATAGCCTTGAAATTTCATTAGAAAATGAGTATCCAAAATCAGATATTTTATCATTGATTAAGCAAAAGAAAAATGTGAAATCAGAATATTTAACTTTTTCTTTTGAATCGCCCTATGCAATTGCTAGTCAGCCAAGTGAATTTAAACGAGCACCTTTTATTCAAACCTTGTATTCTGGAACTAAAATTCAGGAATTAATTTTAATTTCAGATATAAATCTTGACGATTATTATTTTTCACAAGACTCTCAAATAGCACAAGCAAGCTCACAAGATGTAAACAATGTTATATATTACGGTTCTCCAGGAACAGGTAAATCGCATAGAGCAGACATTGAAACTAATGGTAAAGAAGTACAAAAAGTAACTTTTCATCCTGATTATGATTATCATTCATTCGTTGGAGGTTATAAACCAACAATGGACAGAGATAAAATTGCTTACAAATTTGTACCTCAAATCTTCACTAAAATTTATGTTGATGCTTGGAAAAATTTAGTATCAGCAGACGATAGAAAACCTTTCTACTTGCAAATAGAAGAAATCAACAGAGGAAATTGTGCTGAAATATTTGGTGATTTATTTCAATTATTAGATAGAGACAAAGATGGTTTTAGTAAGTATGAAGTTACTGCTGAAGAAGAACTTTGCAAGTATTTATTAAGTGAAAAAGGATTTGGAGGAAATCATCCAGGAATTGAAAATGGTAAACTTCGTTTCCCAAACAATTTAAAGATAATTGCAACAATGAATACTTCTGACCAATCATTATTTCCTATGGATAGTGCATTCAAAAGAAGATGGGATTGGATATATGTTCCAATAGATTACAACTGTTCTTCTTCTGATTTTACTATAAAATTAAATAGCAAAAAAGAATATAGTTGGTTAGAGTTTTTAGAAAAAATCAATGAAGAAATATTTGAAATAACTAAAAGCCAAGACAAGCAAATAGGAAATTGGTTTATTGATGCTCAAAATTCTGGAAAAGTAATTTCAGAAAGCACGTTTGTAAACAAAGTTGTTTTCTACTTGTGGAATGATGTTTTTAAAGATGAAGAAAATACTATTTTCAAATCAGCCGATGGCAAGAACCTAACTTATACAAGCTTTTTTGAGAATGGTACTTCAAATAATTTAGTTAGTTATATTCTTGAAGAACGATTGAAATTAATTGATGTAAATAAAGCAGAACCAACTACAACAGGAGAAGAGTAATGAGAATATTTATTGAAGGAGAATCTTATAAATTAAAAACACTCAAAGATACATTTGGCGAAAAATTTTACTCGCCTAATTGTGTTAATGGTATTATTGATAATGTGGGTTATTACCATAGTATCGATAATGAAGTAATTTATTTACTGCCAAAAGTGTTTATTGATACAAAAGATTTAATCTTAAATAAATACCCTAAAGATTTATTTGCTGAAAATAGTATTGATGATGTAATAGAGTCTCAAGATGAATTAAACTGGTTAAAACGGTTTCTAATAATTTTCTATAAAGGATTAATTGAATATAGGGTAAGATATAAAAACACCATTCAATCAAAAGGCGATGTATTGCAATTAAGTTCTTCTTTAGGCGAAAATGAATACTCATTTTTGGATATTGTTTTGAGTTTTGTAAACTTCCACAAGAAGAATAAAAACACAATTCTATTCATTCATAAAAAGCAAATTTCAGCAAAGCATAAAAAAGTTAATTGGGGTAAAACCGTTAGAAAGTCAAATCCTTTTGTTACTAATGAAGGAATACCAATTTATTCAGAACTCAATGTAAAGAAAAAATATGTCGATACAGAGGAAGAATTGTTATGTATGTTTTATTCGGTTTTAAATCATTTAAAGACAGAATATAATTTCAGCATACAAATTGATGAATCTTACACAATTACCAAAGGAAGTGCTTATGAAAAATTAGCAGCCAATGCTCCGCAACTATTAAAGAAGATACGCTATAAATACTTTTCTGATACATTAGTAAAAATGTATAAATTATTGGAATTGTATTTTTCAAAATCGAATAAAGTTTCAATTCAAAACAAGAATGAAGATTTTATTATGGTCAAGTATTATCATTTGATATTTGAGGATATGATTGATAAATTGATTACTTCTAAAATTGATACGAAAGAAACAAGTAAAGGAGTTTCGCTTAAAAAACTGAAAGAAAATAAAGATGGTAAAATTATTGACCATTTATTTGAGTACGATTCTTTAATTGATCGTGATGAAAGTATTTTTTATATTGGAGATTCAAAGTATTATAAAACTAATAATGAAGTTCAAGAAAACTCAATTTATAAGCAATTTACTTATGCCAAGAATGTAATTCAATTCAATATAGATTTATTGAATGAGGATAAGAAAATAAACAATACCATTCGATACAGGGATAAAGTAACAGAAGGATATAATATTACTCCAAACTTCTTTATTCAAGGCGTAGTAACGGATATTTTTAATTTTGATGATGATAAACTTGCTATTGATTTTGATAAAGGAATTAAACATTCTTATCATTTTAAAGAAAGGATTTTTGATAGAGATTCCTTATTTGTCAATCACTATTCAATAAATTTTCTTTTTGTTTTAAAATCCTATACCAATAAAAGTTCATTTGAATTAGAGAAATACAGAGTTGAAATTCATAAGAAATTCAGAACCAATTTTGTGTCTTATTTAAAAAAACAAAACTTGTTTAAATTCTATCATACAGAATTTGAAAGCAAAGAGTTGTTGAAACAATTTATAGATACAGAATTTAGAAACTTAACTGGTAGAGTTTATATTACAAAATCAAATGATAAACGTTTAATCCTTGCTGTAAATGGTTCAGATATTGAGTTAAAAGAATATTTCACGGATATTTATGATAAAGGAAAACACTTGAGAGAAACCTATTTTTCATCAACGAATTTTGAGAGAGTGGATTTTTCAGAATTAGAGTTAATTTAGTTTTGATAAAAAAATAAATAACAAAAAAACAAACAAATTATTTACTCTAAATTTATAAATTAAATATGTCAAAAAAACTAATCACATATAAAATTGTAAATAAATCGGGTATAAAATTAACTGCTAAACATTTAGAGGTTGTAAAAAGTCATTCTATTGTTGTTTTAGATGGTACAGTCGGTGGCGACGCGCCAAAAGATTTAATACGT
>JAYVKR010000051.1:0-5953 GCA_043768185.1 Flavobacterium sp.
TGGTTTTCCATTTGTCAAATAAATTTTCCATAATTATAGTTCTATTCTTTCTGTATTAATAGTCTTTAAATTTTTCTCATCAAAAGGTCTTTCTAATCTTACCCAAAAAGCTTTATTGCGTTTTACTTTTTCAAACTCTGGTTTGATGTAAAGGTTTTTGTTTTCGTCTTTTGCAATATAATCTTTAATTAATATGATAGTTTGATTTTCAGTTTCATAAATTAAATTTAAGAACTCTGTCATTTTACTTTCACCAAAAGAAGATGTAGGCGCATCAAATAATATTGGATATCTTTCTTCTTTTACTTCATTTGTAAGTTCTGCAATTGCAAGTAAAACAGAAATATGCATAGATGTTAGCAATGATTGATTTGGAGAATAGAATATACTACCATTTTCTTCTTGTAATTGAATTTTAACTTTTAAGCGTTCTCCAGTTTTAATTAGCCTAAAATCAATTACTCCAGTGAACGCATCGATGTTAATTCTTGAGAATATTTCATTAGACTTTTTAGATAATAAACTGATGAACTCATTAAATTTTCTATCTTTTGTGTCTTTAAAAATTTTATCAATATCTCTTAATATATTTCGTGTGTTTATTAAAAAATTATTGGCATTCGTTAAATCAATCTTCTCTTTTTGAGCTTTTAAATCATTTAGTTGTATTGTAATTTTATCAATATCAGATTGTAAACTATTGATGTCTTGATTCAATCTTTTTATATCTCTTTGCCAGCTATTATAGTCTTTAAGAACTACACTTAATTTTTCTGAGCCAATAGCAGAATTTCCAATAATCCTATCTCTTTCTTGAAGCTCTTTTTCTAATTTATTTCTTAGTTCTACTAAATCTGTTTTTCTTGCTTGATTGAAGTTAAACAAATCTTCAATTTCTTGGTTTGTATTTCTAAGCTTTGAAAGTCCGTCTTCCTGATTTGTACTGATATTAACAAGTCGATTTATGTAATTAAATTCAAAAACTTTTTTTGGATCTTCTTCCTTCTCAATTGATTTTTTTTGTGAATCAAGATATTCTTTTAATCTATCCGTCATAAATTTTAAAGCTTCTGAACCTTCTTCGGCAGGACGATTACAAACTTTACAGAATTTATCTTTAATCATTTCTTCCATTATTGCCTTTGAAGGTGTGCCGATTGGAAGCGGAACTAAATCTTTTAATAAAGCTAATTTTGCTCTTTTTTCTCCTTCTTTTATACCTAATTCTTTATCATAATCTGATTGAATTTTTCTTCTTTCAATACTTAAATTAGCAACTTTTGCAGCAAAATCTTTATGTATACTTTCAAAGTTCATTAATATCCAACTTTCATCAAATAATGAGGTGGTATAATTTTCAGAAATAAGAGATTCCGCCTTAGAAATATCAGATTCAATTTTATGAATTCTAGTATTAATAGTTTCTAATGCCTCCGCATTATTAATATATTTTTCAACTTCTTGAATGTTTTTAGTTGTCTTTTCAATATTACCATTTGCCTCTTCAAAAAAAGTTAGTTTATAACTTTTTTGTCTTTGCAAGTAATTTATATCATCTTCAATTTTGTTATATTCTGATTGATTTTTGGTATTATTTTTTGATGCAAGTTCAACAGCTTTTTCAGAAGCAATTTTTAGACTCTCACCTCTTAATTCATATTTGTCGTAATGTTTTGCTTCTGAAAACAAATTGATAAGTTTAATTAAGGCATCTTCATTATCGAAAATGTTTAATTCCTCTTCACCCTTAAACATTGAATATCTCCTGATTTGCGAAGGAAATATTTGTTCTAATAATTCTTTACCATCAACAGGATTTCTTTCTCCATTACTAGATTCTTCAATACCGGATAACACATCATTTCCAACACTACATTTATTATCATCAATTTTTTTAACTGTAAATTGTTTTGATAATATTTTTGTTTGCTGATATTGTTCAACAGTAATTTCAACTTTTACTCTAAAAGAATCATCATTGTCTTTTTCAGCTAGCGCTTTCTTTGATACTAACTTATCTAAACTATCATTATCACCATTTAATAACCATTCTAGTGCTTCAAAGAATTTAGTTTTACCTTCACCATTTTCTCCAAGTATTATATTAAGACCGTTAGACAAACTAAACTTTTTAATGCCATAATAGCATAAATAATTTTCGATTAAAACTTCTTTAATTATCATATCGTAGCCACGTTTAAAAATTGTGTAATTTGACCGTAAAGTGCCTTATCTGACAAAGGATTTAATCCCTCGGTATTCTCAACAACTAAAGCAATAGCCTTTATAATTGTGTGTTCTGATTTTAAACCGTCCTTCAAATTGTGAGGTAAATCAGTTTCAGTTAATTCATATTTTTCGTTTATAAGTTCATGCTTAATAAAACTCATGAATATGTCGTCTTTTCTAGCCATTTGAAAATAATTAATCGTTTTGTGTTTAGTATAAATTCAGATTATAATGATTAAGAATCGGTCTTAATTCATTATAAGTATCTATTTTATTAATTGCTAAATTAGAAAAATCAACTACTCTTTCTAATTCTTTTTTTATCATGTTTTTCTCCATTTCAAAAGTATATTCATCATCAGTATTGGGAACTACAACTAAATCATGTATAACTGCAAATGTTTTATCTGGATGATTTCTTAGTACTCTTCCTCTTCTTTGAATGAACTGACGAGGATTGCCTGTACTTGCACAAAATATCGCTAATTCAGACCTTGGAACATCAACACCTTCATCCAAACATTTCATAGATGTTAAAACATCTATTTTACCTTGCTGAAAACCTTTAATAACCTCATTCCTATTGCTAGTATTTGAAGTGTACTGTTTTACCATAATGGAACTATCAGTACTACTTACTGCTCTAGTGTATTCATTTATCAAACTGATATCCTCCTGGTCTTCAATGAAATCATCTACATCATCATAATTAGGCTCAACACCTTCTGGCACATAAACTAATGTATATTTCAAATTCCCTCTTTCATTGAATTCTTCATCAAGTATATTTTTAAAAACAGCTAATTTATTATGTGCTTTATGAATTATCCTTTTTCTTTCAAGTAATAGTATTTCAACTTCTTTACAATCTTTATATCGTTTAGTTTGATTGTCAAAATACTTGATTAATTGTTTTGATTTTTTCACATATTCTGCAAGTTCAACGTCTGTTAGTTTAACTATGTGCGGATAATATTTATACTTGCATAACCAGCCCATTTGCATTGCTTGTTCCATTGTATAACTATAAACAAATGGAGGCTTATCATTAAAAAATTCTTCAATACTTTTATTACCAATATCATCAAATTTTCTATCAGGAGTTGCCGAAAGTCCAATTCGTTGATTAAGATGTATTTTAGGCAATACTTTTGAAATATTATTTGAACCTAAATTATGAGCTTCATCAGCTATTAATAATGTTTCTTTTGGTAAATTTTTAAAATGGCTTTGAAAATTACTTCTATAAAAAGAAGCATAAGTAACAATTATTACAAACGATACATCAATGAAATTACTTGCTGAATTTAGAAAAGATATGTTTTGAGGCCATTTTTCCTGCGAACTAACTGTAATTACATTATTAAAATTAAATTTTCTACATTCATCTTTCCATTGACTAACTAATGCTACAGTTGGAACCAATATTACTGCTTTATAAGAACTATTCTCATAATATTGATTTAATAAACAATTCAATGATGTCAATGTTTTACCTGTTCCTGTTGCCATTGCAAACAGACCTTTTTCACCATTTTCTACCCACTTATTGTATGCTTCAATTTGATATGGTCTTGGTCCTTCTACATACGGAAATCTTGGTGAATTCTTTACTACATCGATGTCTTTTAACAGCTTTGTAATTGTTTTTTTTAGTTTTGTATTTGATGTTAAACTCATCTTTTTTCGAAATAGTTGCTCCTCTTGAACTAATAATTCACTTATATCTTTTTTACCAAACTTATCTTTTAGAACAACCTCAATATCATCAACATTCAAATATTCAACATCCTCATCTTTTTCAGAAAAATAATTATCAATTTGTGTGAGTTGCTTTTTTATCAATTTATTAGACCTCCCATTTTCCCAACTTAAAAAGGCTTCTAATTCTTCTAAATTTTCTGATAATCCATATAATGTAAAATTACAAGAAGCTTTATAAGCAATAGAGTCTTGTCCATCACTAAAAACCCCAGATTTGTAATGTGCAATCCCTCGATTGTTTTTTGGTTTTATAACTTTTATTTTTATTCGTTTTTCTGATATTAAATATGCTAAACATTCAAAAAAATGAGTGTCGTACTCATCAAGTACTTTATTGAGCGAAACAACATCTGTCAAATCGAAAACTTTATTTATTGTTTCTTCATTTGCTTTTTTAACTGCATCTTTGTCTTTAAATGAAAGCAAATGATTGATTACCATTTTCATGTTGCCACCTTTACTGATAAAAGTGGCAAAACCAACAGAAAGTAAATTGATAGCAGCTGAACTGAAATACCCCAATAATAAACTAAACTCATTACTATTAGCTAATCCATCTAAATAGAAATGCAAGGGTTCGTTTTCTGAATCCGTTTTATAATCTCTATCTAATGACCAATCAACATCTCTTAACATAATTCGAATTTTCTAAAGTGTGGTTCATTTTTTATTAAATTTGAAAAAAGAAATAATTCATTATAATTATTCATTTTTCCTAAAGAAATCCTTAAACTTCCCAAAGATTCATCTTCACTTAATCCCATTGCAGTCAAAACGTGAGAGGCTTCAACCAATGCAGCAGTACAAGCAGAACTATTACTTACGGCAATATTTTTATTTTTGCCAATAAAAACAGTCGCATCAAAATTGGGTAAACAAATATTTAGAGTATTGTATAATCTTTGGTTTTTACTTCCATTCACAAAAGAACCTTTAATATTCAATAAATCATTTTCAATACTATTTCTCAAATTTAAAATAGTTGCTGCATTTGTTTTCATTTCGTTGAAAGCAATTTCACAAGCTTTTCCAAAACCAACTATTGCAGGTACATTTAATGTTCCGCTTCGCAAACCATTTTCGTGTCCGCCACCGTGTTGTAGTGGTAGTATATGTTTTTTATTCACAGTTTCACTATTCAAAAATAAAGCTCCAATTCCTTTTGGACCATACATTTTGTGTGCAGAAAAACACATAATATCAATATTGTTTTCTAAAATATCGGTAGGAATTTTGCCGACAGCTTGGGTGGCATCTGTCATAAATATTGAACCAGCATTATGAACCAATTCACTTATTTCATTTATGGGTTGAATTACTCCAGTTTCATTATTAACCCACATTATACAAACAAGTAATGTTTCTTTTCTAATGGTATTTTCTAATTGTTTTAAATCAATTAATCCATCTTTATTTACTGGTAAATAATCTATCTCAAATCCAACAGTTTCTAAATATTTACAACTATCTAAAACAGCTTTATGCTCTGTTTTTACCGTAACAATATGTTTTTTTTCGTTAGTTGGATGCAAAGCAAGACCTTTCAGCGCCATATTTATACTTTCAGTTGCTCCAGATGTAAAAGTTAATTCATGAGAGTTTGAATTTATTAAAGTTGCAATATTTTTTTTAGCAATATCGACAGCTTTACTAGATTCTTTTCCAAAATTATGTGTACTCGATGGATTTCCAAAATCATTAATAAAATAAGGCAACATAGCATCTAACACTCTTTTATCAAGAGGTGTTGTAGCGTTATTGTCTAAATAAATAGTAGATTGATCCATAAAACAAAAATAATGATTATATTTCAATCTGCACTACTTTACGAAGTTTATTTTAGCCTTATTAATTTCACCACAAAAGCCATAACCAATAAGGGTGATTTCAATCATTTAACTACTCTTCAAAATTCATAAAATAGGAACCAATTATTTCATCAATTGTAATATAAAAAAAA
>JAYVKR010000052.1:0-2926 GCA_043768185.1 Flavobacterium sp.
AAGGTAATTCGTTATTTTTAAAATTGTATAATAAAATGAACGATTGGGGTGGAGAAAATAATTTTAGTAAAATAATTATTAAATTAACGCAAATATGGACTTTAAGCAATTTTAGTAAACCAGAAAATATAATTTACAAAAATTATGAACCTTTACCAACTATTTTATATACACAAAAATATATATTAGGTTTTAGAAATGATTCATTTTCATTTAAATTTGACAATGGAAATCATGTTATCATGACAGAACAACCATCAGGTTTTGTTGGAAATGTAATTACAACCTATATTGTAAAAAAAATTCTTGAAAAAGAATATATTTACCATCCATTTCAACCTGTGACATTATCACAAATAGATGAAAAAGAAAATGAAGAATTAAAAATTGAAAACGGTGTAAATATTCCTGCATTTTACCTTAAAGCATTTGATGATAAAGGCGTTTTCGAAAACTTTGAAAAATCTGTATGGTTAGCTATAGACGGAATAAGCTTAGTTACAGGAGTTGGAAACTTAGCTAAATTACGTTATTTAATACAAACACAAAAACTGGCAGTTGTAGTTTTAAAAACTACATTTGGAGTTATAGAAGTTTTAAGCACAACGTTATCAGTAGGTTTAGCTTTATGTGAAAACAGTAAAAACAGAGATAAATTTAATAAAATAAGAGAATATCTTTTTTGGGTACAAATTTGTACACTTGGTGCAGATGTTTTAAGTTCTAGAATTCTTATTAAAAAAGCTAAAGATGCAAAAGAAGTATTAAACGAATACAGGCAAACAATTTCAAACCCCAAAGAACTTGATGAAATTGATGAGTTTGGGAAGCATTTGGATGAAGTTGTTGATGCAGAAAGAAAACTAGTAAATGAATTTGATGGCGGTAAATTAATTTCTGAAAGATTGTTAAGAAAAAGAATTTCGAATCTTTTAGATGAATATAAAAATTTTAATCTAGAAGTCAATTTTGTTGACGAAGTTACGAATGCTAAAAAATTACAAGATTGGAACGCTAGAAATGTTTTAGGTAGTTTTAATATGGGACCACCACCAAAACTATATTTTAGAAAACAAGTAACAGAATTAACTTGGCAACACGAAGTTTGGCATTTGGAAGATTTAAAAAAAATGGGATCAAAAAAATTCTACAATACACCAAATTGGAAAAAAGAAGAATTGGTTTGGGAAAGAATTTGGAAAACCAAAGATAAATGGACAGAGGAAGAATTAGTGGATTCTTATAAATATTATAAAGAAACTGCAAAAGATGAAATTGGCAAATGGTATAAAGTTAAAGAATTAGAAAGTTTATTAGAAAAGCCATATTATAAATACGTTAGATATAAAAAATAAAATTATGAATTCAAATTTAACAAAAGAACAAGCTATAGATTTAGCCAAAAAAGCACTAAAGGATATTGGGCATTGGGAAAATTTTAAACTTGAAAAGGCTAATTTATGGGAAGAAGACCCTCCTTACGATTATAAACATTGGTTAGTCAGTTTTAATTTTACAGAAGATGATTGGAATAATGGAGAAGTACCGCCAAGATTAATAGTAAATGACGAGAAAAAGATTGTAACATTTGTTTCGTGGAAAAAAAGTAGTTTTTTATTATCTTATGATAAAGAAAAAAATAAATATTCTCATTCTACACTAAGTAGAGAGCAACCTAAATTATAATTTTTAAAGCTACTTTTTTGTAGCTTTTCATTTTATAAAATAAAACACAAAAACTGGAAGTTGTAATTTTAAAAACTACATTTGGAGTTATAGAAGTTTTAAGCACAACAATATCTGTAGGTTTAGCTTTAGAAGAAAACAGTAAAAACAGAGATAAATTTAATAAAATAAGAGAATATCTTTTTTGGGTACAAATTTGTACACTTGGTGCAGATGTTTTAAGCTCTAGAATTCTTATTAAAAAAGCTGGCGAGGCAAGAATTGAATTAAATGACTTTAGAAAAATAATTTCTAATACTAATGAAGTTAAAGAACTTGATGAGTTTGGTAAGCATTTGGATGATGTTGGTGGAAAATATATCAAGAATACTGTAAAATTAGTAACTGGAAGATTTAGCAAAAGAAGTTTTGATATTAATAATTGTGGTGGCGAGATTTTAGATTTAATTTGGCAAGAAGCCAAAATTAATAAAGAAGGTATAGGAATTGTAAAGAAACATTTAAGCAGGTTTGAAGAAATTTCAGCAAATAAAAAAATGATTGAACGTTTAGAAAAAATTGAAAGTGGAAAAATAAAAAGTACTGATTGGGACAAACGGTTTTTTACTCATGAAACTAGAGAATTTGAAAGATATAAAAATCTTGGATATGAAAATACTAAAAATGAATTTATACCACAAAATGTTTGGAATGATGCGCATTCTGCAACATTAGAAGATTATAAACTATTAGATAAAGATATAAATAACCAAAACAACTTGTATGATCCAGATATTAAAGAGATTGATTTTATCTCAGAACAAGATAAAAAATTATTGGGATTTTAAAACTTATATAATGAAAGAAAAAATAAAAATTTTAGAGAAACTTAGATTAGTTAAAAAAGGAAGTGGTAGATTACCATTAAATAATTTAGAAATTATTATCAATTTTGATGGTGAAATAAATGTCATAGGTGGTGAATTAATTTCTTTGTTGAAAGAAATGGAAAAAGAAGAAATAATTAATTCTGATGAAAATGGTTGGTTTTATTCAATTACAGAAAAAGGATTAGATTTTTTAGAAAAAAAACAATAAATTAAATTATTTAATAGAAACAGAAAAATCGGCAGTTGTAGTTTTAAAAAATACATTTGGAGTTATTGAAGTTTTAAGCACAACAATATCTATTGGTTTAGCTTTAGCAGAAAACAGTAAAAACAGAGATAAATTTAATAAATTAAGAGAATATCTTTTTTGG
>JAYVKR010000053.1:0-2032 GCA_043768185.1 Flavobacterium sp.
ACCAGGCGCAGGAAGTGATGCCAATTCTGGAAAAACAAAAGCAGTTTTATCAGAAGATGGAAAAACATATTCAATCACAGGACAAAAAATGTGGATTTCTAATGCAGGTTTTTGTTCAGTATTCATAGTTTTTGCTAGAATTGGTGATGATAAAAATATTACAGGTTTCATTGTAGAAAATGATTCTGCAAATGGAATTTCGATGAACGAAGAGGAACATAAACTTGGAATTCGTGCTTCTTCTACAAGACAAGTTTTCTTTAATGAAACAAAAGTTCCTGTAGAAAATATGCTTTCTGAAAGAGGAAACGGATTTAAAATTGCAATGAATTCACTTAATGTTGGACGTATAAAATTAGCCGCAGCGTGTTTAGATGCACAACGTAGAGTAACTTCTGGAGCTGTAAAATATGCTAACGAAAGAGTTCAATTCAATACGCCAATTGCACAATTTGGAGCAATTAGATACAAATTGGCAGAAATGGCAACGTCAACTTATGCTGGAGAAAGTGCTACTTATAGAGCTGCAAAAGCAATTGAAGATAGAATTAATGCGAGAGTTGCAGAAGGAAACACGCATCAAGAAGCCGAATTAAAAGGTGTAGAAGAATTTGCAATAGAATGTTCAATACTTAAAGTTGCGGTTTCTGAAGATGTTCAAAATTGTGCCGACGAAGGAATTCAAATTTTTGGCGGAATGGGTTTTAGTGAAGATACACCAATGGAATCTGCTTGGCGTGATGCAAGAATTGCTCGTATTTATGAAGGTACAAACGAAATCAACAGAATGTTATCAGTTGGAATGTTGATTAAAAAAGCAATGAAAGGTCATGTTGATTTACTTGGTCCAGCATCTAAAGTTCAAGAAGAATTAATGGGAATTCCATCATTTGAAACTCCAGATTTTTCTGAATTATTTGCAGAGGAAAAAGCATTGTTAGCCAATTTGAAAAAAGCATTCTTGATGGTTGCTGGTGGCGCAGTTCAAAAATTTGGACCCGATTTAGATGGACACCAACAATTATTAATGGCTGCTGCCGATATGTTAATAGAAATTTACATGGCAGAAAGTACTATTTTAAGAACTGAAAAAACAGCTAAAAAAGATGGTGAAGACAAAGTAAAAGAAGAAATTGCAATGGCAAAATTATACTTATACAAAGCCGTTGATATCGTAAATCTTAAAGGTAAAGAAAGCATAATTTCATTTGCAGAAGGCGATGAACAACGTATGATGCTAATGGGTTTACGTCGTTTTACAAAATATACTAATATGCCAAATATTGTTGGTTTAAGAGAAACTATTACCAATAAATTGGTAGCAGAAAACGAATATTGTTATTAAGATTTTTAGTTAAGTTAATTGTTTGAAAGAAGTCATCATTTATGGTGGCTTTTTTTTATCCCTAAACTACTTAGTCTTCTCGCCAACAAAATAATCATTGGTACTTTTAAACAAAACATTAAATGTGGTCAAACTTCCATAAATTCTGGTAATATATTGTTGCATTTCTATTTTTTCGGCTTCATCCAATTTACTTGAATTTATTTTTTGTTCCATTACGCGAACTCTATCTCTTACCATCACAATTTTATGAAAGAACGTATCAATAGGAATTTCTTTGTTAGAGGTTGGTGTTCCTGGTTCTAAAACAATTTTTCCACCTTTCCATTTATCTGCAATTGGTACAACTTGACTAATATCACTCCATTTTTGCAATAAGTTTTTTAATGTTTTTTCTACTTCATAAAAACTAACTGTATCTACTTCGCCATCAACAGCATCAATAATTTCAAACGAACTATCAACATCTATAGTTTCCAATCCGCTTTCTATAAACGTTACCCAATAATGTTTAGAAGTTACATTAGTTACAACTCCAAGTCCAAATTCTGAGTGTTTTATTCTTGATCCAATTCCTAATATGTTCATATATGCTGAATTATTTTCAGCATCTTTCGATGCTATTATTATTTTCTTCAAATATAAAAATCTTTAACAAATTCTTCTAATCTGAGTAACTGAAATTTA
>JAYVKR010000054.1:0-5034 GCA_043768185.1 Flavobacterium sp.
TGTAATTTTTATACTAATTTTTTTCTTTTAAATTTTATTTTTGCCTAAGGAAAGAAAGAACCTTTGATAAATATTTTCTACATTTGAAACGAAGTAAATGTATAAAATATTTATGTCGGTTTGTTTCAGTACAAAGTAATAAAAACAATTCCTTTTACAAGGTCTAAAAATACAAAATGTTTCTCGAAAATACAGTAAATCATAAAGAACAATTTGGTTGGATAGAAGTAATTTGCGGTTCAATGTTTTCTGGAAAAACAGAAGAATTGATTCGTAGATTAAAAAGAGCACAATTCGCCAAGCAAAAAGTAGAAATTTTTAAACCATCTATCGACACTAGATATGACGAAGAAATGGTGGTTTCTCATAACAAAAACGAAATTCGCTCAACACCTGTTCCTGCTGCTGCAAATATTGCAATTCTGGCTCAAGGTTGCGATGTAGTTGGTATTGACGAAGCACAATTCTTTGACGACGAAATTGTAAAAATTTGTAACGACTTGGCTAATTCTGGAATTAGAGTAATTGTAGCAGGATTGGATATGGATTTTAAAGGAAATCCGTTTGGACCAATGCCAGCATTAATGGCAACTGCCGAATATGTTACGAAAGTTCATGCTGTGTGCACAAGAACAGGAAATCTTGCCAATTACAGTTTTAGAAAAACAGATAACGACAAACTAGTAATGTTGGGTGAAACCGAAGAATATGAACCTTTAAGTCGCGCTGCTTATTTTAATGCAATGCGAAAAAATATTGTGGTTAAAGATGCCGAAAATATATCTGAAGAGAAATAATTATAACAAAAATTAATTTGTACGGAAAGTTTTTGTAAATTTGTACGTACATATAAATTTTCTAGCGTTATGGATACTAAACTTACATTAAAACTTGACAAAAATGTGATTGACAGAGCTAAAATTTATGCTGCAAAGCAGAAGGTTAGTGTATCATCAATTGTTGAAAATTATTTAGACGCAATAACATTACCAGAAAAAAAAATAAAAGATATAGAAATCTCTGACTTTGTTAAAAGTATTGGAATTGAAGGAGTTGTTTTGTCAAAAGATTTTGATTATAAAAAAGAAATTCAAAATATATTATGTGAAAAATATGGATTATGAAACTATTTTTTGACACAAATGTAATTTTAGATATAATTCTTAAAAGAGAATTGTATTTTAATGATGCAGCAAAGATTTTATCATATTCAAAACAAAATAATATAATGCTATATGTTTCAACTTTATCTATTGTAAACGCAAATTATATATCTTGTAAATTTACCGATAAATATAAAGTATTAGAAAGTTTAAAAATGTTACGCCTTGCTTTTAAAGTTTTAAAAGTTTCTGAAAAAGAAATTGATTATGCATTATATTCTAATTTTAATGATTTTGAAGATGCAGTACAATATTTTACTGCTTTGAGTAAAAATTGTGATTATATAATTACGAGAGACATTAAAGATTTTAAAAATTCCAAAATTCCAACTTTAACTCCATCACAATTTTTAGCAATAATACAAAACAAATAGTGATAATTTCAATACGTAACATAATTCCAATACTAAAAGCCGAATTCATTGGTAAAAACGACGTAGCTATTATTGACACAATTTCTATTGACAGTAGATCATTGCAAAATACAGATGGAACTTTATTTTTTGCACTTGTTGGACCAAACCACGATGGACACAAATATATTTTAGAATTAATTAAAAAAGGAGTTTCTCATTTTGTTGTTAATCATATTCCTAAAAATCTTGAAAATAAAGCCAATTTTTTAATTGTAGAAAATACATTATTTGCACTTCAAAAAATTGCTTCTTATCATAGAAGTAATTTTGATTTTCCAATTATTGGAATTACTGGAAGTAATGGAAAAACTATCGTAAAAGAATGGTTAAATTTCTTGTTAAGTCCAGATTATAATATTATTAGAAGTCCCAAAAGTTATAACTCGCAAGTTGGAGTGCCACTTTCTGTATTAGGAATTAATGAAAAGCACAATCTAGGAATTTTTGAAGCTGGAATTTCTACAAATGGAGAAATGGAACATCTTGTAAAGATTATTCAACCAACAATTGGAATTCTATCTAATATTGGAACTGCTCACGACGAAGGATTTGAAGATGTAGGCGAAAAAATTAAAGAAAAACTAAAACTTTTTTCAGATGTTGAAGTTTTAATTCTGAATAAAAACAAAACGATTGAAGTTTTTTTAAACTCAAAAATTAAAACATTTACTTGGAGTTCTAACGATAAAAAAGCTGATGTTTTTATAATTGCAAACGAAAAAGCAGAAAAAACGCAACTCAAAATTACCTATAATGAACTTTGTTTTTCTATTATAATTCCGTTTCAAGATCAAGCATCAGTAGAAAATGCTATTCAATGTTTGATGGTTTTACTATATTTTAACTACAACCAAACTAGTATTCAAGAACGAATGCAATTACTTTTTCCTGTAGAGATGCGTTTAAAAGTTAAAAATGGAAGCAACAACACAACACTTATTGATGATAGTTATAGTTCTGATTTTCAGTCATTAAAAATAGCTTTAGACTTTCTAGAGCATCAAAAACAATATAAAAAGAAAACAATAATACTGTCGGATATTTTTCAAAGCGGATTACTAAATGAAGAATTGTATTCTAAAGTTTCGCAATTAATAGTTTCAAATAAAATAAATAGAGTAATTGCCATTGGCGAAACGATTTCTAGTTTTAAAAATAAATTTCCCAACTGTATTGCATTTCCATCTACCGAAAAATTTCTTGAAAATATAGAAACTATTTCGTTTGAAAATGAAACTATACTTATAAAAGGTGCGCGTCATTTTCATTTTGAAGAAATTGTTGCTTCACTAGAGGAGAAAACTCACGAAACCGTTCTAGAAATTAACCTCAACGCAATAAGTCATAATTTAAATTTTTATAAATCTAAATTAAACTCATCAACCAAAATGATGGTAATGGTAAAAGCATTTGGTTATGGAAATGGAGGTTTTGAAATTGCAAAACTACTAGAACATCACAATATAGATTATCTTGGTGTGGCTTTCGCCGATGAAGGAATTTCGCTAAAAAACGCTGGAATTACATTACCAATTATGGTTTTAAATCCAGAAACTACGAGTTTTCAAGCTATTATTCAACATCAATTAGAACCAGAAATTTATTCAATAAAAGGATTAAATGCTTTTTTAAAAATTGCAGAATCTAAAAATTTAAACCATTTCCCAATTCATATAAAATTAGATACTGGAATGCATAGATTGGGATTTCAAGAAATTGATATGCCCGAATTATTATTAAAATTGAAAGAAAATAAATCAGTTCAAATAAAAAGTATTTTATCGCATTTAGCAACAAGCGACGATTTAAACCATCAAGAATTTACTATTTCTCAAATTGAATTGTTCGAAAAATTATCGTCTACAATTATAACTGAATTAAAAATAAATCCAATTCGTCATATATTAAACAGTTCTGGAATTTCCAATTTTCCTCAAGCTCAATATGATATGGTGCGTTTGGGAATAGGACTTTACGGAATATCTAACGATGAAGAGGAACAAAAATTTTTAGAAAATGTAGGTACTTTAAAATCTATAATTTCTCAAATTAGAACCATTAATAAAGGTGAAAGTGTAGGTTATGGCAGACGATTCATTGCTAGTAAAGAAACTAAAATTGCCACGATACCAATAGGATATGCCGACGGAATTTCAAGACAATTAGGAAATGAGGTTGGTTATATTTCTATAAAAAATAAAAAAGCACCAATTGTTGGTAGTGTTTGCATGGATATGTTGATGGTTGATGTATCTGAAATTGATTGCAAAGAAGGAAATGAAGTAATAATTTTTGGAAAAAACCCTACAGTTGTTGAAATTGCAAAGTTATTAAATACTATTCCTTATGAAGTCTTAACTAGTATATCTCAAAGAGTTAAGCGAATTTTTTACAGAGAGTAGTACAAATTCTACACATTATTTGGTAAATTGTTAAAAAATTAACTAAATTTGTTGTCCTAACCAATTTTAAAAAACAAATATTATGGGATTTTTTGCAGATTTTAAAGCATCTTTAATGAAAGGTGATGTATTAAGTTTAGCTACAGCGGTTGTTATCGGTGGTGCTTTTGGAAAAATTGTAACTTCGGCAGTAGATGATTTTATTATGCCAATAGTAGGTTTATTAACTGGAGGAATAGATTTTACAAAGAAATTTATTACTCTTGATGGGCAAAGTTATGCTGATTTAGCTGCTGCTAAAACTGCTGGAGCTGCTGTAATTACTTATGGTAATATGGTGCAAGCTTTAATTAACTTTTTAATTATTTCATTATTTGTATTTGTAATTTTAAGAGCTGCAGAGAAAGCTAAGAAAAAAGAAGAAGTAGTTGCTGCTCCAGCTGGACCTTCTCAAGAAGAATTACTTACTCAAATTAGAGATTTATTGAAAAAATAATACCGCTACATTATATATTCTAACTAAACCGCTTCTTAATTGAGGCGGTTTTTCTTTTTTGCCAATCTAATGAAGAAAGAATGACATCAAATTTTTACATTTTTATTTAAAAAATTATCTAAAACCAATTTTCTAATTACTTTTGTGCAACAAAAATTAACTAAATAAATTATATATGAAAGTTGCTGTAGTTGGTGCAACCGGAATGGTTGGTGAAGTAATGCTTCAAATTTTGGCAGAAAGAAATTTTCCTGTAACCCAATTAATTCCTGTAGCATCAGAGAAATCTGTTGGTAAAGAAATTGAATTTAAAGGCGCAAAATACAAAGTAGTTTCTATGCAAACTGCTATTGATATGAAAGCAGATATTGCTTTGTTTTCTGCTGGTGGAGAAACTTCATTGGAATGGGCACCAAAATTTGCAGCAGCTAAATTCTCATAGGAAGTGCCATTTAAGGAAATGAATTTTTGAGTAAAATCTATTCCTCCAGTTAATAAACCTACAATTGGCATAATAATGTCATCAACTGCTGAACCAACAATTTTTCCAAAAGCGC
>JAYVKR010000055.1:0-21042 GCA_043768185.1 Flavobacterium sp.
TCAGAAAAAGCATAAATTTCTAACGGCATTCCTTGCGCTGTTGGCTGTAATTGTCTGCACAACAATATCATATTTTTGTTTATTCCAGGATAATTTTCTAGATAAAAAGTTATGTACTTTCTAAATAATCCAAAATTTGTCATGTTTCTACCATTGATAGAAAGCGTTTTATCTATATTATTTTGATTGTTATAATCATCAATTTCTACTTGTCTTAACTCTATGTAAGTTGCAATGAGTTGAATTTTTTTTAATTTATCTAAATCAGAATTGGTTAAAAATCGAATGCTTTTTGCCTTGATTAAAATATGTCTTTTAATCCTTCTTCCGTCAGAGTTTAACATTCCTCTCCAATTTCTAAATGAATCTGAAATTAAACTATATGTTGGAATTGTTGTTGTTGTATTATCAAAATTTCTAACTTTTACGGTTGCCAAATTTATTTCAATAACATCACCATCAGCTCCATATTTATCAAATGTTATCCAATCGCCAATGCGAACCATATCGTTTAGCGAAACTTGAACACTTGCTACAAATCCTAAAATAGTATCTCTAAAAATCAAAATTATTACTGCAGAAACTGCTCCAAGTGTACCATATAATGTACTGGTTTTTATATCAAAAATTTCTGAAATAATTATTATAATTCCAAACATCCAAAGTACAATCATAATTACTTGAATGTAACTATCAATTGGCTTGTCGCTAAATTGTGTTTTTTCTTTTAAATAATCGCGAAACGCTTTTAAAATACTTCTAACAATCCATAAAATTAAAAGAATGATATAAATTTCTACTAATTTGCCAAAAATGGTTTCCCAATACACAAATTTATCAAGAATAACTGGAACCGATTTATAAATGAATAAAAACGGAATTAAATGCGCAATATATTTAGCGGTTTGATTGGAAACCAATAAATCATCAAACCGAGTTTTGGTTTTTTTAGCAATTATTGCCATAATTGTTACCAAAACCAATCTGAAAATAACATAAATACAGTAAGCAAGAAATCCTAATAGTAGTATGTCAAAAAACAAACTAATATACGATGCAGTTGCGTCTCCAATACTAATTTTACGAAGTAATAGATACATCCAACCAAATAATTTCTCTAAAAATTTATGCATTTCTAAGATATTTTCTTTCTATATAAAAAGTTCCAAACGGAATAAATGAACCCAAAATTATGATAGCAAAATCTTTTAAAGACCATTGTTGTTTAAATTTATTTAAAACCGCCAAAATTATATATCCAATAAATAAAACTCCGTGAGCCATTCCAATAGGATATAAAAGCGATTTATAAAGTACAAAATTGTTTGGTTTAATAAAAAGCATATTTGATAATAAAGCTAAAAAAGAAAATCCTTCTAAAATAGCGACTAATTTGAAAATTTTGAGCATTGAATGTAATTTTATTTTTGCAAAAATAAGGATTATCAATGATTTTCTTACCTAAATATATAAAAGTAATTTACTTTTGTAAAATAGATTAAATTATGAGTAAACGCGATTTAAAAAAGTATTTGGCAGAATTATCTAAACCACAACTTGAAGAACAATTCATAGAAATGTACGATAAGTTTAGTGATGTAAAAACCTATTACAACTTTGTTTTTAACCCAAACGAAAAGAATTTGGTAAAAGATGCTAAACTTAAAATTACAAATGAATATTACCCAATTCGAGGAAAACGAGCAAAAATGCGTCGTTCTGTAGCACAAAAATTTATAAAACATTTTATTTCACTTGGAGTAGATTCTTTTATAATTGCAGACGTAATGTTGTACAATATAGAGATTGCACAAAGCTATTCTAATGAGAAAAAAATATACAATGAAACCTTTTATAAAAGTATGCTAAACTCTTATGAACAAGCAATTTCCTATTTAATTGAAACTGGAATTTTAGCCGATTTTAAAAGTAGAGTAGTGGCAATAAAAGAAGAAAGTATTAAGCAAGATTGGAGTAATAAATATGCTTTTAATGCCATAGTAGAACGATTTGATTATTAAATTTTTGTCAAAAAACAGTTTTTATAGTTAGATAACTCTTTTTTAGGTGTACTTTTGCAAAATTGTAAAAATTACTATGCTACACCAAGATATATCGCAATTAACAGAAGAAAAAAAGGAACTTTACAGTTACCAAATAGGCGATATTGACAAAATTTTTGAACGAATAGACAATGCACCAAGCAATTACCATTTATTATATCAATTGCCAACTGGTGGCGGAAAAACAGTAATATTTTCTGAAATTACTAGACGTTATCTAGAACAACACAATAAAAAAGTAGTTGTTTTAACGCATCGAATAGAACTTTGTAAGCAAACTTCTAAAATGCTTAAAGGATTTGATGTTAAAAATAAAATTATAAACAGTGCTATAAAAGAATTGCCAGATCAAGATGAATATTCTTGTTTTGTAGCCATGGTTGAAACTTTAAAAAATAGATTGAACGACGAAAAATTAGAAATTGATAATGTAGGTTTGGTTATTATTGACGAAGCACATTTTAATTCTTTTCGCAAACTATTAACATCATTTAAAAATGCATTTATTTTAGGTGTAACTGCAACGCCATTAAGTTCTAATATTAAGTTACCAATGTATGAAAATTACAGTGAACTTATAGTTGGAGACACCATTCAATCACTTATTAGTAAAGGATTTCTTGCCGAAGCTACAACCTATAGTTATGATGTTGGATTAACATCGTTAAAAGTTGGAATTAATGGTGATTACACAGTAAAATCATCAGATGATTTGTATAGTAATATGGTAATGCAAGAAAAATTATTGCATGCTTATTCAGAGAAATCTTTGGGCAAAAAAACACTTATTTTTAATAACGGAATCAATACTTCGTTACACGTTTACGAAAGTTTTAGACATGCCAAATACAACATTAGACATCTAGATAATACAACTTCCAATGAAGACAGACGTGATATTTTACAATGGTTTAAGAAAACTCCAGATGCAATATTAACTTCTGTTGGAATTTTAACAACTGGATTTGACGAACCAACTGTAGAAACAATAATTTTAAATCGAGCTACAAAGTCGTTAACGCTTTATTTTCAGATGATTGGACGTGGCTCTAGACGTTTGCCAAACAAAGCTAAATTTAATGTTATAGATTTAGGAAATAATGCATTACGATTTGGTTTATGGAATAATCCAGTCGATTGGCAACATATTTTTAAATCGCCAGAATATTATTTAGAAAGTCTTCGTGAAGATGCAGATATTGAAAGTAATTTTAAATATGTAATGCCAGAAGAATTACGTAAAAAGTTTGCTAAAACAGATGATATTTCTTTGGACGTTAATGAAGAATTCAAATTTACAGTAAAAAATAATTTAAAAGCAAAATCTATAATTGAAAAATCATTAGATCAGCACGCCAAAATGTGTGTAGAAAATTCGGAAGATTTATCTGAAGCTAAAAAATTATCTAGAGAATTAAATGACGATATTGAATATAGAATTCGCACATATTGTATATGTCTTGGAAATGTTACTAAAAATTATCGTTCTTGGTTAATTGAAGATTATATTTTAAAACTTACATTACTTATAGGAAAGCTTAATCGTGTAAAGGTTATGCAAGAGCTTTAAATCATTGAAATCAGCTATTCTTTTAAATTATTATATTTGCACTATAATTTATATTATGTAAAATAGAAGTTTTTTAAACTCATGCCTACTTATTAACTTTTGGAATTAAATTTAAAAACAATCCTATTATGTATTTATTTTTGTTTTGTAAATTAATTTTTCTATTTTTATAAAAAAACTAATTTATGAGCAATGCTATTTCACAACGTGTAGCCGATTTTTTAAAAGAATACCAACCATTTAATTATTTATCGTATGATGATTTAATTAAAATTGCAACTACTATTCGTGTAATAAATTTAGAAAAAAACAAAACTTTGTTTCAAATAAATGATACACTTCATGATAGTTTTTATGTAGTTGCTTCTGGTATAATAAATTTGACTGTAATTTCAGATTCTGAAGAAACACTTTTAAATAAATGTTATGCTGGAGATATTTTTGGTTTGCGTCCGTTTTTTGCCAAAAATAATTATCAAATGACCGCCAAAGCTCGTGAAGAAAGCATTGTTTATGCTATTCCTATTGCAACTTTTAAACCATTTGTAGCTCAAAATCAAGAAGTTTTAACCTTTTTATTAGAGAGTTTTGCAACAAACACTAAATCTTCTTTAGACAATCAAAATGCTAATAAGTTACTTTCTGATAATGGTGGATATCAAGATAATCAGTCAGATATGCAATATTTTCAATCATTAAATTACAATAAAGTTCCTTTAAAAATAGAATTGAATGCTGTTATTAAAGAAGTTGCTCAATTATTAACAGAAAACTTAGTTGATAATGCGCTTGTAATTGATAATGGAAACCCAGTTGGAATTGTAACTGACAACGATTTTAGATCTAAAGTTGCCACAGGAAGATTTCCAATGTCACATACAATTGATAAAATTATGTCATCGCCAGTAATTACAGTTACTCAAAGTATTTCTGTTGCCGAAGCGCAGTTGGTTATGTTGAAACACGATGTTTCGCATCTTTGTGTAACATTAGATGGAACAGATAAATCTGAAATAAAAGGTGTAATTTCTGAGCACGATTTGGTTGTAGCTCAAGCAAATAATCCTGGTATTTTGATTAAAGAAATTAAAAAATCGCAATCTGCCAAAGACTTAAAGCAAGTTAGAGATAAATTATCAGACATTATTCAATCATCTATAATTAAAAATATTCCTCTTATTCATATTAGTAATATTGCTGGCGAAATTACATTGGCGTTAATTAAACGTTCAGTAGAATTAGCAATTTTAGATTTAGGTTCTCCGCCAGCACGATTTGCTTGGTTAAGCATTGGCAGCCAAGGTAGAAAAGAACAACTTTTACATACAGATCAAGACAGTATTTTAATATTTGAAGATGTTGTTGCCGATAAATATCGTGATGTAAAAGACTATTTTATAAAATTGGCAAAAAAAACAACTTCAACTCTAGAAAAAATTGGTTATCCGTTGTGTCCAAACAATCATATGGCAAGTAATATGCTTTGGTGTAAATCATTGACAGACTGGACTAAACAATACAACAGTTGGATGAATACTCCAGGTGAAAACAGTAATGAAATTAGTAGTGTTTTCTTTGATTATGAAATAGCGTTTGGCGAATTAAAACTAGAAGATTCTATAACTGAAGTAATATTTAAAAATGTTAAAAATAATCCATTATTTTTTGATTATTTAGGAAATGATGCATTAAAGAAACCTACTCCACTCAACTTTTTTAAGAAATTTAATGTAGAAGAAGAAGGCGAGTTTAAAAACAAATTTGATATAAAAACTCGTGCTTTAATGCCTTTAATTGATGGTGCGCGACTTTTTATTTTAAGTAATAATATTAAAGGAATTAACAATACTTATTTAAGGTACAAGCAATTAGCGATTACAGATCCAAAACATTCTGAGATTTATTTAAATTGTGCCGAAGCTTACATTACATTACTAAAGTTTAGAACATTGGAAGGTTTAAAAAATGATAGTTCTGGTCAATATATTAATCTTGAAGAATTTTCTAAAGTTGATAAAGAAAAACTTAAAAACGCATTGACACCAATGAAAGAATTGGAAGATTTAATTAAAGATCGATTTCAATTAACACAATTTTCATAAAAATGCTAGATTGGATAAAAAATATTACCAAAGAATATCCTGAATTTTGGAAAAATTATCAAGCAAAATTTGATAAAAAATCCAATAGATTTGTTGTTTTAAGTACTGAAACTAGTGGATTAAATCCTAAAAAAGATGTTATTATGTCTTTTGGAGCAGTTGCAATTGTAAACGATAACATTTTAATTTCAGATACGTTTGAAGTTTCCATTCCGCAGTATAAATACTTACACGAAAACGGAATTACAAACGATTTTTTATTAGAAAGTAGTTTGCCAAAATTGGTTGAAGCACAAGCTGTAGAAAAATTAATTGAATATATTGGAAACGCAACATTAGTTGGACATCGCATTCATTTTGATATAGAAATGATTAATGAATCGTTAGAAAAAATTGGTGCTGGAAGTATAAAAAACGAAGCATTAGATATTGAAGTTATGTATAAAAAATTGCTTGATATTAATGATAAAATTTTCTCGCTAGACGAATTAGGAACCATTTTTAAATTACCAAAAACAGACAGAATTTCTACAACTGACGATGCTTTTACAATTGCTATTTTGTTTTTAAGATTAAAATCTAGATTGGGATTGTAATTTTTTAATTTAATGAAAAACGATTGTTCAAATTTAAAAAAATATGCTATTCAAAATGAAGAGTTATTAGAATCTAAAAATGCCAATCGCGTTGTTTTTATTGGAGATTCTATTACAGAGTTTTGGAAAAATTATGATATAGAATTATTTAAAACCAATTTTGTAAATAGAGGAATTAGTGGTCAAACTACCAAAGAAATTCTGCATAGATTTCCACAAGATGTACTTAATCTAAAACCTAAAATAGTAGTTATTTTGGCTGGAATTAATGATATTGCTGAAAATTCTGGACCAATATCTAATCAAAATATTTTTGAAAATATTGTTTCAATGATTGATATGGCAATTTCCAGTAAAATTGAAGTTATTCTATGTTCTATTCTTCCTGCAAATAAATTTTCATGGAAACCAAAAATCACTCCAGCTGAGAAAATTATTGAACTCAACAGAATGATAAAATTATATTCAGAAGTTAATAAAATTATTTATGTAGATTTTTATAATGCACTAGTAGATAACGAAAAAGGTTTAGATAAAAAATATGCTAATGATGGAGTTCATCCAAATAATGAAGGTTATAAAATTATGAAACCGTTTGTAATTGAAGCTATTAGCAAATTTTTATAGATTCAAATAAACACTTTTTTCAAATCTTCCATGATGCGTTTTAGAAACAGAAACCGTTTTATTATTAATTGTCAAAAACGGAATTCCATTAATTTTATAAATTAGATTTGAATTTTCTAAACATATAATTTTTTCTAAATCATGTTTGTTTTCTAAAGCTTCAGAATAAATAAAATCATCAGAAAAATAGGTTTTTGTGTAATAAAATTGATTTTCAAATTGAACTAATCCGTTTTCTAAACATTCAATCTTTATTGGATAATAACCTCGCTTTCCTCCTTTTTGGATAATAATTTTATAAACTGCTTCCTTCCTACTCCACAATTCCCAAATTTTATTTTCTTGATTATCAGAATTTTGTATTATTTTTATTTCTAATGCAGTATAGATTTTATCCAAATAACCTTTTCGTCTCCAGTTACTTTCAGTTTTTGCTAAAGCCAAATCTACCACATCATTTCCTATCATTATTTTTCGGATAATTTTGTTTCAATAATTTCTAATGTCGATTTTATATCCACCATTTTTTCCATTGAAACAGTGTCAATTACAATTTCAAATTGTTCTTCAATATCTAGAATAACATCAACTAGATTGGCCGAATTTATTTGTAAATCGGTTATAAAATCTGTACTTTCAGATAAATTTTCAAAAGCTATTTGATTGTTTATGTAGGGTTTGATTATGGTTTTTAATTTTTCTGTAATTTCAATAGTTGTCATTAAGTAGTTTTTTTCTTTGTGAGTTTTTAATGTGTTTTTTATAAATTGTTTTTCATAATGTCTATCACGTCTTGTTTTTTTATCAACAGCACGTTTAGCATTGCGTTTATCATGAACAATATCATCCAATCTATTTAGATCGTCAATTTCTTTAATATCGTTGGGAGAATTTCTTTTAGGCATTGTGCTAATTTATAAATTTCTTAAAAATAACACAACCATTAACATCACCAAAACCAAAACTTGCTTTGGCAACGATGTTTAACTCTCTTTCTATCAATTTTGTTGGAATTTTACTTTCATCAATAATTGCTACAATTTCATGATTCAAATCTTCACAATTTATATTTGGAAAAATAAAACTATGATGTAATTGCAACACAGACGCAACACTTTCAATACTTCCAGAAGCTGATAAACAGTGACCAATCATTGATTTAAGGGAATTTATTTCTGGAAAATGGTTGCCTTTTAATCCTAAAGCTTCACTCCAATTTAAAATTTCCAAACTATCCTTAGAAGTTGCAGTTAAATGTCCGTTTATAGTATCAATTTCATTTGCTTGTATTTCAGCATTTTGCAAAGCATCTTTTATACATTTTTGAACTGCAATTGGGTTTGGCGCTGTCATTGTTCCAAAACCTCTTTGTCCTCCAGAATTTACATTTCCTCCCAAAACTTCACAATATATTTTAGCATTTCTTGCTAGTGCAGTTTCTAATTCTTCTAGCACCAAAGCACCACTTCCACTTCCAGGAACAAAGCCCGAAGCACTTGCACTCATTGGTCTTGAACCATTTTCTGGCGAATTATTATGTTTATAAGTGCAAACTTTCATAGCATCAAATCCGCCCCAAATATAAGGTCCAGAATCGGAAGTACTTCCTGCCAAAATTCGTTTTGCTTTTCCAGATTGTATTCTGTCAAAAGCCATCAAAATACTTTCTGCGCCAGTTGTACAAGCAGAAGAATTTGTTGTAACTATATTTCCCAAACCTAATTTTCCTCCAAGATAAGCGCTAACGCCACTATTCATGGTTTGTGCAACAGCTGTACTTCCAAGTTTTCGAGTTTCAAAAGCATCAATTTTATAAATACTTTCTCTAAATTTTTCAATTCCAGAAGTTCCAGTTCCAAATATTGTTCCTGAATCCCAATCTGGATTTTCCTTATTTTCAATAGATAATCCTGCGTCTTTCCAAGCATCAATTCCTGCAATAACTCCATATAAAATGCCAGTTGAATTGAAATTTCTAAGTTCTAATTCGGTAAAATAATTACGTTTTAAGTCTTCTGAAATTTCTGGTGTTCCAGATATTTGACAAGAAAATTGCAATCGTTCCAATTCTGAATTATGTTTTATACCAGAAATTCCGTTTTTTATGGCATTTGTAAACGCTTCAAGTCCAACGCCATTTGGCGCTACAATTCCTAAACCTGTTATTACTACTCTTTTTTTCATTCAGTCATTGCGAGGCACGAAGCAATCTTTTTATATTGCTTCTATTTTAGTTTTAAAATATTTATTAAAAACACTTTTGTATGGATTTAGATTATGTGATTTCTCCCAAAAGGTCGAAATGACAAAATTTTGGTTTAAATAATTATTCCTGAAATAGTTCCGCGACACACTTCTACTCCACTATTGTTAATCATTTTTACTTTACATTTTAATTTATTGAATCTAAAATATACTTTTTCTGAAATTACTATCACTTTTTCATTGGGAAAAACAGGTTTTAAATATTCAATTTCTGACGATGTTAATGCAATTTTAGTATCTAAATTAAAATTAGAATCTAACAAAAAAATACCTAAACAAACTACACCAATTTGTGCCATAGTTTCAGTAAGAATAACGCCTGGCGTAATTGGATTATTTTTAAAATGACCTTTATAAAAATCTAAATTTGCATCAAATGTGTAACAACCTTCTACTCCATTTTCTGAAATTGATAAAATTTCATCTGCAAATAGAAATGGTTTTGTATAAGGTAAATTTGATATAATTTCTTCTTTTTTCATTTTATATTTTTTGTCATTTTGACGAAGGAGAAATCTCATAATCTAAATCACTTCTCATTTTTTTTTTGTACGTTATAATCAGAAAGTGGGTTTTAAAACTCAATTAATATTCGTTGTGCCGTAAAACCTGGACCAAAACTTAGCATCAAACCTTTTTCGCCAGCTTTTGGTTTTTTATCCATAATACGTTCTAAAACATATAATACTGTTGCGCTTGACATATTTCCGTACAAGCGTAAAACTTCTTTTGTATCTTCTATATCTTGACCTGTTTGAAGAAATAAATCTTCTACCGTTTGCACGATTTTTTTTCCGCCAGGATGAAAAATTAAATGATCTATATCTTTAATCGTTAGTCCGTTTTTCTCTAAAAACGGATGAATAAATAACGGAAAATGATTGGCAATTGTTTCTGGAACTTCAATATCTAATACCATTTTTAGTCCAGAATTGGTCATTTCAAATCCCATCATGTGTTCGTTATCATAAAAATGATACATCGAATCATCAAGTATTTTCGGACCATTATCTTCTTCATAACTGGATAGTAAAACACAAGCTGAGCCATCGCCAAATATAGCTGAACTCACAATATTTGCCATAGAAAAATCGTCTAGTTGAAACGTTGCTGTTGGACTTTCTACTGCAATTACCGCTGCTTTTTTATTAGGATTGGCTTTCAAGAAATTTTTTGCATAAATCATTCCTGAAATTCCGGCAACACAACCCATTTCTGTAACTGGTAATCGAATTATATCTTGGCGTAAACCTAGTTTATTGATTAAATAAGCATCTAGCGACGGAATCATAATTCCTGTACAACTTACCGTAATTATATAATCTAAATCGGTAGGTTTCCAATTGGCTTTTTCTAATGCATTTTTTAATACTTTTTCGCCCAGTTTTATAACTTCTCTAACATAAATATTGTTTCTTTCTTCAAATGATGTTTTGGTAAAAACTTCAATCGGATCCATTATTGAATAGCGTTTGTCTACATTGGCACCTTCAAAAATTTTCTTTACTTTTCTAATAAATCTATCATCTTGTCCAATTAACCAAGCATCAAGAAATGGCATAATTTGGGCTGTTTCTCTAGAAAATTCTGGTAATTGCTTGGCAACTGTTATTATTTTTACGCTCATATTCAATTTCAAATTTCAACGACAATTTCAATGTCAATTTTATCAAATTTTATGTCATATCATAAATAAATGACAAACTTTAAATTTTATATATTTTTCTTAATAATCCATTGGTATCTAAAAGCCCATTTCCATTGCAAACTATAGTTTTTAAATCCTAATTTATTTGAAAATGCAACCAATTCTTCTTTTTTAAATCCTCTTAAAATAGAAACCAATCCATCTTCTCGAGACATTTTATTTAATTTAAATACTCCACAAACTGCTTGAAACAATCTATAGGCAACTTTACTTCTATGCAAATCATTGATTACAATTCCGATTCTTGAATTTCTGTAAAAAACAGATACTAAATCTAGAATTTCATCATCTTTAAAATGATGTAATGTTAAGGTACACAATACAATATCATATTCTAATTGACTAAATTTTTTATCAAAAATATCTTCGCATTTATAACTAATATTTGGATAATGATTTGATAAATTTTCTGCGTGATTTATTGTAAAAGCATTGGCATCAATTCCTATTAAATTAAATTTATAATTATTTTCATTTCCAAAGTTGGCAATATATCTTAACATATCTCCATTTCCGCAACCAATATCAACGATTGTATATTCGATTTTTTTATTTAAATCTTTAATTAAAATTTTGATTCCTTGTAAAGTTAACTTGTTTCCACCTAAAAGCTGATTTATTTTGGCAATTTTGTCTAATGCTTCTTGCAATTCAATTCCTTCTAAAGCAAAATCGTCCATTATTTCAGTTTCGTTAGTTCGAAATTTTGTATTTAAAGGCATTTATAATTAAAATTAAAATATTTAATATTGATTTTTGAAGTTGATATTGAATTTTAAATGGGTTTTCCGTGCGTTTTCTTAATAATTAGCGGAAGTAAAAACGGAAATACAAGGAGTAATTTCATAAAAAAATGAGCCGTTTTTTCTTGTTGTAATAAATTTCCCAATCGTCTTCCAGTTTTTAATCTATTTTTAAAATTAAAATTCCATTTTTTAGTGTAATCTAATTCCATTTGATTTCTATCTATTCTATTTTCAAGGAATTCTATTACGCATTCTGATGCCAATTTTGCACTGTGAATAGCCATTGACATTCCGTTTCCGCACAAAGGATGAATTAATCCAGCAGTATCACCAATCATCAATATATGATTTTCAACACTGTTTTTTTTATCAAAAGATACTTGACTAATTGTTAATGGTTTTTCAAATTCTAATGTAGCATTTTCAAATATTTTTTTCAAATTTGGATTTTCACAAACTACTTTTTCTTGATATTCTTCTATGCTTTTGTATTTTTTAAATGTTTCATAATTTGCTAAATAACAAATATTTACTAAATTATTTTCAACCTTAGAAACGCCACAATAACCACCTTTAAAGTGATGTAAACCAACTAAATCATCTGGAAAATCTAAGCTATAATGGGCTTTAACTCCAAGCCAATTGGATTGTTTTTTAATAAAATTACGATTTAATTTTACATCTAAATTTGATCTTTTACCAAAAGCACCCAAAACTATATTTGAATAAAAATAATCTTTATCTGTAGAAACGGTAAATTTATCATCTAAAAAAGTTACCTCTAAAACTGTTTCTTTAATTATTTTGCATCCTAATTTTTTTGCTTCATTATATAAGTAATTATCTAATTTATAACGACTTATACCAAATCCGCCAAGAGGTAAAAATGTACTTAAAATTTTTCCAGAAACCAATGAAAAAGATAATTTATCAATATTTTTTGGATGTAAAGATTGAATGTCAAGATTAAGCCAATTTAAATATGGTAAAACTTCATTTGAAATATATTCGCCACAAACTTTATGTTTTGGAAATTCATTTTTTTCAATAAGTAAAACGTCATAATTAAATTTTCGCAAATGAATAGCAGCAACTAATCCTGCTAAACCACCACCAATTATTGTAATTTGATTGAAACTCATAATTGATGTAAAAATAGTCAAACTATTGCTGAATTAGTTTTAAATTAACTTAAATTCTTTACAAAATTTACTGGTTTTATTTGCAAGTAAGGTAGAATAAATACTACATTTGATAAATATTTAATTCAATGAATTTAAAAAAAATACTTCTAATATTTCCAGTTGCCTTAATTGTAATTTATTTTTGTGCAGGAATTTTTTTTGACCCAAAAGATGTTATTTACATTAAGCCATTCATTGTTCCAAGTTTTATAATTTATGCATTAGCCAACAATTACAATAATTTTACAACCAATTATAGTATTTATGTTCTTTTTTTTTACATAAATGAAGTACTATTATTATTTTGGATAGATTCTATTCAATTATTTAGAGTCGCTTTAATAGCATCATTTTTTTGCTATTTATCATTAATAAATTTAGGATATAAATCAATAAAAAATAAGAATCTTTATACATTTCCAAAAGGTTTTACTTTATTTATACTTTTATTAAATTGCGTTTTTTTGGCATCAATTTTATATATTTTAATTTCTGCAATTGGTGATATTTATCTTAATATAATTTTAATTTTTAATGCAATAGCAGCTGTGATTCTAGGCGTTACAGCAGTTTTATATTTGGGAAAATTCACTGGTAGAAAATCATATTATTACTTTTTTGGATCTTTTGCATTAATTTTTAATGATATTTTTGCTGCAATAGTAACGTATTTCATAGATAATAATTTTTTAAATACTTTGGATAGATTATTACATTTTACATCTTTTGTACTAATTTATTTATTCATTATAAAAGATAAAAAAAAGTTTGAAATTTCTAATTAGAAATTTCAAACTGCAATTAAAAAAATAATAATTAAACTTTATTATCTCTAATTTCATCAATTATTTCAGGATTTAACAAAGTTGAAGTATCGCCAAAATTACTAAAATCACCTTCAGCGATTTTACGTAAAATGCGTCTCATAATTTTTCCCGAACGTGTTTTGGGTAATCCAGATACAAATTGAATCTTATCTAACTTTGCAATTGGTCCTATTTGATCTGAGATTAATCTGTTTATTTCTTGAGATAAATTTTCGTGATTTCTACTTTCGCCAGTTTCTTTAAGTATTACAAATCCGTATAATGCGTTTCCTTTAACATCATGCGGAAATCCTACAATAGCACTTTCTGCAACTGCTGGATGTTCGTTTATTGAGTTTTCAATTGGTGCTGTTCCTAAATTATGACCAGAAACAATAATTACATCATCTACTCTACCAGTAATTTTGTAATAACCAACTTCATCGCGCAAAGCACCATCGCCAGTAAAATATTTCCCAGGAAAAGCTGTAAAGTAGGTTTCTTTATAACGTTGATGATCGTTCCATATAGTTCTTGCCATTGCTGGCCAAGGAAATTTAATACACAAATTTCCAACCACTTGATTTCCTTCAATTTCATTACGTAATTCGTCCATTAAAACAGGTTGAATTCCGGGTAAAGGCAAAGTGGCATAAGATGGTTTTGTTGGTGTAACAAATGGAATTGGCGAAATCATAATACATCCAGTTTCGGTTTGCCACCAAGTATCAACTAGTGGACAACGCTTTCCACCAACATGATCGTTGTACCAATGCCAAGCTTCTTCATTTATTGGCTCACCAACAGAACCAATAACTTTTAATGATTTCATAGGAAATTTTTGAACATAATCTATACTTTCTTTTGCCAAAGCACGAATTGCAGTTGGCGCAGTGTAAAATTGACTAACTTTATGTTTTTCTATAATTTCCCAAAAACGAGAAAAATCTGGATAGGAAGGAATTCCTTCAAATAAAACTGTTGTTGCGCCATTTAAAAGTGGACCATAAAGAATATAAGAATGACCTGTAATCCAACCAATATCGGCAGTACACCAATAAATATCATTTTCTTCGTAATTAAAAATATTTTTAAACGTATAACCTGTTTGCACCATATAACCTGCAGTTGTATGCAACATTCCTTTAGGTTTTCCTGTAGATCCAGACGTGTAAAGTATAAATAATGGATCTTCTGCATCCATAATTTCGGCAACATTATTTGGAATAGCTTCGTCTAAAAGTGGTTGCAACCAAATGTCTCTTCCAGATTTCATAAAAATTTCTGAATTAGTTCTTTTTACAACCAAAACTTTTTCTACCGAAAGACATTTTTCCAATGCGTCATCTATAATTCCTTTTAAATCGATAGTTTTATTTCCACGATAACCACCATCAGAAGTTATTACCATTTTACATTCAGAATCATTAATTCTAGTTGCAACTGCGGTTGAAGAAAAGCCAGCAAAAACTACCGAATGCACTGCTCCAATTCTGGCGCAAGCCAAAACAGAAACTGCCAATTCTGGAATCATAGGTAAATAAATACAAACTCTATCGCCTTTTTTTATGCCTTGTTCACGAAGAACATTAGCCATTTTGGCAACTCGAGCATATAATTCGTTATAAGAAATATGAAGTGCATCTTCATTTGGATTATTGGGTTCAAAAATAATGGCAGTTTTATCGCCTCGACGGTATAAATGTCTGTCAATACAATTTTTTGTAATATTAACTTTAGCATTTTGAAACCATTCAAATTTGGCTTCTTGCATATCAAATTCTACTACTTTATCCCATTTTTGATACCAAGTAAAATTTTCATCGGCAATTTTATCCCAAAATTTTCTCGGCTCACGAACCGATTTTTTATACATTTTGAAATAATTTTCTAGGTTTTCTATTTTGTAATAACTCATTATAATTTATAATTTTAAAAGTATAAAGATACTGCTAAAAAGTAGTTTATAAAATTGATTTACAAGATAAAAAAATCGAAAACGTTGTAGTTACTTTTAGTAATTTTATGTTTATTTGTATAAAAGAAATTAAAATGCAATTTAATCCAGATGATTTAGAATATTCTGCAGTGTATAAATTATTAACTGGTTCTGTAATTCCAAGACCAATTGGTTGGATTTCTACAATTGATGAAAACGGAATTAGTAATTTGGCACCTTTTTCTTATTTTAATGCTATTGGCGAAGATCCACCACACGTAATGTTTTCTACTGTTCGAGGAAATAATACCAATAAAGATACTTTAAATAATGTTTTAGCAAATGGTCAATTTGTTGTAAATATGGTTACTGAAGATTTAGTGGAACAAATGAATATGACTTCGCAAGTTGTTGATGCAGCAATTGATGAATTTCAATTAGCAGGGCTAACTCCTATTGCATCTGTAAAAATAAAACCAATGCGAGTTGCAGAAAGTAAAATAACGTTTGAATGTGAAATGGTACATCATTATTTTCTAGAAAATCATAAAAATGGTGGCGCTTGTGTAATAATTGGCAGAATAGTAATGATGCATTTTGATGATTCGGTTTTGTTAGATAATTACAAAATAAACTTAGAAAATTATAAACCAGTTTCAAGATTAGCTGGTTCTAATTATAGTAAAATAGGCGAAATTTTTTCAATAAAAAGAGAGTAATAAAGAATAAAAAAAACTTAATTACCTTAACGTTCTTAATGGTATAAATAAAAACAATAAAAGTATCTTAATAGTTATAGATACAGAAACAAGTTCAGTATAAATGAAAATAACAATAATTGGTGGTGGTCCAGGCGGATTATATTTTTCGATCCTAACAAAAAAAGCAATTCCGAGTTGTGAAATAAATATTTACGAACGCAATAAAGCAGATGATAGTTTTGGTTTTGGTGTAGTTTTTTCTGATGAAACTTTGGGCGAATTTTTGAAACGTGATATGCAATCGTATGAATTAATTCGAAATGAGTTTGCCTATTGGGATGATATTGTAATAGCTAGAAATGGCGAAAAAGTAAACAGTTCTGGAAACGGATTTTGTGGTTGTTCTCGCAAAAAACTATTGCAATTATTACAACAACGATGCACAGAAGAAGGAATAAAATTGCATTTTGAACAAAATGTAGACGATTTATCACAGTTTTCAGAATCCGATATTATTGTAGCATGTGACGGAATTTCAAGCGCAATAAGAACACAATTTCAATCCGATTTTGGAACTAAAATTGAACTTCAAAAAAACCGATTTGTTTGGTGTGGATCTACAAAACCACTAGACGATTTTACCTATTTTTTTAGAACTACAGAATTTGGAACTTTTGTAGCACATTCCTACCAATATGAAAAAGGAATGAGCACTTGGATTTTTGAATGTACCAATGATACTTGGCTAAAAGCTGGATTTGAAGTAACAAATGAAGAAGATACTATTTCTAAGATTTCAACTATTTTTTCTGCAGAATTAGATGGACATTCGTTAATTACCAACAAATCGCATTGGCGACAATTTCCTAATATTACCAATCAAAAATGGCACAAAGACAACATTGTGTTGCTTGGTGATGCGAAAGCTACAGCGCATTATTCTATTGGTTCTGGAACAAAAATGGCAATGGAATGTGCTATTGCTTTATCTGATGCAATTGTTGCTTTTCCAAACGATAAATACGCTGCATTCGAACACTATGAAAAATCTAGACGAAATTCTGTAGAAATGATTCAATATGCAGCCTATGTATCGTTAGATTGGTTTGAAAATATGGACCGACACATGCAACTTTCGTTTTATCAATTTGCTTTTGGATGTATGACACGTTCTAAAAAAGTAACTTATGAAAACTTGCGTTTGCGTGATAAATCATTTACAGATAAGGTTTTAATAAAATTCAATCAAAATAACAAATGTCACACTGAGCTTGTAGAAGTGCCAGCTTTTACAAAATTCAAACTTCGAGCTTTAGAATTGCAAAACCGAATTGTGATGTCATCTATGGGACAATATTCGGCAGAAAACGGATTGGTTAATGATTGGCATTTTCAACATTATACTTCACGAGCAATTGGTGGTATAGGATTAATATTAACAGAAATGACAGCCGTTTCTAAAACTGGACATATTACTTTAGGTTGTACAGGTATTTACAATGAAAATCAAATAGTTGAATGGAAAAGAATTACTAATTTTATTCATCAAAATACTAATACAAAAATCGGAATTCAATTAGGTCACTCTGGTCGAAAAGGTGCTACGAAAAAACCTTGGGAAACAGAAGATTTAAAAGATAAGTGGAAGTTAATTTCGGCTTCATCAATTGCATTTAATGAAAATTTTTCAATACCAAAAGAAATTACTTTATCAGATATGGACGAAATTGTTTTACAATTTGTTCAAGCCACAATAAATTCTGAAAAATCTGGATTTGATATGATTGAATTACAAGCACATCACGGATTTTTATTGGCTTCATTCCTATCGCCATTAACAAATATTAGAACTGATGAATTTGGTGGAAGTATTGAAAATAGATTAAAATTTCCACTACGAGTTTTCAACGAAATGAGAAATGTTTTTCCTAATAGTAAACCAATGTCAGTAAGGATTTCAGCATCAGATTGGGCAGAAAATGGAATTTCTGAAGAAGACGTAATTGCAATTGCTACTGCTTTCAAAACTGCTGGCGCAGATATCATTAATGTTTCTACAGGAAATACAGTCGCCAATCAAAAACCTCAAACTGGTAGAATGTGGCAAGTCCCATTTTCAAATTTGGTTAGGAATACAGTTCACATTCCAACAATTACAGCAGGTTCAATTCAAGATATTGATCAAATAAATACTATTATTCTCAACGGAAAAGCAGATTTAGTTGCACTTGGAAGACCACTTCTACTCGACCCAAATTTTGTTAGAAACGCGCAAGCGTATGAAAATTTTCAGTCAGATGATATTCCAAATCAATATAATATGGGAATTTCACATTTGTATCCTTTAAAAATTGCAGAAAGAAAACAAGTTGATGGAATGAAGAAAGCTTTGAAACCTAAGAGCAATAAATTATAAATTACAAAAATCTAATCCCAAATTCCATCGAATTTGATAGAATTAAAAAATTATTTGTTTTTAAACCTCTCGAATTCGATAGGTTTATATAATTTTAAAGAAGGTAAATTCGAAGCTATTAAAAATTCCTAATGTTACTGAATAACGTAATATTAAAATACAGAATTTAAGACAATTATGAAAAAAATATTAATATTTTTATTCTTTATTTCTATTATTGCTTGTAAAAAAAATGAGAATAAAGAAATTTCATTTGAGAGTATAGAAATTTCTTATATAAATGGTTTTACAGCAAGTGGAGGAACAATAGTGATACAAAAGGATGGCTCAATATTAGATTATTACCAAGGCTATCCTTTTGAAATTGATTCATCATTTTATCTTTTAAACAGTTTGAAAAATAAAGAATTGAATATTATTTCCAAACAATTACTTGATATAATGAAAATAAAAATTGATACTATATATGGTGAAGATTGTCCTGACTGTTCATCTACATATGTATTAATCAAAACAAAATCAAAAACTATAAATTCAAAATTATTACATAATAGTATTGACAATAAGTTAATTTCATTTTGTGATTCTATTTATAAATCAAGAAATATTTTTTATTTAATTAAACAAAAAAAGTTTAATCCCAAGAAAAGAATTTTTAAAAAAATGTATTTTGAAACTTATGGTTTATTAATTCCAAAACCAAAATTTCCAAAACAATAACTGTTTTTATGAAGCATTTCCAAGATAATTTTTCTCACGATAATTTACCCAATCAAGATGTACTTCCTGATTATACTTTCTTGGATTTACCACAATTTCAACATCCAGAAATGCTAAATTGTGTCGAAAAACTTTTAGACAATCATATAAAAGAAGGTCGAGGAAATAAAATTTGTATCAGAACTTTTACTGAAACTTGGACCTACAATGATTTATTTGAAAAAGCTAATCAAATTGCTCATGTTTTAGTTGATGATTTAGGTTTGGTCTCTGGAAACCGCGTTTTACTACGTTCTGCTAACAATCCAATGATGGTAGCGTGTTGGTTTGCAATTTTAAAAGCTGGCGGAATTGTAGTTGCCACAATGCCATTACTTCGATCTAAAGAATTAACTACAATTATAGATTGTGCAGAAATTTCAATTGCCTTGTGTGATAGTGAACTAACAGAAGAAATGAATTTAGTCCATTCTAATTTTCTTAAAAAAATAAGCTTCTTTAGAAATTCTGATTTAGAGAATTTAATGCAATCTAAACCTAAAATATATAATAATTATCATTCCAAAGCCGATTCTGTTGCTTTAATAGGATTCACTTCTGGAACAACAGGATTACCCAAAATGACTGCACATTATCATAAAAATATATTAAATATTTGCGAAGCGTTTCCAACTTATTCTTTGCAACCAACTCAAAATGATATTTTTACAGGAAGTCCACCACTCGGTTTTACCTTTGGACTTGGTGGCTTGGTTTTATTTCCACTATATTTTGGCGCATCCACTTTTTTAATAGAAAAATCCAGTCCAGAAATAGTATTACAAGCCATACAAGAATATAAAATTACTATTTGTTTTACAGCACCAACCGCTTGGAAAATTATTACGACCAAAGTAAAAGAATATAATATTTCAAGCTTACGAAAATGTATTTCAGCTGGCGAAGCATTACCAATAAAGGTTTGGCAAGATTGGTTTGATGCAACTGGCTTAAAAATTATTGACGGAATTGGCGCTACAGAAATGCTTCATATTTTTATTTCATCTAATGAAATTAATATTAAACCTGGCGCAACTGGAAAAGCAATTACAGGTTATCAAGCCAAAATTATTGATTCTAATGGAAATGAAGTTCCAAGAAATGAAATAGGAAGATTGGCAGTAAAAGGAATTACAGGTTGTAAATATCTAAACAGAGAAGAAAAACAAAAACAATATGTTCAAAAGGGTTGGAATATAACTGGTGATATTTTCCATCAAGATGAAGACGATTATTTTTACTTTGTTGCTCGTGGCGACGATATGATAATTTCTTCTGGATACAATATTGCAGCAATTGAAGTAGAAAGTGTACTTTTAACCCACGATGATATTTTAGAATGTGCCGTAATTGGTCAGCCAGATGAAGAACGTGGAATGTTAGTTTGCGCGCATATTGTTTTAAAACAAAATGCTAAAGCTACCGATGAAATGAAAGTAATTATACAGCATTGGTTCAAGCAAGTAGCTGCGCCATATAAATATCCAAGAGCAATTTATTTTGTTACAGAATTACCAAAAACAGAAACAGGAAAAATACAACGATTTAAATTAAAAAAAT
>JAYVKR010000056.1:0-2433 GCA_043768185.1 Flavobacterium sp.
CAACAACGGCATAATAACAGTACCAGTTTACCACAACGAGCCAAGCAACAGCTTTGCCAATTTAATAGGCAACCCATACCCAAGTGCCATAGATTTAGATAGATTATTCGAGGTTAACGCTGGGTTAATTGATCCTGTGGCTTATGTTTGGGGAAGAAGTGCAAACTTTAGTGATGATACACCAAGTTCAGGAAATCCTGGTCCTTATGTTTTAAGTTATAGTGTAGCTAGTTTTATGATTTACAATCCAATTTTAGTAATAAATCCAAATCAATTCAATTTAGCTAATCTAGGATTAGGTACATTAGCATCATGCCAATCGTTTTTTGTACAAACGGTTACAAATAATCCAGATGCTGATTACAGTGGAAATTTAATTTTTAACAACAGCATGCGAACAAAAGTTGCTAATAATACATTTGCAAGACAAAGTTCAAACGAAAAAGGAGATAAATTATGGTTAAATGTTTTAACCGATAAAGAAGAAAAAATCTCACAAACAGGTTTTGCCTTTTTAGAAAATGCTTCAGATGATTTTTCTAGGAAAGAAGATGTAAAAACGTTTAGAAACAATAAAACAACGTTTTATTCTATAATTGACAATTTAGATTTAGTAATAAATGTACAATCGCCATTTAAAAACTCTAAGATTATTCCTTTAGGTATTACAACATCAGCAGCAATTGGTACTGAATTATCAATTAGTATTGATAAAAAACAAGGTGTTTTTAACAACCAAGAAATTTATATTTATGACAAGTTTAATAATTCTTACAATGAAATTTCATCTAATAACTTTACTTTCAAAGTAACTAGTGCAGTAATGGATGATCGATTTGTATTAATATTTGATAAAGTCAAAATAAAAAATCAAGTTGAATTTCTTTCAGATGTAAATGTAGCAAATGATAAAAACAACATAACTGTCAAAAGTGAGAATGGAATAAAAATTAAATCAATAGAAGTATTTGATATTTACAGTTTTTCAATCAATGGGTTACATTTATTAACATTAAAAGAGGTTAATACCACTCAAGAAAGTTTTACAATTGATGAAAAATATAAATTACTTTTAATTGTTACTAAACTTTATGATGGTTCAACAATTTATAAAAAAATAATCAATTAATATTATGAAAAAGTTAATTTTTATAGTATTTTTATTAAATAATTTTTTAATTTATTCTCAATGTTGGAATGAGATGTATCTTGGTGGAAGGCACACTTATGGGGTTAAAACTGATGGAACTATTTGGGTAACAGGTCAAAACATTGATGGTCAGTTAGGTATAGGTACAAACGTTTCTCAAAACGAATTTTCATTATTTTCAAATACTAGTGTTTGGTCAACTTTTAGTTTGGGTTTAAATTTTACAATAGGTTTAAAAACAGATGGGACAATATGGTCTTGGGGCGGAAACGGTTCAGGTCAATTGGGAGATGGATCAGAAACTAGTAAAAATAGTCCAGTACAAATTGGGACAGCTAATGATTGGATTACTATAAAAGCTGGAGCTGCTTTTGTCTTGGCATTAAAAGCTAACGGTACTCTTTGGGCTTGGGGTTCAAATATTAGTGCTCAACTTGGTGACGGTACAACCATTAGTAAAAATATACCAGTACAAATAGGTTACTTTACTGATTGGCTTAAATTAGGAGCTGGTAACAGTCATAGTTTTGCAATAAAATCAAATGGTACATTATGGGCATGGGGCGAAAATGCTGGAAAATTAGGTGATGGTACAATTATTAATAGAAGCTCTCCGGTAGCCATAGGTACTGACACCAATTGGCGTGAAGTTTATGGAGGTGTAAATAGTAGTATAGGAATCAAAAGCAATGGGACTATTTGGTCATGGGGTAACAATACATTTGGTGAATTAGGTCTTGGTAATGCTACACCTACATATGTTCCTAATCAGATTGGAATTAGTAATGATTGGCAATCTTTGAGTTATAGTGGACATCATGTTCTTGCAACAAGAAATGATGGTTCACTATGGGCATGGGGAAATAATAACGCTTATCGGTTGGGTGATGGTACTACAATAAATCGTAATTATCCAATTCAAATTGGTTTTAGTCAAAACTGGAACTCAATATATTCATCCAATTTTAATGGAGGTTGTTCTATTGCATTGAAAATTGATAATTCAATGTTTGTTTGGGGTTGGGCACAATGGGGTGCGTTGGGTAATGGTGGTGGTTTGTTAGTACAAATACCAACAGCATTGGGTACATGCACACTTGCCAACGAAGATTTTACAAAAACACAAATCACAATCTACCCAAACCCAACAAAAAGCACACTAAATATAACCACAACCACACCAATACAAAAAACAATAATTTACAATTTATTGGGTGCCAAAGTATATGAGCAAGCATTTAATGATAGTGTAGATGTAAGTAGTTTGTCTAGTGGCGTTTATA
>JAYVKR010000057.1:0-19042 GCA_043768185.1 Flavobacterium sp.
ATTCAAAATCTTGATGTTGTAGAAATGCAAGAAGATTACAAATCTGCTGTGGCCAACATAGAATATTTGCAATTAGAATACAACCGTCAAAAAACTTTGAGTGATGAAAATGTAAATCCACGAAAAGTTTTTCAAGAAGTTAAAGCTAAATTAGCAGTAGAAAGAGCAAGAGCACAAGCGGCAAAAAATAAATTACAAACTTTAAATATGGGAACAAATGGTTCTAGTTTAGTGCCAATTGTTTCGCCAATTTCGGGTTATGTAGGTAAAATTAGCATTGCCAAAGGTGCATTTGCCGATACTGGAACGGTGCTTTTTGAAGTTGTAGATAACAGCCAAATGCATTTGGATTTAAATGTGTATGAGAAAGATTTGGGTTCTATTTCTGTTGGACAAGAAGTAGATTTTGTGTTGACAAATCAATCGAATAAATCAATAAAAGGCAAGATTTTTGGTATCAATAAATCATTTTCTAACGAAAGTAAAACAGTTGCTGTTCACGCAAAAATAAATCCTTCAGATGCAAAAGGATTAATTTCTGGAATGTATGTTTCGGCAAATATCAACATAAATAATACTACAGTTCCGGCTTTGCCAAAAGATGCTGTGGTTAGAAATGGCGAAAAATATTTTGTTTATATTCAAGAAGAAAAAGAAATTGGCAATAAGCAAAAGGCAATAAACAAAGAGGAAAATAATCATAGTGAAGATGAAGAAGAACACAATGAAATTCATTTCAAAGCCATTGAAGTAATTCCTGGAACAACCGATTTAGGTTTTACCGAAGTGAAATTTGTTGAAGAAATTTCAACCAATGCCAAGATTGTAATTAAAGGTGCGTTTTATTTATTGGCTACTTCAAAAGGTGGTGGAGCGCACGAACATTAAAAAATATTTTGCATAAATAAAAAATGTAAATTGCAATAAACCAATTGTAGTAAATATATAAGGTTTAAACAACTTTTTATGGAATTTTAGTATTATTTTAATGTTGAGAAAATTAATTTTAACATTGATAAATTAAAAAAATACTCAATTTTCATTAACTTCGTACAACTAAAAATACACAATGAAAATAGCAATAGTTTGTTATCCAACCTTTGGTGGAAGTGGAGTAGTAGCAACAGAACTTGGTTTAGAGTTAGCACATCGCGGTCACGAAATTCATTTTATAACCTACAGGCAGCCAGTTCGTTTAGCTTTATTAAATTCTAATGTGCATTACCACGAAGTAAACGTTCCAGAGTATCCTTTGTTTCATTATCAACCTTATGAATTGGCTTTGTCTAGCAAATTGGTAGACATGGTTAAGTTATATAAAATAGAATTATTACACGTTCATTATGCCATTCCGCATGCATATGCAGGTTATATGGCAAAGCAGATGTTAAAAGACGAAGGTATAATAATTCCAATGGTAACAACGCTTCACGGTACAGATATTACACTAGTGGGAAATCATCCATTTTACAAAACTGCGGTTAGTTTTAGCATTAACAAGTCTGATGTGGTAACTTCTGTTTCGCAAAGTTTAAAAGACGATACTTATAAATTATTCAATATAAAAAAAGAAATTTACGTTGTGCCTAATTTTATAGAATTGGGTAAAAATAGAAACGAAAACGAAATAAAATGTGAACGTTCAATAATGGCACAACCAGAAGAAAGAATAATTACCCACATTAGTAATTTTAGAAAAGTAAAAAGAATTCCAGATATTATTAAAATTTTCTTTAAAATTCAAGAAAAAATTCCAGCTAAATTAATGATGGTTGGCGATGGTCCAGAAAAAGTAAAAGCAGAAAAACAGTGTGAAGAACTTGGCATTCAAGACAAAGTAATTTTCTTTGGAAACAGTAATGAAATTGATAAAATTCTTTCTTATACCGATTTATTTTTACTTCCATCAGAAACAGAAAGTTTTGGTTTAGCAGCTTTAGAAGCAATGGCTTGGAGTGTTCCAGTAATTTCTAGTAATTCTGGTGGTTTGCCCGAAGTAAATTTTGATGGAATTTCTGGCTATTTATCTAATGTTGGAAATATAGATGAAATGGCTTCTAATGCTTTAAAAATAATAAGTAATACAGATACTTTAAATGCGTTTAAACAAAATGCATTATCTGTTGCAAAACAATTTGACATTAAAAATATTTTACCAATATATGAAGATATTTATAAAAAAGCAATACAATCCATTCATGAAAAAATATAGTTTAATTCTATTTGCAATTATTTTAACTTCTTGTACTTCAACTAAAAAACCCTTAGAATCTAAACCTTTATATGATGTATTATTTGGTAGTGATTATGGTGGAGGATCATTTCAGTTTTATGAAATTATATCTGAAGAAAATGAGTTTCAAATGCTACTTGGCGACGATATGATAAAATCTTATGTAAAAAAAGAGGATATAAAATCTAATAATTTTATACTTATTAATATGGGAGAAAAACCTACTGCGGGTTTTACTATAAAAGTAGAAAGTATTCAAGAACTTGCAGACAAAATTATAGTTACAATAAAAGAAATTCCACCACAAGAAATTGCAACTTCTGTAATTACAAAACCATGTTACGTGATTAAAATAAAATCAAAAAAAACTATAGAAATTAAATAAAAAATTCCCAATTTGAAACAACAAATTGGGAATTAAATTTTATTATTTTAATTAGAAACGGTATCTAATTCCTAAAGCTAAATCTGGACCAAAATTGTCATCTCTATAATCATCAGAGTTAAAATACAATTCTGGTCTAATGTCTAATGATAGTTGAATTGGCACTTCTTTAAAATTATATTCAATACCTAAATCTCCTGCTACAAAAACAAAAACTCCACTGTCTTCAAATTTTTGATTTCCTTGATTGTAATCATAACTCCAACTTCCTAAACCTCCACCAACACCAGCATACCAATTTAATCCACCATCAATGTTCCAAACCCATTGATAAATACCTGTTAGTTTTAAAGCATCTACATTTTTACTGTTTCTAAAACCTAGATCTAGTTCTAAACGGTTGTTTTTAGACAAACCTCTTTGGTAAGAAATTTCTCCACCAAATCCGTCATTATCACCTAAACGTAAACCTAATGCATTTTTAGATATGTCTTGTGCTTGTGTGCTTAATGCTAAACCTAGTAGCATAAAGACTGATAAAATTACTTTTTTCATAATTTGAATTGTTTAAATTAGTTGTGCAAATATCACAATTCATACAACGATAAAATTTACATAATATTCTTATAATGTTACATAATTTTTGTTAAAATTTAACTTTTGTAAGTTTTTTTATTTGACTTTTATTTTTGGGATAATACAATAGAGGCAACTAATTGAGTGTTTATTAAATCATCCATCTCAAATAAATCTTCTTCTTGTTCATGAATGTAATCAGAGTGATTATAAAGCTTCCAACGTTTTTTATTATATTCTAACGATGTTAAATTTTCTACCCAATCTCCAGAGTTCAAATATAAAGTCGAACCATTTTTAGTTTCTATATGTTTAATTTTTGGTTCGTGAATGTGTCCGCAAATAACATAGTCATATTTTTTTTCAATGGCTAAATCGGTTGCAGTAGTTTCAAAATCTCCAATAAATTTAACTGCTTTTTTTACACTTGCCTTTATCTTTTTAGAAAATGAATAAGGTTCTTTTCCTATTTTTTTTAAACACCAATTTACAAATCGATTAATTAAAATTAAATAATCATAACCTAATCCGCCCAATTTTGCAAGCCATTTAGAATGTTGCACAGATGCGTCAAAAACATCTCCATGAAAAATCCAAGCTTTTTTATCATCGTCAAGAGTAAGAACTAATTTATCCACAATAGAAAAATTACCAACAATAGAATCGCTAAATTTTCGTAGCATTTCATCATGATTTCCAGTAATATAATAAACCTTAGTTCCTTTAGAAGTCATACTAATAATTTTTTTTATAACCTTTAAATGAGATGCAGGAAAATATGATTTTCTAAACTGCCAAATATCAACAATATCACCATTTAAAACCAATATTTTGGGTTTGATGGTTTGTAAATATTGAAGCAATTCTTTAGCATGAGAACCATAAGTTCCCAAATGAACATCAGATATAACAACAAGTTCTACTTTTCGCTTTTTCAAAATACTATAATTTGAATTTTTACAAATTTCATTTTAAAATGTAAAGTGCAATTTAACTGATTGTTAACAAATTAATTTCTATCAACATAGTTTTAAACAATTTTAAACTCATTAATTTTTAAACTCTAAACTAAACTACTATATTTGTTCAAAACAATGTGCAATGGCAGGAAATAGCTACGGAACACTTTTTAAAATTACAACTTTTGGCGAATCTCACGGTGAAGCACTTGGCGGAATAATTGATGGTTGTCCTGCAGGAATTACTTTAGATTTAAATGCAATTCAACTAGAAATGCAACGCAGAAAACCTGGTCAATCTTCTATTGTTACTCAAAGAAAAGAAGACGATGAAGTGCAAATTTTATCTGGATTATTTGAAGGAAAAACTACAGGAACGCCAATTGGTTTTTTAATTCCAAATACCAACCAAAAATCGGATGATTATTCTCATATAAAAGATTCATATCGTCCAAGTCACGCCGATTATGTTTACGAAAAAAAATATGGAATTCGTGATTATCGTGGTGGCGGAAGAAGTTCTGCAAGAGAAACAGCTAGTAGAGTAGTTGCTGGAGCAATTGCCAAACAAGTAATTAATGATATTAAAATTAATGCTTTTGTTTCATCAGTTGGTGAAATTTTTATTGATAAGCCATATCAAGAATTGGATTTTTCTTTAACAGAATCTAATGCTATTCGTTGTCCGGATATTGAATCTGCTACTAAAATGGAAGATTATATTAAAGAAATAAAAAAACTAGGCGATACAGTTGGCGGAACAATTACTTGTGTAATTCAAAATATGCCAATTGGACTTGGAGAACCAGTTTTTGATAAATTGCATGCCGAATTGGGTAAGGCAATGTTATCAATAAATGCTGTAAAAGGATTTGAATTTGGAAGCGGTTTTTGCGGTGCAAGAATGAAAGGAAGTGAACATAATGATTTGTACAATGAAGATGGAACTACTAAAACCAATCTTTCTGGCGGAATTCAAGGTGGAATTTCAAACGGAATGGATATTTATTTTAGAGTTGCCTTTAAACCAGTTGCCACTTTAATTCAAAAGCAAGAAGTACTTACAAATACTAATGAAATAATTGAGCAACAAGGAAAAGGAAGACACGATCCTTGTGTTGTGCCAAGAGCAGTTCCTATTGTTGAGGCAATGACAGCAATAGTTTTAGCCGATTTTTATCTAATAAATAAAGTCTATAAAAATATCTAAAACATCATAAAATAGTATAAAAATTAAAAATTTCAATGGAAAACAAAAAATCAAATTTAACTAGAAACATTTTTATTGCATTAATTATCGGAATTACGGTAGGATTTATTTTAAACAAATACTATGTAAATTCTCAAAACAATAAAATTGATTTTTATACCAAAAACATAACTACCTATAACAATAGTATAAAATTATTTTTACCAGATTCTACTTCATCCACTTATAAAAAATATTCTAAATCTATAACTAATTTTATATCAGAAAAAGAAAATATATTAAAAACTATTCATAATTCTCCTAAAGATTTTAAAGTAAATTATACTAAAATTTCTTTAATTGAAGACACATTAAAAAAATTAGAAATTGTTTTAAAAACTCCAAGAAAAGATACGTTAGCAAAAGTTTATTCTGAAATAAAAGCTGAAAAAGCATTTTCTGAAAGTAATTTAAAAACCATTACAACAGAACGTGATAAAAAATTGGAATGGTTTGCCATTATTGCCGATATTTTTTTAAGATTAATAAAAATGATAGTTGCACCACTTGTATTTACTACACTTGTTGTTGGAATTGCAAAATTGGGAGATACTAAAACAGTTGGTAGAATTGGAGGTAAAACAATGCTATGGTTTATTTCTGCATCATTAATGAGTTTGGTTTTAGGAATGATTTTGGTAAATGTTTTTAAACCAGGAGAAACTATGAATTTGGCTTTACCATTAGACAATCAAAGTACAGGAATTGATAAAGCTGCACTTACTGTAAAAGATTTTATAACACATGTTTTTCCAAAAAGTTTTATAGAAGCTATGGCAAATAATGAAATTTTACAGATAGTTATTTTCTCAATATTTTTCGGAATTTCAGCAGCAGCTATTGGTAAAAAAAGTGAAAAAATTGTTGCAGCATTAGATGACATTTCTCATATAATATTAAAACTTACTGGTTTTATTATGAATTTTGCTCCTTATGCAGTATTTGGTGCTATGGTTGTAGTAATTGCAAAACAAGGAATTGGAATTTTAACCACTTATGCCATATTTATATCAGAATTTTATTTTGGATTAGTAATTTTATGGTTAGTACTTATTTTTGCAGGATCATTATTTTTAAAGAAAAGAATTTTTACTTTATTAAAAAGAATAAAAGATCCAATTTTGTTAGCATTTAGCACAAGTAGTTCTGAAGCAGCATTTCCTAAAACAATGTTAGAATTAGAACGTTTTGGATGTAGTACTAAAATAACAAGTTTTGTTTTACCACTTGGTTATTCCTTCAATTTAGATGGAAGTATGATGTATATGACATTTGCATCAATATTTATTGCACAATCTTATGGAATTAATTTACCAATAGAAACTCAAATTTCAATGTTATTAGTTTTAATGCTTACAAGTAAAGGAATTGCTGGAGTTCCAAGAGCATCATTAGTAGTAATTGCAGGAACACTAGCAAGTTTTAAAATTCCAGAAGTAGGAATTGCATTATTATTAGGGATAGATCCAATTCTAGATATGGGAAGAAGTGCAACTAACGTTGTAGGTAATAGTATTGCAACTGCTGTTGTTAGCAAAATGGAAGGTGAGTTGGGAGATGAAGAATAAAAATTTTAAATAAAAAAATTAATTTACAATTAAAATACATTTTATAAAAAAATAAACTATTTTTGAATTCTAAAAATCTATAAATTCAATACACATGAAAAAAATTACTTTATTAACCTTATCAATAATGGGTTGTTTAACATTAAATGCTCAGGTACTTTTAACAGAAGATGGCTCTACAATGACTGTTGGAAATGTTGGAACTGATTTGACTGGTCTTACATCTGGACAAAACGGTTGGAATACTTTTGTTGCTACAACTGCTGTTCCTGCTGGACAAAATACAGATTTTCAAGTTGTTGATGCCGCTGGAGTTTATGGAAACACTATTCAAATTGCTGGATCTAGTGGTAATGTTGGTTCAAGATTTATGAATAAAGACATAACATTTGAATTTGCAGGAAGAACTGCTGGAAATGATATTGCACAATGTGAATTTGAATTTTTTACAGGTCCAGCTACAACAAGTTTCAATTCTAGAAGGTTTTTATTATATGAATCTACAAGTAGAACAGTTGTTCTAGCAGGATTTTCTTATGCTAATACCGGTGAACTTTTTGGAGTATCAAATTTTGATAACGCAGGAACCGTTGGTAATTTTCTATTTGGTCTTGGTCCTAATTCAACAACACCATTAATACTAGCACCAAATACTTGGTATCGTTTAGGAACTAGCTTTAATTTTGCTACAGGAGAAGTTATCTGGAAAGAAGCTTCTGGACTAGTCAATGGTTTTGTAAATGGTGCAGCAGCAGGAACAGATGTTTCTCAGGTTTATTTGATTGTAACTCCTTTAAGCGCGGCAAATCAAAATAATACAGTTTCTAATACTGCAGTTTTTGATAATTTAGAAATTGAAGCTACAGCTACAGATACATTGTTAGCTACTGCTGCATTTGATAATGACACAGTTGGATTTAGTATTTATCCTAATCCTGCTAAAAACTTTGTAAATATTTCTAATACTACAGGAGCAAATCTTACTTCAGTTGAATTAGTTGATATAAATGGAAGAACAGTTAAGAATCTAACACTATCTAATATAAGTGAAGCACAAATAGTTTTAACTGATTTATCAACAGGAATCTATACGATGAAAATAACTTCTGATAAAGGAATTGTTACCAAAAAAATTATCAAAGAATAATTACTTAAATAAATTAAATCTAACTCCTTAAGAAATTAAGGAGTTTTTTTATGCTAAAAATTTAGTTTTTATTTCTGAAGTTGGAAGTAAACAACTCTCTTTTTTACCATACCAATTATATCTATTTTTAGCAATATAATCGTAAAATAAATTTAGAAATGATTTTGGTAAAATTAAAAATAAAGAAACAATTGAAATTATTCCATCAAGTTCTTTAGCAATTCTTAATGCTGCTTCTGCTTTATAATAATATGCAAAATTAGGTTCGTACAAAATAATACTATCAATTTTAGTTGTGTCAATTTTAATATGGTTAATAATTTCTTTTCCTAAAGTTGATTGAATCGAAACAAATCTAAAAATATCTTTTTTATCATATTTTATAATAAATTGAACTGATTTTTCACATAAATTACAAACTCCATCAAATAGAATTATTTTTTTATCATTAGGAAGTTCAGTTATCATATTATTTATTTTTTTGAACTTTCTACAAATTCTAAAGCTTCTAAACTTACATTAGAAGTAAAAACTCCATAGTTTACAATTGCTTTATTTCTATCAATTTTGTCTATTGTTCCAACAGCTTTTCCGTCAAACATTCTTACTCTATCGCCAACTTTTAAAATCACTTTTGGCTTTTCTATAACTAAACTAGCTTTAATTTTTTTGTCTTTCTTTTCTTTTCTAATTTCCTCAACTTTAACTTCAACTTCTTTACTAACAACTTTTTTTAAAACTTCTTTTGCTTGAATTTCTTTAGCAGTGGCTTTTTTTCTTTTAGAATTTTCAATTTCAATAACTTTTAAAAACTCTCCAATTAATTCTTTTTTATTTTTATTGTTAAAATACTTTTCTGCAATGTCTTCAATTTTTTGACCTATATAAATTATCTTCTGGTTACTATCATAAAGTTCTTGGTAACTTTCTAATTTTTGTTTGATTTTAGCGTTTATAGTCTCCATTTTTTTGGCTTCGTCACGCGTTTTACTTTCTTCTTCTTTCAACGTTTGCGATGTTTTTTCCATCTTTGAACGTTCTTTTTGTAATGTTGCAATTGTTTTATCAAATCGTACTTTTCCGCCTTCAATTTTTTTCTTTGCACGATTAATTAATCCATACGGAATTCCATTTTTTTGTGCAACTTCAAATGTAAATGAGCTTCCAGCTTGACCAAGATGTAATTTATACAATGGTTCTAAAGTTTTTTCGTCAAATAACATATTGGCGTTAGTAGCATTAGGTAATTCGTTTGCTAAAATTTTTAAATTGGTATAATGAGTAGTAATAATTCCATACGCTTCTCTATGATAAAATTCTTCTAAAAAAACTTCTGCCAATGCGCCACCCAAATCAGGATCTGAACCTGTACCAAATTCATCAATTAAAAATAATGTTTTTGAATTGCATTTCTTTAAAAAATAATTCATATTTTTTAATCGATAACTATACGTACTTAAATGATTTTCAATAGATTGATTGTCGCCAATATCTGTTAAAATTCTATCAAATAAAAAGGTTTCGCTACGTTCGTGAACCGGAATTAAAATACCACTTTGAATCATTAATTGCAGTAAACCAACTGTTTTTAAAGAAATAGTTTTTCCACCAGCATTTGGTCCAGAAATTACAATTATGCTGCTTTCTGGATTTAATTCTATAGTTTGTGGATGTGTAATTTCATTTTTAATTTTATTATTTAAATATAAAATAGGATGGAAGGCATCACGAAAATATAAGCGTTTTTCATAATTAAATGTTGGCAATATTCCATTAATTTTATTAGCATATTTTGCCTTAGATGCAATTACATCAATATCGCTTAGAAAATCTTGATATTGAATTATTAAATTTAAAAACGGACGAATATCTGTAGTTAATTGTTTTAAAATTCTAGTAATTTCCTCTTTTTCTTCATATTCTAAATTTTTTAATTCTCTAGAATAATTTAATGTGGCTTCTGGTTCAATAAATGCTATGCTTCCAGTTTTTGAACTTCCAAGAATAGAACCTTTAACTTTACGACGATACATTGATAAAACAGCTAAAACTCTACGGTTCTCAACAAAACTTTCTTTAATTTCATCAAGATAATTAAGAGAATTATAATGTGTTAATGCCATTCCAAAACTTTGATTTACTTTACCACGAACTGCATTCATATCTCTACGAATATTGACTAAATCTGGCGATGCATTGTTACGAACTTCTCCAAATTTATCTACTACTTCGTCTATTTTTTGGATTATATATTTGGTAACTTCAACTCTTGATGCTTTTTCATTAAGTTTTGGATAATATTCATTGAATTTCTTCAAAAATAAAATCAAAATATTCGCAGTTTCAGATAATGATGCAATTTTTCTAAAACCAGAAACTTCTAACTGACTGTCTTCGATTGAAAGAAATTTTAATTCAGTAGTTAATGTTTCAAAACCATGATTGGAAATGGCATTATTATTAGAAAATGAAGATAAATATTCTGAAGTTTGAACCAAATTATCCATTAAAAGTTCTTTCTCTTGAAAAGGAATAATTTCTAATGCTTTTTGTTTTCCCATTTCGGTGTTGCAACCGTCAGAAATGGTTTGCAAAATGGTAATAAATTCTAGATCTTGAAGTGTTTTTTCTGTAATTGAAATCATTATATCATTTAATTATTCAAAGTTACAAATGTTAACCTTATTTTATTGTAGAATTTTATATTTTTGGTTAAATTTATGAAATGTTAAACTCTCTATTTTCATCTTGGCAACAAATTTTAAAATCAGAAATTGAAAAAGACTATTTCAAAGACTTAATTTTAAACGTAGAAAATAAATATGAAAAAGAAATTTGTTATCCGCCTAAAAATTTAATTTTTGAAGCTTTTAATCAATGTTCATTTGATGATTTAAAAGTAGTTATAATTGGTCAAGATCCATATCACGGAAAAGGAGAAGCCAACGGATTATCTTTTTCTGTAAATGATGACATTAAAATTCCACCATCGCTTAAAAATATTTTTAAAGAAATTAACAACGATTTAGATACTATTTTTATGCCAACTTCTGGCAATTTACAATGTTGGGCACAACAAGGTATTTTACTTTTAAATGCCACATTAACTGTTGCAGAAAACCAAGCTGGAAGCCATCAAAAAATAGGTTGGGAAACTTTTACAGATGCTGTAATAAAAAATATATCTGACAACAAAAATCAAGTAGTTTTTTTACTTTGGGGAAATTTTGCAATAAAAAAAGGTAAAAATATTGATAGAAATAAACATTTAGTTTTAGAATCTGGACATCCATCGCCGTTGAGTGCCAATCAAGGAAAATGGTTTGGGAACAAACATTTTAGTAAAACAAATACTTTTTTAAAATCAATAAGTAAAACAGAAATTAATTGGTAAATTAAAGTACCGTAAAATTGTAGTAACCGTTAGAATCTAAAGAGTTAGTTGAACTAGAGTTAATGTTTAAAAATATATTGTTTCCTGTACTTTGTGAACGCAATTCTACAGCAGAAACTGATGAACTATTATATCCAAAACTAATTCTATATTGTCCTGCAGAAGTTAATTTAATTCCTGCACGAAATTGATATTCATCATTAATTGTACTAAAAACAGAATTGGCACTAAAAAATCCTCTATAAACCATTTGACCTTTTTGAATGTTAACTTCACTTTCAGTTGGAGTAATAAATTGCCAATCATTACCAACTTTTTTTTCCAATTGAAAAGTAAAACTAAACGATGGTGCGTTTCCTGTAGATTTTCTTAAATCTAATAAAGTAGATTGATTGGCTTGAGATTGTAATCTATCAAAATTTGAATTTATGTAAATAAAATCATTAACATTATAAGGTATATCTAAATCTTCAATTGTAACTAAACTTGGAATTGTTACATATTCTGTGTTGTAAAATCCATCATCATTTGTGTCACAACTTGATATGAATAAGGTAATTAAGAATAAACCAGCTAATTTTTGTAATGTTTTCATAATCTATTTTTTTTAAAATCTATAACCTAAATTTAATCCAACTCTAGAAACTACATCAGGACTTTTGTCTGTATTAAACAAATTTTTTCCAAAACCTACAATAAGTTCTAATGCAATTTTTTCTTTAAAATACATTTTATAACCTAAACTTCCGCCAAGAGCAAAATCTGAATATTTAGATTTTTGAGTAGTATAATAACCTACATTATTGTCAATTAATCGTACTACTTCTTTAAAATCTCCACCATTTGCAGAAGCAAAAATTTCGGCAAAATAATAACGAGATTTACTTTTAGATAATGCATATCTTACATATGGATTGACTTCATAATTAGGTAAATTATTTCTAAATCCTGCATCAAAATCTTCTTCGGTAGTTTTACTATTAAAAAAACTAGCAGAAACACCTACAGAAAAATCTTTTTTAAGAAAGCGTTCATAACTTATGCCAAATTTTCCAGAGGTAATAATTGATAAAACATCAACTCTAACTTCATTTTTCTTTAATGAAATAGGACTTTCTTGAGCATTAGAAAAGAAAGAAATTAATAATAATAGTAGCAATAGTTTCTTCATAGTATACATTATTTATGAAGCTAATATACTATTTTATTTGATTTAAAATTAAAAATTAATTCAAAGTTAATACTCCCAAAATTTCTTCTGACATAAATGGTCCACCAGGAAATTTTGCAGTATAATCTAAATTTAACCAAACTTGACCTCGTTCGTCAATATGATAGTTTATTGGTTTTCCCTTACTTTCAGTAGTAAAAAGACTTTTTTTAATTAGATAATTGATAATTTCTAAATCAGATTTTTTTCCAATTAATATTTCTGGATAAATGTGTCCATCGGTATGAATTAATCTTGGAGTTCCACCAATAGATCGAACGCAAGCTGCCATTAATATTGAATGATCATCGCAATCGCCAGATAAATAACGTAAAGATTCTGATGCTTTAGCAATATAATCTTGACCTTTTGGATCGTGAATGTAGTTCCAATTAGAATTTATTTCTTTAAAAACTGCAAAACATTGAATAATAGTTCTGTATTCTTCGTAACCTTTTATGTCTTTAAAATTTTTATTGGCAGCCATAATCGTGAAATTTCTCACTCTAGGATTATCAAATTCAATTGCATTTAAAACTTTATTTTTATTTGGAAATGGTAACAATTTATCAATTATAATGTCTTGCGGATACGGATTATCAGTCATAGAATACAACATTGATTGATAACTTTGAAATACATAAGTAAAATTATAAGTGCCAAATAATGAGCCAAATACCAAAATTAATAAATAGCAAAAAACTAAAATTAAAGTTACTCTTCGCATTATTGCCAGTAAAAATTGAATTATTACTAAAAGAAAAATTATTATTATAATTCTGTCTAAATGCCAAACCCAATTAAGATTTATTAAGTTTTGATGCAGAATTAAAAATAGCGGAATGGTAATTAAAACATTGATAATAAATATAATAATCATATCCCAAGGTTTTTTTACCGTGAATTTATCCTTGAGAACTTTATAAGAAGGAGTATTTATAGTTATCATTTAATGTAAAATCCAGAAAACTTAAACAGTTTTTATGATTTCAGCAAAAGTACCTTTTTTATCAATAATTTTGAGTGCAAATAACTGATTTTGAATTTTGTTTAACATTTCATTAGATAATTGTCTTTGCGACCATTCGGTAATAGAAAGCCATTCTTGAATATCTTCAATATTTAATTTGTATTTTTCGGATAAAGTTCTGTCTATACTCGGAATTTCCTTAAAATCTTGAGTAGTGATGTTTATAATTTCTAAAATTTGAGCAATTGTATTTGGATGTTTTTTTAAAACTTCGTCACGAACTGCAATTACAAAACAAGGCCAAGGAGTTGGACAATCAGCAATTTTTCTAAAAACGCCTTTATCTACTAATGGTTTAGTCATGAATTTTTCCCACATAAAATAATCCGATTCGCCTTTTGATAAACTATCTACTGCGCCATCAATGGTATTTACGATTTCAAATTCTACATTTTCAGTATTCCAATTTTGATTATTGGCATTAACATAAGCCATTAATTGCGAACCAGAACCAAGTCGAGAAATAGCAACTTTTTTATTTTCTAAATCAGAAAGTGTTTTATAGTTGGATTTTGCATCAACGTGAATTCCCCAAACTAAAGGAGATTCTACATAAATTTGAACAATTTTAGAAGGATTTCCTGCATTGATGTCTTTTATAATTCCTTCAGTTAGAAGAATTGCAATATCTGTTTCTTCATTGCGAAGCATTTGGCACATTTTTCCTGTTCCTTCTGGTACATCTGTCCATTGTAAATCGATTCCAACGTTTTCAAATTCGCCATTTTCTATGCACAAATGCCATGGTAAGTTAAAATGTTCTGGAACTCCAGCTATTTTAATTTGCTTCATTATAGTTTTAAAGTTTCAATGTTTAAAATTGTTTAAATAGAAAATTGCTCAATACAAGTTTCACGAATTTTCCAAATTTGGTCAAAAGTATGTTTTATTTGATGTTTTAGAATCCAATTTTCAATAAAATTTTGATGATATTCTATTTTAAAATCTGCAACTTGAAAAGGTTCGATTTCAATTTCTTGAAGAATATCATTTTTAATTTTTTCAAAATCGGAAGTAGTAGAAGTAGCATCAATTATTTCTCCATTTATTTTTAAATAACAATGAGCTTCTGGAAGGTATTCTAAATTATTTTCTGATAAAACGATACCAATTTTTGGTGTATTATTTTCAAACATTTTAAAAATTCCAATAATTAATTTTACATTTGGAATAGCGTTTTTATCTGCAAAATCTTTTAAATAAGCATGTTTAGAGCTGCAAGTTCCTTTATTTTCTGATAGTACTAATGAAAAATCAGCTCTGTTGGAATTTCTTCCATAAGGAATTTGTTTGACAAAATTTATGGTTTCTTGCCAGTTCATTTATTAGGATTTTCTAATTCGTACCAATTAAATGGATAACCTTCATATTCGTATTGATCTAAAAATTGCATACCTAATTTTTGTAGAATTTTGTTTGAACCAATATTATTTATATGAGCATCGGCATTTAGTTTATCTATTTTCATAGTTTTAAAAGCATAATCTATCCAAGGCAAAGCCGATTCATAAGCATATCCTTTTCCCCAAAATTCTTCTTGAAATCGATTACCAATATCATAAAAATTAGCAAAATTCTTTTCTGGTTCTGCAATAAATTTTAATCCAGACCAACCTATAAATTGATTTGTTTCTTTTAGAATTACTGCAAATCGCCCAATATTATTCTGAATATATTGATTTCTAATTTTTTCAATATTGCTATGAATAACACTAATATGAGTTGTAATTTTTCCACCTAAATATTGCATTACTTTAGGATTATTGTCTAATTTAAAAGTTCCTTCTGCATCAGTTTGAAGAATTTCGCGTTGTATTAGTCTTTCGGTTTCTACTATTAAATTCATTATTTTTATTTTAAATAAACTTTTAAAATCACTTATATTTTTTGTCAAGTTATATAATATTTCAAAAATTATAACTATTCAACTGAACACTTCAAACTGATTACTGACCACTATTCGCAAGTTGCCACCATTTCCAAACAACACCATTTTCATCTGGATAATTTTCCATAAAGTTCATACCAACTTTCTGCAATATATGATTGGAAGCACCATTTTCAGCATGAGTATAAGCATTTATTTTGTCAATTTTCATTTGGTTAAAACCATAGTCTAACCAAAATACTGAAGCTTCGGTTGCGAAACCTTTGTTCCAAAATTTTTCGTCCAATCGATAACCATAATCGTAAAATTTGGTATTACCATTTTCTATATGATCGTTCACAAATTTAATTCCTGTCCAACCAATAAATTCGTTTGTTTCTTTTAAAACAGTTGCATATCTACCAATATTATTTGAGGCATATTGTCTATTAACATATTCAATAACTTTAATGCTTTCGTCAATTACTTCTTCTGGTTTTTGCCAAAGATATTTATGAACATTTGGGTTTTTATTTAATTCAAACAAACTTTTTGCATCAGATAATTCTAGTGGTCGAAGAATAAGACGTTCTGTTTTTAATAGCAAATTCATTATTTATTTTTTAAAAACAATTAAGATAGTAAGTTTCATAAAGATTATAATTTAATTTTTTAATTCTTATTTATTTAAATTAATTTAATTAATTTTCAAATGAGAAATCACAATTCGATAACCATCAGGATCAAGAAATAGTTTGCCATTTTCATTCCAATAGGTATTTTTTGCAGTTATAAATTCTATTGAATATTTTTTTAATTTTTCAAGTAGCAATTTGTACTCTAACTTATTATTTGGATAAAAAACCAAAATATCATCTTCATTAAATTTATGATTTAAAATTTCATTGGATTGCGTGAATTCTAAATGCCAGTTTTCATTTGGTTTACCAATAAAAACACCATTATAACCATCATGATTTTCAAAACCACCAAGCAATTCCAATCCTAAAACATCTATGTAAAAAGATTTTAATTTTTTTAAATTGTTGGTATGTCGTGCAAATCTAAAAGTCATTTTTTAAAGTCTTAATTCTTAATACTTTAATCTTAATACTTATTTAACTAATTTATCCAAAGTATACTCAATCAATTCATCAACAGCTTTGTAAGGATCATCACTAAAAGTTCCTGTTGCACGATTGGCAATAATTGCATTTAATGACAAGCAATTGTGCCCAAGAAGTTTTCCTAGTCCATATATTGCAGCAGTTTCCATTTCTAAATTGGTAATTTTATTGTCTTCAAATTCAAAAGTATCCATTTTAGAATTTAGTTCTTCGTCTTGAATATTTAATCGTAAAACGCGACCTTGCGGACCATAAAATCCACCAGCTGTTGCCGTAATTCCTTTGTGTATTCTGGCGCTTTCAATTATTTTTTCCAACTTTTCTGAACACGAAATTACATTAGGTTTTCCTTTTTTTACATCCCAATTGGTGTGTTTTACAAAAGCATCTTCTATTTCAAGATTAGAAACTTCGTCAATTAAATAGGAGCGAAGCATGTTGTCTAACCCCAACCCAAATTTAGATAGTACAAAACTATCGCAAGGAATATTTTCTTGAAGTGAACCAGAAGTTCCTAATCTAATAATATTTAAGGAAGTCAAAGTTTCTTTTGGTAATCTAGTTTGTAAATCAATATTGACCAATGCGTCGAGTTCGTTCATTACAATATCAATATTATCTGGACCAATTCCGGTTGACATAACTGTAATTCGTTTTCCTTTAAAAATTCCGGTTTGGGTTTTAAATTCACGTTTTTGCTGAGAAAATTCTATTTTTTCAAAGTTTTTGGTAATTTTTTCAACACGATTTTGATCACCAACAAAGATAATGTCATTCGCAATTTGATGCGGAAGCAAGTTTAAATGGTAAACACTTCCGTCTGGATTTAAAATTAATTCTGATGATGCAATCATTGTTTTTTTGTTTAAATTGTTTAAAGGTTTAAAATGGTTTAAAGTTTAAATTGTTTAAAAGTTTAAAATGGTTTAACGTTGTTTAAAATATTTAGTGGAACACTAATTCCAAATTTAGGAACTGAAAACTGAAAACTGAACACTTTCTTTATCCTCCAACACGTTTTGTTTTAAATCCTTTTTCTTGTAATAGGATCATTATTTTATCTCGATAATTACCTTGAATAATAATTTCACCTTCTTTAAAAGTTCCGCCAACAGCCAGTTTGTTTTTTAATTCTTTTGCTAATAATTTAAAATCATCTTCTTCGCCTTCGTAACCAGAAATTATTGTGGTTGGCTTTCCTTTTCGTTTTTCAAATTTGCAGATCATTGGTTCTTTTTGAACGAATAATTCATGGTTTTTTTCCTCAACAATTTCTGGTTCGTTAGAAACTTTGTGGTCTGGAAAAAGGTTTTTTAGTTGGTCTTGTAAATCCATAATTAAACAGTATTATTTAAACCATTAAGATATTAAGGTTCATTAAGACATCTAACTCTTAATGAACCTTAATATCTTAATGGTTTAATAATTTAAAAACATTATAAATGTTTTTAAAATATTTATTTTTTTATCAATCCCAAATCAACCAATCGTTCATACAAGAATTCACCTGCAGAAATATCTTCGTATTTTTTAGGATTATCAGCATCAATACAATTTTCTAAAACGTCCAATCGCATATCACTAACAGGATGCATAAAAAACGGAATAGAAAAACGTGATGTTCCCCAAAGTTCTCTTGGCGGATTCACCACTTGATGTATTGTAGATTTTAGCTTATTATTGGTATGACGAGACAACATATCGCCAACATTTATTACCAATTCGTCTGGTTCTGCCATAGCATCAATCCATTGACCATCATGGTTTTGAACCTGCAAACCTTTACCTTGTGCGCCCATTAAAAGTGTAATCAAATTGATGTCACCATGAGCAGCAGCACGAATAGCATTTTCTGGTTCTTGAGTAATTGGTGGATAATGAATTGGTCTCAAAATAGAGTTTCCTTCTTTTCCATAATTGTCAAAATAAAACTCGTCAAGACCTAAATGCAAAGCCAAAGCACGCAACACATAAATACCAGTTTTTTCTAGCATTTGATACGCTTCTTTACCCACTTCGTTAAAACGAGGCAATTCTTTAACTTCTACATTATCAGGATATTCTGAGGCATATTTTGAATCTTTGTCAACATATTGACCAAAGTGCCAAAACTCTTTTAAATCGCCTTCTTTTTTACCTTTGGCGTGTTCTTTACCAAAAGAAACATAACCACGCTGACCTCCAATTCCTGGAATTTCATAACTGTATTTAGTTTCTAATGGAAGTGCGAAGAAATTCCTAATTTCTCCATACAATTCACCCACCAATTTGTCATCAAGAAAATGACCTTTTAGCGC
>JAYVKR010000058.1:0-4380 GCA_043768185.1 Flavobacterium sp.
ATTGTAGAAGAAAATGATGGTAAGTGTAATTTACTATATCCTGAAATTGGTTTCGGCTTAAAAATCACTTTCCCAATTAAATATAAAAGATAAGATATGTACAAGATATTATTCATAGACGAAGAAAAAACAACACTGGAAGATTTTGAAGAATTTGTTGATAAATCAGCCTTAAAAGCTGAAATCAATCCGATTACAATGTTTCCATTAGGTGATTTGGATGAAATGATAGAAGCCATTGTTAAGATGGCACCTGATGCAATAGTATCAGATTATAGATTGAATGAACTTAAAACTGATATTAAATATACTGTAAAATATAATGGCGTTGATTTAGTAGAAGAGTTTCAATCAATTCGAAGTCATTTCCCTTGTTTTGTATTAACTGCTGTAGATGATGAAGCCATAAGTAGTAGTGAAGATGTAAACATTGTTTATGTAAAAAGTATTTTACATAAAGCGGAAGTAGAAAATTCAAAATCACCTTTTTTAGCTAGGGTAATAAGTCAAATTGAACATTATAAAAATAAAATAGAATCCTCAAAAAAAGAGTTGTCAGAATTAATTGAAGTTAGAAAAGCTGGTGAAGCCGATTTTCAAACAGAAAATAGGATTATTGAACTCGATAATTTTTTAGAAAAATCTATTGATGCAAAAAATATAATTCCTTCCGAATTTAAAACACTTTCTAATTCAAATAAATTAGATGGTATTCTCAATAAAGTTGATGAACTTTTAAACAAATTAGATAGCAATGACAAGTAATTTTAGACAGATTAGTCCAAAAAGAACTTGTACAAAAACTTATACAAGTTATAGAAGTTATAAACCTTATTTAGCAGAAGATTTTAATAAAAGATGTGGTTATACAGATTGTCCTGATTTTTGGTTTGGAGGTAAAAACCCATTTCATATTGACCACTTCAAACCATTTTCTAAAAACCCTGCATTAGCGACAGATTATGCTAATTTAGTTTATTGTTGCTCATTTGTAAACATATTAAAATCAGATGACGAAGGTGCGTATTTAGACCCTTGTGATATTGATTTTAACAAGCATTTTGAAAGAGATAACGATGGTTCAATTATTCCAAAAGAAAATTCAAAGGAAGCAAATTATATGTTTTCAAAACTTCAATTAAATTTATCAAGGTATAAGTTCATTTGGAAATTGGATGAAATTTTATCACGATTAATTAAACTGCAATCACAAATAAATAACCCTAAGAATATTTTAATTAAAAATGATTTACGCATAATTCATAGCGAATTAGCAGAAGAGTTTACTTGTTATTTACAATATTTAAAATCAGCTCAATAATTTTGAAACAACAAATTTTTAAATATCTGAAATCATATTCCACTCAACCAAATGATGTGGACAGGCTTATTATTTCAGCATATTTGAATATTAACAAGATTAAAGTCAAAAAAAATATTTTAATAAAATCTTATTTAATCACAGCTGATAAAACAAACGAGTTTGAGAAATTAGAAGAATTTGTAAAAATTATAAAACTAGAAATTATAAAATTTGATTTAGAGGCTTTAATTGAACTTTTTGAATTTGTGATTTCACCATCAGACAGAATAATAAATGGTGCAATTTATACACCAAATAATATAAGAAACTATATAACGGATAGGGCTTTTTCAACTAAAAAAAATAAATTTAAAAAACTTAAAATCGGAGACATAAGCTGTGGCTGTGGTGGTTTTTTATTGACTGCTTCTATAAAATTGAAAAAAGCAACACGGTTACCATATAAAGAAATTTTTAAAAATAACATATTTGGGTTAGATATACAGGAATACTCAATAAATAGAACAAAAACTTTATTGTCATTATTAGCCTTGTCTGTTGGTGAGGATGAAAAGGAATTTCGATTTAACCTATTTACAAATGATGCTTTAGTTTTTGACTGGAAAGAAAGCCTAAAAAACTTTAAGGGATTTGATATCATACTTGGCAATCCACCCTATGTATGTGCAAGAAATTTATCAGAAGAAACGCTAACTAAACTGCAAAAATTCAAAGTATGTAATTCAGGAAATACTGACTTATATATTCCATTCTTTCAATTAGGTATAGAGAACTTAAAAGAAAATGGAATACTTGGATTTATTACAATGAATAGCTTTTTCAAAAGCCTAAATGGACGAAATTTAAGAGATTATTTTAAATCGAATTCCTTAAATTTCAAAATTATTGACTTTGGAACTGAACAAGTTTTTAAATCAAAAAATACATACACTTGCATTTGTTTAATTGAAAATAATATTAGCAAATACATAAAATATATTAAAACGAAAAGTTCTAAATTACCAACCAAACAAAGTGATTTTGAAAAAATAGAATACTTAAAACTTAACTCAAAAACAGGTTGGAATCTTGATGATTTTGAAATTATTTCAAAAATTGAATCAACTGGTGTTGCCTTTGGTGACTTGTATAAAACCCGTCATGGAATTGCAACACTGAAAAACGAAATTTACATATTCAATTCAATAAAAGAAGATGAAGAATATTACTATTTACAAAACGGAAGAGTTTATGAAATTGAAAAAGGAATTTGTAAGGATATTGTAAATACAAATAAATTAAGTAGAGCTACAACCATAAATAAATTAAGGGAAAAAGTAATTTTTCCTTATGACAATTCAGATAAACCAAAATTATTGCAAGAGGACTATATAAAAGAAAATTATCCTAAAGCATATATCTATCTTCAAAATAAAAAGCAAATTCTAGCTAACAGAGATAAAGGAAAAGGTAGTTATGAAAATTGGTTTGCATTTGGCAGAAGTCAATCATTGGAAAAAGTAAAGAATAAACTTTTTTTTCCAAAAATGTCTGACAGAGTACCAAGTTATATAATTAACTCGGAGGATAATTTATTATTTTATAATGGACAAGCAGTAATAGGGCATTCAGAAGAAGAAATGATTTTTATAAAAAAAATTATGGAATCTCGACTTTTTTGGTATTATATAAAAACAACTAGTAAACCCTATTCTTCTGAATATTACTCTTTAAATGGAAACTATATAAAAAATTTTGGAATTTGTAACTTAACTAAAAATGAAAGGAGTTTTGTTTTGATGGAAAATGATCAATTAAAGCTAGATATATTTTTCGAAAATAAATATGATATAATAATACCTAGCTGCTAACTCTCACTATCGTATTTTAACATACATTTTATGGGTTAATGGACAAAATAGTTGGTAAAATCTTTTAAAATATAAAGTGGGCTTAGCTTTGGTAAAATGAAAGCTTATGAATAAAAAAAGTGCTTTTTCTGTAATAGCTCAATAGTTTCAAAATATGGTTTTCAAAAAGGTGTTCAACGATTTAAATGTGCCAATTGCAAGAAAATTTTTAATGGCGGCGTACGAATTAACAGCGATATTATTTGGCAAGAATATATTCAAGGTAAACAAACTTATCAGCAGCTTTCAATAAAATATACTTGTTCTATAAAAACAATTCAGCGAAAAATTGACACCATAATACCCAAATATGAAACTACCTTTTCAAGTGTTGCAAATGTGTTAATGGATACTACTTATTTTGGAAGAAAATTTGGAGTTATGGTTTTTAAAAACAGTCTTACAGGACAAATTTTATTTAAGCAATATGTAAAACAAGAGACTAATAAATTATACTTTTCAGGCATAGAAGAGATAATAAGAAGAGGTATAAAAATACAAGCCATTATCTGCGATGGACGAAAAGGGCTGTTGCAATTATTTGATAATATCCCTATTCAAATGTGCCACTTTCATCAAGTTGCTATTATAAGAAGATACTTAACAAAGAGACCAAAACTGCAAGCCAGCAAAGAGTTATGGGAGCATGTTTTGCTTTTATCTAAAACAGATAAAGAAAGTTTTTTAGGCGGATTGAAAGACTGGTATGACAAATGGCAATATTTTTTAAACGAAAGAAAAATTGATACAACTGGCAAGAATAGATATGTTCACAAACGGCTTAGAAGTGCTTACAGAAGCCTTCAAACCAACTTGCCTTGGCTATTTACCTGGTACGATCATATGCAGCTAAAAATACCTAATACAACCAATGCTATTGATGGCCATTTTGCTGATTTAAAAAATAAACTCAGAAACCATAATGGATTGTCAATTGTAAGAAAGAAGAAGTTTATAGATGAGTTTTTTAAGGCATAAGTCATTAAATAAAATAGCTGCTACTAAGAAAGTAACAGCTATCTATTATTTATTTGAATGACATCAAGCTATCCCTGGCAGGTTGCTCTCCAGCAGAGCCTGCTTCTGTTTAAATTGATATTACAAAGATGCAAAATCAATAATATTGATTGCCGAAAATGGAAAAATAAATACCAACTATTTTGTCCA
>JAYVKR010000059.1:0-3627 GCA_043768185.1 Flavobacterium sp.
TTACAAGGATTTAAAACCGAAGACATTAGTTTATCACTACAAACTTTTATACCAAGTGCTGCACAAACGCCAGGAAGAATGAATATTTTTGAATTTAAAAAATTCAAAGTCTTGATAGATTTTGCTCACAATGCCTCAGGTTATCGTGGTGTAGAAGATTATTTGAACAGTGTAGAAGCCACCAAAAAAATTGGAATTATTGCTGGTGTTGGCGACAGAAGAGACGAAGACATTAAAGAATGTGCCAAAATTGCTGGTAGAATGTTTGACCACATAATAATAAGACAAGAAAAATATTTAAGAGGAAGAACCGAAGAAGAAATTATAAATTTAATTCTAGAAGGCATTGCCGAAAGCGGAAGACCAGTAACGCACGAAATTATACCTAAAGAAGTAGAAGCCATAAAACATGCCATAAACAACGCAGTTGAAGGAAGTTTTATTACCGCTTTAAGCGATGTGGTTACAAATGCTATTAATATTGTTCAGGAATATTTGGACAAAGAAAATGAAGGTGGAGTTTTGTAAGTGGAAAATAAATAATATTTAGCCATTCCTAAATTTATCGGAAAAATGTTTAATTTGTTGAGGATAATATTGGATTTGAATTTATAATAATCATAATTAATTAAACTTTCTCTCTTACAAATAAACAATTCAAAAAATAAATTAAGTATAATTTTAACTTAAAAAATTAACATCGAATAAAACATAAAATATGTCATTTTTTAAAAAAATATCATCTCCTGAATCTCCAGGAAACGGCACAACAAAAAATTTTTTTATTGGTACTCCAGAAGCTGAGGGTGAATTAACAAGTAATTCAAAAATGAAATTGGGAGAAATATTTGGCGATTATTTAAATATATTTCCAGAACTACAGACTGAAAAATTTATAATTACAGGTCGAAAAGGTGCTGGTAAATCTGCAATTGCCGAATTTATATTTTTTACTGCTGGAAATGAGGCAAATGTGTTTTGTGATTTTATAAAAACAAGAGATTTTGATTCACAAAAAATCGTTCAAATCGGAAAAGAACAAGGATTAATAATTGAAGAAAAACTATTATTTGAATGGCTTATATTAACTAAATTAATAAAATTAATTATTACAGATCAATCTATACAAAACATAAAGGAACTAAAAGATTTACGTCAATTTTTAGAAAAAAATAGCGGTTTAATTGATATAAAAAGTTACGAAATAAGTGAAATCGTAAAGAGTAAAGAATTACAAGTAAATATTGAATATTTCAAAAGAGCTTTTACATCACTATTTAAGAGAAGTATTAATATTAAAGAGCATAGAGCTCCTTTTTATAAAATCCTACCACATTTAAATGAAGTTGTTATTAAATTGCTGAAAGAAAACGGAGGTGACAATGAGTTCTTTTTAATTTTTGATGATTTAGATATTGGTTTTAAAGAAAATAATGAACATTCAATTGAAAGTATTACAAATATTTTGCGAGTAGCAAAAGATTACAATATAGACTATTTTGGGAAAAATGATTTAAATGCAAAAGTAATAATTTTATTACGTGATGATATTAAAAGAATAATTGTTAAATATAACGCTGATACTGCAAAATTATTTTCATCATATGAAATTCCTTTAATATGGTATGAACATGATAAGTTTAAAACAAATGAAAATACTGTTGGTTTAAAGCAATTAATAAATAAACGTATTGAGATTAATTTTAAAAGGGAAAACATTACATATTCAGAAAATGATCCTTGGTCGACACTAATTTCAAGTGATAATCTATATAATGGAAGTAGTTTCAAATATGTTATTGAATATACATTTTTTAAACCTAGAGATTTAATATTATTTTTTAAAGCTCTACCGCAACATGCTTTTAAAATTCCGTTAACTTTTAATGATATCCAAAAATTATTACATTCTTATATTGAAGAACAAATGCATGAAGTAAGGAATGAATTATCATCAATTTTTACACCTAAAGATATAACTAACATTTTTATTGCACTTAAAAATTTAAAGCATAAGCAACCTCTAGAAATGAATCATTTAATCGAAGAGTTTATTGAAATTGGAATAGAATACGATGCAATGATGACTATTTTACATTTATTTAACTACTCCTTAATTGGAAATATTGAAAATGGAGATTATGGAACAATGATTTATTTTAAGCACAAAGAGAAAAGAGAAGAACCTTCAAAAATAAACTTTGAAGCAAATTTTATTTATCACAGACTACTTGAATTATACCTTAAGAAAATGTAATGCTTAATTATTTAATTTAAAAATTTGTAATTAAAATTAATTTAAAGAAATATAATTATAAACAATATAACAATTAATCTTTTATTTAATAATTCAAAAAAATTAATTAAAATTTTTGGATTTTCGAATTTTTAATTTTAAAAGCTATAAAATATTACATAAAATTTAAAAAATTTAATCTATGGAAAGCAAAATTTATTATTTTATAGAAAACTTGACAGAAATTGATCCAAATGAAGAAATTAAAATATTAGAATACTTGGTTTTAAAAAATATTCCTGATAACCTTCTACTATCTTTAAAAAATAATATAAAACAGTTTATCTCACAAAGAAGATTACCACAAAATTTTAAAAATGAATTCCCTAATACCTTTCATGAATTTGAAAAAATTAAAGATATACTTCCAAACGGAATACATACTAAACAGCGTAGAAAAGAAGATTTTCGATATTTAGTTCTAGAAGAAACAAATTCTAAAATATTTAACTTAATTTATCCAAATGCTTTTTCATTAGCTGAAAAAGATTACTTCATTCCTTTTGCATTTTCAAATTATGATAATGGTATTGGCATAAAAGTATCATTTAGTGAATTATGTATCTTTACTTACTATAATGACTTAAGTGTTATTCAACCGTTGCGAAAAAAACAGAATCCAAATAGCTTTTCAGAAAATGATTTAAAAGAAGTAATTGAATATATTAATTTATTAAATGAATTCGAAAAAATAAAAGAAAATTTTCCTTCCATAAATAAATCATTAAAAGATTTTTTTTTAATCCGTGAAGTTTCTGATTATTCTGTTTTTAAAATAGTAAGCTATATTGCATGTTTGGAAATGTTACTTGTAAACGATAGTCAAGAAAGACTTAAATCAATAACTGTTCAATTACAAACAAAGTTAAATTTATTAAATAATCAATTTGAAAAACCTATTTTAATCTCGGATTACATAAAAGGTCCAGATACATTAAATCTTGGGAATGTTATCGAAGTTTTTTATAAATATAGAAGTTCAATCGCACATGGAAATTTTCTTGACTTCAAAAAAAAATTACAACTATTAGAGGCTGTTTCAGAAAATGAAATATTTAAATTTATCAGAACTGTTTTAAAAAAGAGTTTAATATATGCGTTAAAAAATCCAGAATTAGTTAGAGATTTAAAAGAGTGCTGATAAAACTTTTCATAACCACTGTTTTAAGAATTGAAGTTTTAAGTATTTAAATTAAATTCTTACTTATTAAATCTTAACAAAAATATAAACCATGAAACCCCAAACAATCACAAAAGCATTCATAATCGCTGGATTAATGAACCTAACGGTTTTAATTTGGTCAAGGTTTTTTACTAATAAAACCATTCCA
>JAYVKR010000060.1:0-3833 GCA_043768185.1 Flavobacterium sp.
TTTTGAACCCAAATAATTACTATATTTGATATTAAAATAGTTTAAAAATGGAAACTACAACTTTTAAAAAAGACATTATCGATTGGATTTCACAACTGGAAGACAAAAAAATTTTAATGGAAATTGCAAGCATAAAACGAAATGCTACTTTTAATTTTGAGGAAGAATTTATAAAAGGAGTTCCTTTGGAAGAAGCTAGACAAAAATCTATTGAAAAAATTAGAAGCTATTGGAAAAAATAAAAGTAGTTTTTACGGATGAAGCAACTAGTTATCTTGACGATTTAGTTGAAATTTTATATAGAAAAGATTATTTTGGATTTATTGATAGTGCAGAATTCTATGTCTCGGATATTTATTATTTCATTAAAGAAAACATTAAAAATTTTCCAAGTAAGATAACTCCAACAGAAATTAAAAATTTAGGAACAAATTATATTTTCTACAAAACAAAATCTAGAACAACTTGGTATATTTTTTTTGAAAAATCTAACTCAGATTATTTGGTAACTTATATAATTAATAACCATTGCGAAGAAGCGAAGTGGTTGTGAGTATTTAGATAGTTTTCAGTTTTCGGTTGTCAGTTATTCGTTATATAAAATGTTATTATGAGCAGTTATCAAGATTTAGATATTTATAAAATTAGTTTGAATTTGTTCTACCAAGTTCATCCAGCATCATTACTTTTGCCAAAATATGAAATGTATGAATTAGGAAGTCAAATTCGGCGTTCATCAGATTCAGTAAATTCAAATATAGTTGAAGGTTATGGTAGAAATCGGTACAAAGCTGATTTTATTAAATTCTTAGTTTATTCCCATTCAAGTTGTTTGGAAACAAAAGGACATCTAATAAAATTAAACCATCTGTATAAAAATTTAATTCCAAATATTGAAAATTACATCGTAGATTATGATAATTTAGGAGCAAAAATATTTAATTTTATAAAGTATGTTGAAGGAAACTGGAAGACGTAAATAGTAAAAGAGAATAAACAAAATAAAACCGATAACCTTCAACAGAAAACTGACAACAAACAACAAACTACAAACTACAAAAAAATGAACCAAACAACCAATTCCATCTTAATGATTCGTCCAGTTGCGTTTAGAATGAACGAGCAAACTACGGTAAACAATTATTACCAAAAAGTCCTTGACGGATTAACTCCAGAAACGGTTAATGCCAAAGCGCAAGAAGAATTTGATACGTTTGTAAACAAATTAAAAATGGTTGGAGTAGATGTAAATGTTGTAAACGATACAGTAAATCCAGACACACCAGATTCTATTTTTCCTAATAATTGGATCTCTTTTCACGAAAATGGTGATATAGTTTTGTATCCAATGTTTGCAGAAAACCGTCGTGCAGAAAGAAGAGAAGATATTCTTGATATTCTAGAAGAAAACGGATTTGAAATTAACGAAGGAATAATGGATTATACTGCTGCTGAAGAAGATGGTTTTTATCTTGAAGGCACAGGAAGTATAGTTCTTGACAGAGAAAACGGAAAAGCATATTGCGCACTTTCTCCAAGAGCAGACGAAGAATTATTTATAGAATTTTGCGAAGATTTCGATTTAAATCCTATAATTTTTGAAGCATTTCAAACCGTTAACCTGCCTAACGGCAAGGCAGATGGCGAACGAAAACTAATTTATCATACCAACGTAATGATGTGTATTGGTGATAGTTTTGCCGTAATTTGTGCCGATTGTATTGACGATAAAAAAGAACGAAAAATGGTTCTTGACAGTCTAAAAGCTGATGGAAAAGAAATTATACTAATTACAGAAAATCAAATGAATAATTTTGCAGGAAATATGTTAGAACTACAAGGTTCAGATGAAAGACGTTACCTTATAATGAGTACTTCTGCACACAAAAGTTTAACTAAAAAACAAATTGCACAATTAGAAGAACACGTTACCATTTTAAGTTCAAGTCTAGACACAATTGAAGCTTGTGGTGGCGGAAGCGCAAGATGTATGATGGCAGAAATTTTTCTTCCTAAAAATTAAAAAAACTGTAAAGTAAAAAAGCAAAAAGCAAATCTCAAATCTTAAATAAATCTCAAATAATAAACTTCGATTTCCAAACTTTAAAACATAATAATTTGAATTTTAGAAATTGAAAAATTGAAATTTAGTTAGAATTTGTTTTTTGCTTTTTGTAATTTAAAGATTTACAACTTCCAAACTTTATCTATTTACTTAATTGGTTCCGATTTTAAAATATTATCAATCATTCCTCCAAAAATGAAAAAATGGAATGGCACTAACGAATACCAATACAATCTTCCCAATAAACCTTTTGGTCTAAAAGTAGCAATTTGATGCAAAACATTATCTTCGTCAATTCTAAATTCTAACCAAGCTTCGCCAGGTAATTTCATTTCTGCAAAAAGCAATAATCTTTTTTCTTCTTTATTGGCCAAAAGTACTCGCCAAAAATCTAAAGCATCACCATTATCTAAATGTTTAGGATGTGTTCTTCCTCTTCTAGTGCCAACGCCACCAACTAATTTATCAAGAAATCCTCTAGTTTTCCACATCCAATTTCCATAATACCAACCTCTATCGCCACCAATTGACCATATATTATCCAAAGCACGTTCAACATCAACAACTTTTCTAGATTGATGGTCTTTTAAACATCCAAATTTCGGAATCTGAATAAATTCTGAAAAATCATGTCCAAATCTTCCGCTACTCAAACTATCTTTCCAGCTAGAAACCACTAGGTTTTGTTCAATTTTTATGAAAGCTAGTTTTATGGCATCAACATAAGTTATAGGTTTTATGCCTAACATTTTTTGTAACCGATTGTCCTTACAAACCACTTCCATTTTCATACTATTTACTAAGTTAATAGCCAATTTATAAGAAGTTGAGGTTACAAAATACAACCAATAAGAAGATAACTTTGGTGTCATAACAGGAATTGTATAAATCCAAAGTTTCACTTTTCTAGTTTTGGCATACAACAACATCATTTCTTTATAGGTTATAACATTTGGTCCACCAATATCAAACGATTCGTTATAACAATCTTCACGTAATAAAACTCCAGTTAAATACTGAATAACATCTCTAATTGCAATGGGTTGACACTTAGTTAAAACCCATTTTGGCGTAATCATAACTGGCAATTTCTCGCACAAATCTCTTATAATTTCGAACGATGAACTACCAGATCCAACAATTATTCCTGCTCGCAAAACCGTAGTTTTAAAATTACCCAAATACAAAATATCTTCAACATCTTTTCTAGATTGTAAATGTTTAGAAAGAACTTCATCATTAACAATTCCGCTTAAATATATAACTTGCTTAACGCCAATTTTATTCATGTAAACATTAAAATTCTCTGCGGCTTTGGCTTCCATAGTATCAAAATCTGATGTAGAAGATGTCATCGAATGAATTAAATAATAAGCAACATCAATATGCATTGGTAAAGCATCGAAATTTAATTCGTCAAGAAAATCAACTTCCCAAACTGTAACAGCTTCAAGCATTGCTTTGTCAAGTCCAAGTCGGTTTTGGTCGCGCACACAACACACAACTTGATGACCTTGCGATAAAAGTTCGGGTAATAATCTACGTCCAACATAACCATTTGCACCAGTTAAAAGAATTCTCATAACTATATTTTTTTATAAATTTAAGCAATAAATCAATTCAACACTAGTTAAATTCCTCTAATAATACTTAAAACAGAACTAATAATATACTGAATTCCAATAGCAATGGTCAAGAAACCAACAATTCTAGAAATGGCAACAATACCAGACGAACCTAAAATTCTAGATAAATAATGAGCACTTCT
>JAYVKR010000061.1:0-3667 GCA_043768185.1 Flavobacterium sp.
CTTTCAGTTTGAAAAAGAAATAGATAAAGATGGTGCCATTGCCGATGTGCTAAGTGCCAATCAATCTGTTTTAGTGCAAGTGGTTAAGGAACCAATTTCTACCAAAGGACCAAGAATTAGCGGTGAGCTATCTTTTGCTGGTAGATTTTTAGTTCTTGTACCTTTTTCTGATAGAGTTTCTGTTTCTCAAAAAATAGAAGAAAAATCAGAAAAAGACCGATTAAAAAAATTGGTACAAGCAATCAAACCAAAAGGTTTTGGTGTTATTGTGAGAACAGTAGCCGAAGGCAAAAACACAGCCGAACTAGAAAAAGACTTGCAAAACCTCAATGATAGATGGCTAGCAATGTGCAAAAAATTAGTAACTGCTCATCATCCGTCTAAAGTATTGGGCGAACTTAGTAAAGTTTCGTCAATATTAAGAGACGTATTTAACGATACCTTTACCGGTATTCAAGTAGATGAAGAAGAGTTATACAATGAAACCAAGGACTATTTAGCTGAAATAGCTCCAGAAAAACAAAAAATAGTTAAGTTTTATCAGTCAAAAGACACACCAATTTTTGAAAAATACAACATCGAAAGACAAATAAAAACATCGTTTGGAAAAACGGTATCAATGAGCAAAGGTGCTTATTTGATAATAGAACATACAGAAGCGCTTCACGTTATAGACGTAAATAGTGGAAATCGTTCTAACAAAGCTAATAATCAGGAAGATACTGCTCTAGAAGTTAATATGATTGCTGCAACAGAAATTGCACGACAATTAAGACTTCGAGATATGGGTGGAATTATTGTGGTCGATTTTATTGATATGCAAAATCCAGATAATCGCCAAGTGTTGTTTAATCATCTTCGAGAAGAAATGAGTGATGATAAAGCCAAGCATAAAATTTTACCGCCAAGTAAGTTTGGACTTGTTCAAATAACACGTCAGCGCGTAAGACCAGAAGTAAATATTGAAACAAGAGAAGAAAATCCTAATAATTTATCTGGTGATATAGATGCACCAATTCAAATTATAGATAAAATTACATTTTCTTTAGAAAAATTATTAAAAGACCATAAAAAAGTTGTGCTTAATGTACATCCTTTTGTGGCTGCATATCTTAAAAATGGTTTTCCATCAATACGTTCAAAATGGTTTTTTGAACATAAAAAATGGGTAAAAATTATTCCGCGTGACGCTTACACGTATTTAGATTATCGCTTTTTTGACTCTCAAGGAAACGAAATCAAAGAATAATTTATAAAAATTAGAATCTATTAAACCGCCTTTTTATAAAATTGGCGGTTTTTTTGTGTGAAAAAACTACGAAAATTGTAGCATTTTTATCTTTTTTTAATGCAGTTTTCATTTATATTTGTTTTAAAAAACTATTCCATTGAAAAAGACTTTATTACTCGCGTTGTTACTTGTAACATCATTATCATTTGCTCAAAAAGAAAAAACTTTATTTTGGGAAATATCTGGAAACGGATTAACTAAAAAATCTTATTTGTACGGAACAATGCATGTAAATGATAAAATCTCCTATCATTTAAGTGATGCTTTTTTTAAAAATTTACTAGCGTCAGATATTGTTAGTAATGAAAGCGATCCAGAAACTTGGGATGAAGTTATAGCTTTAATGCAACAAAATAATTTGTATTCTCCATATAATTTTTACGCAACTTTTTATTTAAATCCAATTAAAAAAAATGCTATAAAAACTGTATTTATAAACAGTAATTATTTTGCTAACATGCTTTCTGGCGTAGAAGGAGAAAAATCTGATTATCAAGAAAATACAGTTTTAGATATGTTTATTTATCAAACAGGTAGAAAATATAAAAAACGAATTATTGGTTTAGAAAGCGCTACAGAATCGATGCTTTCTATAATGAAAATTAAACAAGATGATGCAAGACCAGATGATAAAAACAGAGAGTTATTATTAAAAATTGTAAAATCGGGTAACTTTAATGAAGCAACCAAAGATTATTATAGAGAGAAAGATGTATTAATGCTAGATTCTATTTATAAATTAATGTTTTCTAAAAAAGCGCACGACGCTTTAATAGTAAATAGAAATATTATTATGACTAAAAGTATCGATTCTCTTGCCAAAACAGGAAGTTTATTTTCAGCAGTTGGCGCAGCGCATCTTGCTGGTAAACAAGGAATTATTCAGCTATTAAGAGACAAAGGTTATACAGTTTCTCCTATTATAGATGTAATGTCTAAAAGTGGTGAAGCGCAAAAAAAGGCAATCGAAGATTTTTATCTTAATCCAGGATTTACAGCCACTTCATCTAAAGATAATATGATTAAAATGCCATTAACGAATAAAATTATAAAAAATGGCGAAGATATTGGTTCTCCAGACTTTACAAATGGTGGCGCAATTTCAATAAAAAGAATTCCGTTAAATTCATTTATGAATAAAAAAGACGAACTTTTTAATCCTAAAACCATTGACAGTTTGTTTTTTGAAAACATACCTGGAACTATATTAGAAAAAAATTATTTCGAACAAGATAATTATGTTGGTTACGATATTAAAAATGCAACTAAAAACGGCAATAATCAACATTGGCGATTTTATATTACTCCTTTAGAACTAATTACAGTTTCTATGATAGGAAATGGAAATTACACAAGACAATTTGAAAAAGAAGTATTTGATAATATAAAAATTAAATCTTTTAGTAACAATTGGCAACGAATTACGCCATTAAAAGGTGGATTTTCTGTAGAAGTTCCTGAGTTTAATATGGTTTATGGAAACACAGATGAAGCAGTGAAAAATGTGGAAATTCAAGCATATAATTCATCCGAAAAAGGATATTATTTTGTTACAGAAAGCACTTTAAATTCTACTAATTTTTTAGAAGATAGCGAGTTTGAACAAAAACAAATTCACTATGAATTTTATCTTCAACACGATGCAGATTCTACCAACACTAAGTTTGATAAAATTAAGCAAGTATTTACATCGCAATCTAAAATTGGGAATAAAAATGTAAAATTAAAATCGGTAATTAAAGGAACAAAATATTATTTATTAGGAACAATTAATGCATCTAACGAAAATTCTACTAAGTTTTTTGAATCGTTTAAAGAAGAAAAATTTAATTACAAAACACCATATACTACTTATACAGACACGGTTTCTAAATTTAAAATTGATGTTCCTAAAAAACAAAATGAAGCATTATTTTTAGACATACCAGATTTTAACTACAAATCTAAAAATGCATTTATATCTAAAGCTGAATCTAAATCTTTCAATTCTGCATCTGGTAAAAGTGTAGATTTAGAATTTTATAAATACCACAAATATGATCATATTGACAACTTAGATTCAGTAAAAGTATATTTTAAAAAGATGGCTTTAAATGAAAATCTATATGAAAACAATGATGACGAAGTAGATTATAATGAAGAATATGACGACTATGATGAGTACGACAAAATTACTTATACATCTTTATTAAATTTAAATTTTAACTCTAAAAAAGGATTTTCTAAATCTATTTGGAATGATTTAGTTAAAGATAAAGAGGAAAAATACGAAATTATAAGCGAATCTTCAACATTTGACAAAGACACTAATACACATTTTTTTAATACAATAGTTTCTAAACCAAATGCAACTCAAGCCATAAAAAGTAAAATTAT
>JAYVKR010000062.1:0-36472 GCA_043768185.1 Flavobacterium sp.
AAACATCCAGTGAATATTCGCAAGAAGCTTCCTCTCGATGTTACAAATGTATAAAAAATATCAAATTAAAGTAGGAATTAAAGATAGTACCTAAAAAAAAGTAAATTTGAAATAAAACTAAATGTTAAACAAACAAGATATATTCAAAACTATTCAAGATAACAAAGAAGCAATAAAAAGTTTCGGTGTTACCCAAATTGGTTTGTTTGGTTCTTATGTTCGAGATGAACAAACTTCAACTAGCGATATTGATATATTGGTTGATTATAATCTAGAAGAAATTAATTTTAAAAAATATTTTTTGTTTTGCGAATATTTAGAAAATTTATTTCAAGACTATAAAGTTGAGATAGTTACAAAAAATGGATTAAGTGAATTTATTGGTCCACATATTTTAAAAAGTGTAAATTATGTCTCAATCTGACGAATTAGAATTTATTGGACATATCTATGATGAAGTTAAATTCATTTTAAAAACTACACAAAGTATTGATGCTGATAGTTTTTATAAAGATGAATTATTAAAAAGAGCCGTTACAAGAGCATTTGAAATTATTGGGGAAGCAACTAAAAATCTAGATTTTGAATTTAGAAATAAATATCCTCATATTCCATGGAAATTTATGGCTGGAATGCGAGATAAATTAATTCATGAATATATGGGAGTTGATTATAAGTTGGTATTTAAAACTGCGAAAGAAGAAATTCCAGAATTAAAATTCCAAATGGAACAAATATTAGAAGAACACAACAATAAATAAATATATATTTTCAAGATTTTTTAATCTGAAAATTAAAACAAAAAGAATATGATTTTAGAAATGAAAGTGCCATCTCCAGGCATTTGAAATTAAAAGGAGGACAGCCAGTGGCTGTCAGGTAAATTTAAAATAACATCAAAAATTACAAATATGATATTAGAGATGAAAGTCCCTTCGCCTGGAGAGTCAATAAAAGAAGTAGAAATTGCAACTTGGCTAGTAAAAGATGGCGATTATGTAGAAAAAGACCAAGCCATTGCCGAGGTAGATTCTGATAAAGCAACTCTAGAATTACCAGCCGAAGTAAGCGGAATTATTACACTTAAAGCAGAAGAAGGTGATGCAGTTGCCGTTGGAGCAGTGGTTTGTTTAATAGATACAGATGGAGTAAAACCTGGCGCAACAGCTATAGAAACTCCAAAAGTGGAAGAGAAAAAAGTAGAAACTCCAAAAGCTGAGGTTAAAGTAGAAGCAGTAAAAGTTGCTCCAGTTGCAGAGAAAACGTATGCAGAAAGTACTCCATCGCCAGCAGCAAGAAAAATATTAGACGAAAAAAATATTCAACCAAGTGATGTTGTTGGAACAGGAAAAGAAGGAAGAATTACCAAAGATGATGCTGTAAACGCAACACCATCAATGGGAACGCCAACTGGTGGAAATCGTGGTTCTGAACGTTCGAAATTGTCTATGTTACGTCGTAAAGTTGCCGAAAGATTAGTCGCTGCTAAAAATGAAACCGCAATGTTAACTACTTTTAACGAAGTTAATATGACACCAATAAATACTGTAAGAAATCAGTATAAAGAAGAATTTAAAGCCAAACATGGCGGTTTAGGTCTTGGTTATATGTCGTTTTTTACTAAAGCTGTAACTCGTGCTTTAGCATTATTTCCAGATGTAAATTCTATGATAGATGGTGATTTTAAAACTGCTTACAACTTCTGTGATATTTCTATTGCTGTTTCTGGACCAAAAGGATTAATGGTTCCAGTGGTTAGAAATGCCGAAAACTTATCGTTTAGAGGAATTGAATCTGAAATTAAAAGACTTGCAATTAAATCGCGAGACGGACAAATTACCGTTGACGATATGACTGGCGGAACTTTTACAATTACCAATGGTGGAGTTTTTGGAAGTATGTTATCTACACCAATTATTAATCCGCCACAATCTGGAATTCTTGGTATGCACAACATTATTGAACGTCCAATTGCTGTAAATGGCAAAGTAGAAATTCACCCAATGATGTATGTTGCACTTTCTTATGACCACAGAATTATAGATGGTCGTGAATCGGTTGGTTTTTTAGTTGCTGTTAAAGAAGCATTAGAAAATCCATTAGAATTATTGATGAATAATGATGCTAAAAAAGCATTAGAATTATAGACATAAAAAAATTGATTATAGAAGTCCCAAATTCCATAAATATTGGTTTTTGGGATTTCTAATTTTTTATAAAAATAAACTTTATATTTGAATGGTAATCTTTGTGATATGGAAAATCAAGATGTACGTTGGAAACAACGTTTTCAAAATTATGAAAAAGCTTTAAAACAACTTAGTAAATTTATTGACAAAGGAATTTTAAACGAACTTGAAGAACAAGGTTTAATTCAGTGTTTCGAATATACTTATGAACTGGCTTGGAATGTTATGAAAGATTTTTTCGAATATCAAGCAGAAACTGGAATAAATGGAAGTAGAGATGCTATAAAATTGGCATTTAAAAGAGATTTAATTCAGGATGGAGATCAATGGATGGACATGATTAAGAGTAGAATTAAATCAAGTCATACCTACAATGAAGAAACAGCAGACGAAGTTGTAAATAAAATACTAAATAGCTATTATACACTTTTTGTTGATTTTAAAATTAAAATGAAAACACTACATTAAAATGAAATTTGGTTTAAAAAATGAAGTTATAACTAAAATTAATTTGGTTTTTGAATCTTATTCACAGGTTGAACAGGTAATTATATATGGTTCTCGTGCACAAGGAAATTTTAAAAATGGTTCTGATATTGATTTAACACTTATCGGAACTAAATTAAATTCTACTATTTTATCAAATATAAATGAAGATGTAGACAATTTAGATACACCTTACATGTTTGATATCTCAATTTTTCATAAATTAAATTCACCAAGTTTAGAAGAACATATTACAAGAATAGGACAAGTTTTTTATAAAAAAGCATAAATGTCAGTACAAAAAAAACAAGCGGCAATAGGTTTTATTTTTATAACCATGTTAATTGATATTACTGGTTTGGGAATAATTATTCCGGTTATTCCAACCTTAATTAAAGAATTAATTAACGGCGATATTAGTGAAGCTGCCAAATATGGTGGTTGGTTAACGTTTGCTTATGCAATTACTCAATTTATTTTTGCGCCATTAATTGGAAGTTTAAGTGATAAATATGGACGACGACCAATAATTTTAATTTCGCTTTTTGGGTTTTCATTAGATTATTTATTGCTATCATTAGCACCAACAATTACTTGGCTTTTTGTAGGTAGAATTATTGCAGGAGTAACTGGAGCAAGTATTACAACAGCTTCTGCTTATATTGCAGATATCAGTACAAATGAAAACAGAACCAAAAATTTTGGATTAATTGGTGCAGCTTTTGGATTAGGATTTATCATCGGACCAGTAATTGGTGGATTATTAGGTCAATATGGTGCTAGAGTTCCGTTTTATGCCGCTGCAATTTTGTGTATGGTTAACTTTTTGTATGGATATTTTGTTTTACCAGAATCATTATCTAAAGAAAATAGAAGAGAATTTTCTTGGAAAAGAGCCAATCCTGTTGGAGCATTATTAAATTTAAAAAAATATCCAAACCTTATCGGATTAATAATTGCCATTTTTATTCTTTACGTTGCATCGCACGCAGTACAAAGTAATTGGAGTTTTTATACTATTTATAGGTTTAATTGGTCTGAAAAAATGGTTGGAATTTCTCTTGGAATTGTTGGGCTTTTAGTAGGACTTGTACAAGGTGGATTAATAAGATATACTAATCCTAGACTAGGAAATGAAAAAAGTATTTATATCGGAATGGCTTTGTATACACTTGGAATGTTTTTGTTTGCTTTTGCCTCACAAAGTTGGATGATGTTTGTATTTTTAATTCCGTATTGCCTTGGCGGAATTGCTGGTCCAGCATTGCAAGCAGTAGTTTCTCAAGAAGTTTCGCCATCAGAGCAAGGAGAAATTCAAGGTACTTTAACTAGTTTAATGAGTGCTTCATCCATAACTGGTCCACCGTTAATGTCAATGATTTTTTATTATTTTACTCATAAAGAAGCACCTTTTCAGTTTCCTGGAGCACCATTTATTTTGGGCGGAATATTAATGTTTGTAGCAACAGTAATTTCTTTTTATTCGTTAAGGGTTAAAAAATAGATAATAAATTAAAAAAACTTCCAAATCTCAAAAAAGCTTTGAAACTTGGAAGTTATATTTTAGAAGAAAATGTTTATTCCTTTACAACCTTAATAGTTTTCTCAAACCCTAAACAAGTAACCTTAACAAAATAAATTCCGCTAGAGAGTTCCGATAAATTTAGTTCTGTTTCTAAAGAATTTACATTTTTAGAAATCATTTTTTGTCCTAATAATGATAAAATTTCGACAGAATCTATTATAGAATTATTAGAAATTTTTAAATTATCTTTTACAGGATTTGGATAAAAATTGAAGTTAGTAAAAGCAAAACTTTCATTTGATAATGCAGCAACGAATTCTGTATTCCATGTATCAGTTACAATTGCTGGATTAAAATCGAAATAAATGCTTGCAAAATTTGGAATAATATCGCCAATGGCATAACCAGGTTTTGGTTTTATTTGAAATAAAATAGTTCCGTGACCAATTTGAGTATTAGCAACAGATGGTGGAAGATTAATTCCATCAAATTTCCAGTTTAAATTGCTTCCAACGCGTTCTAAAACATATGCATTGCTTGCATCTACCATTCTTATAGATGTTTCATCAAGTTTTGTATCTAAAATATCATTAACTCTAATGTTTATTGCGTTTGCATTTCCAGTATTTTCAAATTGAATTGTGTAGGTTAAATAATCATTACTAGTAAAAGTTGAATGTACTATTTTTCCACCATGAGATTCTTGTTTATCATTTGGATCATAAGAAGATCGTATATCTTGTGTTAAAGTAGATGTATTATTAGCCATATTTATATCGCCAACAGGAATAGTTATTGAAGCCGAGTTAGTTAATAATTGACCAATATTTACAGTTGGAATTGTTGGTACTTGAAAATAAACATATATATACCTTGATTCATAAGGTAAAAGGTTAGTAAAAGGATAAGTAAAACCTGTCGCATTTGGATTTGCACCAGAAGGATAAGTTGAAATAGTAACAATATTATTAACATTAAAAGTAATTGTTCCTGATGCAATAGTTTGAATTCCTAAATTTTTAAATAAAATTTTGTTTGAATATATAAAACCTGGTCTTGGACCAGCTATTTGTTGAATAGAAATTGATAAATCATTAAAAGGCGATTGTGTAACAGGAAAATTATAAGTAGTTATTCCAGAGTTGTTAGCCACAGTTATATTAGAATAAGATGAATTAGTAACAGTATATTGTGAAGCATTACTAGAATTTACAGTAAAAGTAAGATTATAACTATTTGCAGGATTAGATTCATATAATATAACTCCATTATTATTAGAAGACAAGTTTATTACAGCACCATTATTTATTTGATAAGTATAGTTTCCATAAATAAAACTTTGTTCTCCAGAGTTTTGAATTCCATTTCCATTTGTGTCTAAAAATGCGTTTAATTTTATACCGTTTAAATTATTAGTAACATTAATAGTTGCAGTTGCAGTATCACAATTAGCAGGAATTACAGAACTCCCATTTATTGGGTTTGCTTCACATAATTGATAAGATATTGTATACAATCCTGTTGGACAGTTATTTACAAGAGTTAAAAATCCATTACCATCAATTGATAAAGGACCATTTGTAATAGGTGTTACATTAGTATTACTTAAAGTAGCAACTAAATCATTTAAAGTATCATTATTAATAACATTTCATATACTAATTTGATTAGGAGTTGAAAAAATTGAATTGAAATTATCATTTACGGCATCAATTCCTGAAGATGTAGTAGAATTTACAACATTAATTGTTATTACAGCTGTATCACAATTGGTAGGATTTAAAATTTCACATATTTGATAAGTTATAGTATAAGTTCCAGCAGGTGTTCCTGCAACAATTGATAAATTACCAGTAGAATTATTTAATATTGGCACTAATGCTCCAGGAAATAAAGGTATTGCAGGAAAAACAGTTGTCATATTTATTTGAGACATAAAAACTGGAGCTCCATTAAATTGATCATTTCCAAAACCGTTAAAATTTAAAACATTTCCAATGTTACTTGAAATAGTATTATTGACATTAAAAAGATCATTTACTGCATCTAATAGCGAAGCATTAACACCAATTGTTACAATAGCAGTGTCACAATTATTAGGATTTGCAGTTTCGCAAATTTGGTAAGTTATAGTATAATTTGATGCTGGTGTTCCTGCAGGTATTGAAACTACTCCAGATGAAGGGTTTACAGATGGTACAGGAAATCCTGAACCGCTTGGTGTTGCTGTAGTAAGTATAGAAATTGTAACTAATGATATACTTATTGGAAAGCCATTTAATGTATCAGCACCACTTCCATTGTTTATAAGTACATTGCTACTATTTGTACTTCCGGACATTCCATTAATATTTTGTACTAAATCATCATTAGCTACAATTTGCGATAAAGAAGAAACGGTAACCAATAAAAATAAAACCAAAGTGTAAAATTTTCTCATATTCAAATATTTAAAAACCAAATGTAAGAATATTATTTGTAAAATAAAATAAAAATTAGAATTTGTATACTATCATCGAGAATTTGAAATTTTTTATAATCACTTGAATTTAAAGTTCATAAAATTAAAAAAACTTCCAAATCTCAAAAAAGCTTTGAAACTTGGAAGTTATATTTTAGAAGAAAATGTTTATTCCTTCACAACCTTAATAATTTTCTCCAATCCTAAAGAAGAAACCTTAACAAAATAAATTCCACTAGAGAGTTCCGATAAATTTAGTTCTGTTTCTAATGCATTTACATTTTTAGCAATCATTATTTGTCCTAGTAATGATAAAATTTCTACAGAATCTATAACAGAATTATTAGAGATTTTTAAATTGTCTTTTACAGGATTTGGATAAAAATTGAAATTAGTAAAAGCAAAATTTTCATTTGATAATGCAGCAACGAATTCTGTATTCCATGTATCAGTTACAATTGCTGGATTAAAATCGAAATAAATACTTGCAAAATTCGGAATAATATCGCCAATAGCATAACCAGGTTTTGGTTTTATTTGAAACGTAATATAACCATGACCAATTTGAGTATTTGCAACCGATGGCGGAAGATTTATACCATTAAATTTCCAGTTTAAATTACTTCCAACTCGTTCTAAAACATAAGGATGACTTGCGCTAACCATTCTAATTGAAGCTTCATTTAATTTAGAATCTAAAACATCATTTACTCTAATGTTTACGGCTTCTGCAGTTCCAGTATTTTCAAACTGTATTGTATAAGTCAAATAATCATTTGATGAAAAAGTAGAATGTACAATTTTTCCACCATGCGATTCTGTTTTATCATTCGGATCATAAGAACCAACAATTACTTGAGTTAATATAAATGAATTATTGCTAGTATTTATATCAGCAGAAGGAACTGTTATTGAAACAGAATTAGTTACCAATTGTCCTAAACTTACCGTTGGAATTGTTGGCACTTGCATAGTTACAAATATATATCTAGTTTCTCCAGGCAATAAATTTGTAAAATTATAACTAAAACCACTTGCAGTAATTACACTTCCAGCTTGAGAAGTATTTAGTACTGTTACTACTGGAGAATTTGTAAAAGTTACCGTTCCAGAAGCAATAGTTTGTGTGCCATAATTGGTGAATTGTATTTGATTAACATAAGTAAAACCTGGTCTTGGTAACGCACCAGATTGATACATAAATACTGCTAAGTCATTATAAGGATTTACAGTTACAGGAAAATTATAAGTTGTAATTCCAGAGTTGTTTGCAACTGTTATGTTAGAATAAGAAGAAGGTGCAACTGTATATTGTGAAGCATTATTAGAATATACTGAAAAAGTTAAATTATAACTGTTAGCAGGATTAGATTCATATAGTATAATACCATTATTACTACCCAACGTTGTAATTGAGCCATTGTTTATTTGATAAGTAAAGTTACCAGAATAAAAGTTTTGTTCTCCAGCGTTTTGAACACCATTTCCATTGGTATCTATAAATGCGTTTAGACGAATTCCATTGGATATATTTAAATTAGTTGTATTATAATCATAATAATTTAAAGGAGAACCGTTTAATGTACCAGTTGTATTTATAAAAGTTGACACATAACCATTAGTTATATCATTTTGAGTTAAAACATAAGTTCCAGTAAATGTAATTGTATCTGATGTTCCAGAAGATAAATTGGGTATTGGTCCACCAGAAATGTCTATAATAACTGGCGCATTTGCACCATTAGTTAAATTTATATTTGTTACAGCACTCGAAGCATTATTAGTTACAGTAAAAGTATAATTAATAATATCGCCAACATTGGTAAATCCATCATTATTAAAATCTACATAAGTTCCGTTTACAATTGTGTTTAAATCATTATTTACTTCTATTATTACAAATGCTTCATCACAATTGTTAGGAGCATTATTCTCACAAATTATATAATTTAAAGTATAACTTCCATTAGGTATATTTGAAGAATTTGCAATTACGCTTCCATTACTTTGAATACTAAAAAATCCACCTGTTGAAGAGGTTGAAGATATTGTAACATTATTCAAAATAACAGGAATACCATTTAAAGTATCGTTAGAAAGTATGTCTTGAAGTACAATTTGATTTTGTGTAACATTAGAAACAGTTGCTGTATCATTATTAGCTACTATTGGATTTAAAGATTGTGATTGTATTACAACAATAGCAGTTGCGGTATCACAATTTAAAGGTAATGAACCAACTTCACAAATAGTATAATCTATTATGTAAGTTCCTGGTTGAGGATTTGGAGCTACAGTTAAAGTTCCATTGGAATCTATAACTAAAGGACCATTTTGTGTTGGTATAACATCAGTATTAGCTGGAGTAACAGGTGTTCCATTAAAAGTATCATTTAAAGTTATATTACCAATAGTTGAAAAATTCGGTTGAGAAACAAAAGATGGAAAACTATCATTTGCTGCAATTATTGAATTAAATACTATTACTGTAACAACTGCAGTATCACAATTTGCTGGAATAACTAAAATTCCTGTTTGAGGATTAACTTCACAAATAGTGTAAGTAACACTATATGTTCCTGATGGAACGTTTGGAGCCAATGTTAATTGACCATTAGGGTCAATGCTTAAAGGTCCTGCTGTTACTGGTGTAACTATTGAGTTATTTGTAGTAACTGGATTACCATTTAGTGTATCATTAGATGTAACATTTGACAAAAAATCAAAAACAGATGATGAAGAAACATTTATTGGTCCATCATTTACAGCATTAATTGTATTTGTTACAATAACAGTAACAACTGCAGTATCACAATCTGTAGCACTTAAATTACACAATTGATATGTAATTAAGTAAGTTCCAGATAGAGTATTTGATGCAAGAGTTAAAACACCATTAGCATTAATTGATAATGGTCCGTTTACAACTGGTGTAACATCAGTATTTGATGCAGTAACTGAAGTACCATTAAAAGTATCATTAGCAGTAACATTAAGAATAGTTGAAGATATAAATCCACCAGAAGTGGTAACACTATCATCAGTAGCAATCATTTGCGAATAACTAGAAAAACTAGTAAATAAAAACATAATAAATAAAACAGAAGTGTAAAATTTTCTCATAATCAAGGGTTTGAAAATCAAATGTAAGAATAATTTTTGTAAAATATTAATAAAATTAGAATTTGTGAGGTTTCATTTAGAATTTAATTTACTTTAAATAAAAACAATGATTGTAATAATCAATTATGGCTTTTCCTTCTAGCAAAATATCGGCACCAATTATTCCGTCAACTGGTTTGGCTTTGTGTTGGGTTAATGCAAAATTTACGTGCGATAAATCAAAAATTACCAAATTAAAATCTTTTTCTTTCCAAGTTCCAATTTGTAATTTATTGTTTTTAGATAATTGCGTATCAAGTCCTGTTCCACCAGCACCAGAAGCTTTGGTTTTAGAATCTTTAGCTTTTAAATTAAACTTGGTAACACTTTCATAACCTACACAACTAGTACTTGCGCCAGTATCTAAAATAAAATTTCCTTTAATGCCATTTATCATTGCTTTTATCAATAAATGCTGGGTTTTAGACACCTTAAATTGTATTTTTTTGTATTTGTTTTTCTTTAGAATTTTTTGAAATTCTTCCATTATTTTTAGTTTTTTTATGATACAAATATGCGAATGAAATTAGGATAATCAATCCACTAATTGATAAAATCCAAACAAAATAATTAGTAGAATTGCTAGTTTCTAAACTTCCATAATATACAAATGCACTCCAATAATAAGGCGATTTTTTACTGTTAGAAATTGTAATGTCATTTAAAAAAGACAATTTTGCATTATGATTAGCTTTTGCATACGATTTTTCTTTTTCAATATTATTATAAATTTTTTTCATAAAAATAGAAGTCGTTAAATCGTTTACTTTCCACAAAGAAAACAATAAATTTTGTGCTCCAGCCATTTGAAAACCTCTAGAAACACTCATCGCACCTTCGGCTTTATATAATTTTCCCAGTCCAGTTTCGCAGGCACTTAAAACCACTAAATTTGGATTAATATTTAAGTTGTAAAGTTCAGAATAAAGAATTTCTTGATCATAAAATTTTATACTTGCCGGAGTTTCAATATCGCCAGAAGATGCATGTGTACACAAATGAAGAACAGAATAATTTAACGCATTTAGTTTAAAATTATTAAAAGTTGCCTCTGATTTTTCTAGATATTTTCCTTTAAAATTTTCCTTAATTGCTTTTAATTCTTTGTTAGAAAAAGTAAGTTCTAAATTGCTGTTTTCAAATACTGGAAAAACTCCTAAAATAGTTTCATTTTTATTTTGAAAAGGAATTGCATTTAAATAAAACGAAGCCGAATTATTATAAACAACTGTAAAATCTTTTACCAAATAATTCATTTTAGAAAAATTAGATGTTGTAGATTTTTGTGTTATTAATGCTTCAAATGGAAGAAAATTTAAAATTCCGTCAGGAATAATGATGAGGTTTTTATACTTAGATTTTTTAGGAATTTGTAATAAATTATAAACTTCATTTGCTAATGAATTGTAAGCTTTGACATCATTAGTTATAGCATCAGAATTAGTAAATAAATTTATAAAATTCACTATTTTTTGAGATAATTTTAAATCATTATTTATAACTTTTAATGTGATTTTATTGTTAAAAATTGAAAAAATATAAGTTTTATAAATTCCTGTAAAATATTCAATTAAAACAGCTTTGTCGTTATCTAATTTAGAATATAAATTAGTAATACTGTAATCAAGTTTAGATTTATTATTAACTTTAAATTCTTTTTGCTTTAGCAAAAGCATTAGTTCGTTTTGCTTTTTTATAGCTTCGTTTATTTTAGAAATGTCAGCCATTTCAAGCTTTTGCTGTTCTTTTACAATTATGGTATTCCAGTTTTGTAACTGTTCTAAAATTATTTTTTCTTCTCTAGATTGTATTTTAGAATTTATCAAAGTATTTTTTAAAACTACCGATTTACTTTTTTCAGATAATTGAAAAGCACTTTCTAAATAACTACTTTTTTTGTCGTTATTATAAAGATTTAAGTAAATTTCAATACACTTTTCTGTTCTGTTTCTTGATCTAATTTGGCTGATAATTTTAGAATTTTCAAACGATAAAAGTTGTTGAAATAACGATTCTATATAAAACGAAAGTGAAAAAAATTCTAACGCTTTTTTAGGCAAATTTTGATTCAAATAAATAGCAGCTTTTAAATCTAATGCATCAAGTAAAACCGTTTCTGCATAAAGCGAATTTTTGTTGGGTAATTTATTTTTTATAGTTTGATAATTGGGAAGTAAAATGGTAAAAACAGTTTCTAAATTTTCGTTTGACTTATTATACTTTTTTTGCTCAAAAAACAAGGTTGCTTTTTCATAATATAACTTTGCTAATTTTCTTGGTTCTTGATTGGTTTTTTCAAATGCTAGAGTTGCTTTTTCTAAATATAATTCGGCGTTTTTATAGTCTTTTTTAATAACATAAATTTTTGATAAATTTAAATAAGCATTTCCAATAGCTTGCGATTGATTACTATCTAAATTTAATAATTGAATTGCTTTTTCTAAAGATTTTTTGGCTTTTAAAAAATGACTTTCAGTTTTAGTTGTTTCATAATTTAATAAATAATTAGATCCTAAATTTCCGTACAAATTTCCTTTTTGAAAAGCAGTTAGTTTTTCAGAATTTATTGTTTTTTCAAGTAAAACTATTGCTTCATTTTTTCTGCCAGAACTTTGATAAACATTAGATAAATTTAAAATTGCAGCATATTTTTGATCGTTATCGTTTTCAGTATTTGCAATGTAATAATAATCTTTTATGGTGTTTTCTGCAGCTTCATAATCGCCAATTATTGTGTATAAATTACCTAACGGTTTTAAGCAAAACTCTGTAATTTTATATTTAGAAAGTTTGTTTTTATTGTAAATCAGCCAAGCTTTTTCATAACTAGAAATGGCTTTGTTGGTTTGCCCAAACTGGTTTTGATAAAATGCTTTATTACAATTTAAAATTACAAGAGCAAGAAATTCGGATTTGGTTTTTGGGTTAAAATTTTTTTCTAAATCTTCTAGTTTCTTTAAGCTTTCTTCACTTGGTTTCGCAACAAATGTTTCTAAAGTACTATAAATTTTGTCTTCTAAAACTTTGCTTTTTATTTGAGAAAACGAGAACTGAATTGCAAAGAAAACTAGTAGTAATTTCTTCATTTTAAAAGTTTAAAATTTCCAAATTCCGTACAATTGTAAGTATTTAAAATCTTTTTTAAAATTCAATACATATCTTGCTCCAAAACTTGGACCAATTCGTGCAATTCCGCCAGTTATTTCAAATAATAATCCACCATTTGGCTTAGTAAAAGTGGTGGTTAAATCAGATGAATTTATTGTAGAACTTATCAACAAAGTTGGAGTAGTGTTTTCATAAATATCTAATTGTTCTGTTGTGTTTTCTTTATTTGAAGCAACAATATTCGCCTGAATTCCTGCTCCAAGTCCAATAAAATTATTTACGTTATATCTCATTAATACTGGAATTTCTAGATTTATTGCTTTATATTCAGATTTTCTCGTGATTCTATATAATTGAAAATTACCATTACTTCCAACCAATTTATCCTCTACACTTGTTTTCAAATTGTATTGATGATTTCCTGCTTGAAACTCAACTTGCCAATACCATTTATAAGATTTATATGGAGAAATTGTTGCCGCAACAAAGTAACTTTTAGATTTTTCTAAACTGGTATAAAAATTATAACCAGCTTTGGCACCAATAGAAATTCCAGGTTTAAATCTTGTTGTTGCATAATTGGTAATTACAGGTTCGTTTTTATCAAAAATTATAGCTGTTTTGCTTTTGGTTTTTATTTTATGAAAATCGTTTCCAAACTTTAAGCTGTATTTTACTAAACCTTTGGTAGAATCGCGTTCTTTTACATTTTTTTGTTCGCTTCCAGGCAAGTAAATGTTTCTAAAAACAAAGTGAATTTGATCTTTTTTTACAATGGTATCAAGGCAACTGTAAGTTACATTTTCACCTTTGGGACAAATAGGACATTTGGGATAATTGTCTATAATTTTTAATGTTTTTTTATCAAACATATCTGGAATATCTGTTTCTAATTTTATTGTAGATGCTGGACCTTCGCCATTGTTTTGAAAACGAGTTTTAAAGTTTATGGTTCTAAATTTTACTAATCTATAATTTATTAAAGTGGCATTACTAGACATTTTATTTGGATCATGAGATGTTACAATTTCCATTTCGTAAGTTTTCTTTTTGTGGGTTTTATAACTTCTATCTGGAACGTAAACGCCACGCATTTTTACAGTTGCGCTGGTATCTTTTAGCATTTCTGGAGTAGTTTTAAAACTAAAAAAGATGTTTCTCGTTTCACTTGGTTCCATTGCGTCAAATTCTAAAATTTTAGCATCTGAAAATAACGATTTACTTTCTAGCAATGTCATGTCTAAATTTTCATCGTCAAGTAGAAAATTGTTTTTAAACGTGGGATATTCATTTGCAGAAGCAGTATTTTCATAACTATTATTGTAATCTTTTACAGAGGCAACGGCAGTTTCTATAACTTCTTTTTCGTTAAAATGAGTTCTAGTTTCAACCAAATCAAAGTTTTTATTTTTAAATTCTTTGTCGTTATAAAACAGGTATAATTTACCGTTGGCAACGTAATTTAAATTGTTTTGATAGCTTAAAACTACTACAATATCTTGCTCTGGAATTGGATCTCTATTGGCAAAAAGCTCTAATGAAATGGTATCTTTTAAAGAGGCAATGTTTTGAAAATTAGTATCTATTATTTCCTCTACAGATACGGTTTCTGGTCTTGTACTTGGTGGTTTTCCATTGTCATAATTATTAGTTACAGATAAATTTACTTTGTAAGTTCCTTTCTTTTTATACACTTTTTTAGGTTGTTTTTCTTTACTGTAACTACCATCGCCCATTTCCCAAAAATAACTATAACTTGCTGGTGGCGCACCAGAAACCTGAATTAATGGTGGCGTTTGCGGATTAAAAATTGCTTGATTTTGTTTTTTTATTATTTCAATTCTGGCTTTTCTGGTTATTGTATCTTTTACTTTTGTTTGAGAAAAAGAAGCAAAAGAAAATAGAAAAAATAGTAATAGTAGTAATACTTTTTTCATGATGGTTTATTTTGGTTGATGATATAAAATTAAGTAAATTAGATTATAATTAGTTGTTTATTTTTTTTATTATATTAGATTCTAAATAGTTATAAATTAATTTTATTTTAAAGTAGTACAAGTTTTTAATTTTTTTTAAAAATAAACTACAGTAATTTTACGGAAAATGTAGTAGTATAAATACGTACAATTCATAAAAAAAAGTGATGAACTTGCCATCACTTTTTCATAAAAAACTAATTCAACTACTATCTTTAATTTGGAGTAAAAGAAAAATCTATAAACGGAATAAAATAATTTATTTGTGGACTTCCATTAGCAAATAATTGATAATTATTAGTTCCTGTAATTATCATATCACCAGCATTTATTGGAAAAGTCAAGTTGCTATAGTTTGGTTTTCTTAAACCATTACATATTAAATCGTTAAAAAAACCTGTTGGAGCTTGAGATAGCAAGAACGTTTCTCTAATAGAATATGAATTATTAGATGTAATTTCTAATGGTGGATTTACTTCAAAATAGTTTACAGATGTTGAAGAAAACTTATGACTTTCATTGTAAATAATTGTACCTGTAAGATTGTCTACAATTTCAATTTTATGAAATAAACCGTCATTAATTGGCAAACTTTGAAAACCTACACTATATATTTTTCCGCTTTTAGTCATCTTAAATGAATATTGATGAACTTCTGTATCCATATATTGATCTGTTACCAAACCTTGATTTACTTGAACGGTGTTGTATAAACTTTGAAAACTAGTATCAACATTAGAATATAATGGCGCTACAGTTTCTGGATCATTACTACAACTAAATAGCATTGAACCAACTATTGAAATTAAAGTTAATTTTTTAAACATATTTTTTTATCTTTTTATTATTCTAATTATTTTAGAATTTTCTGCTTGGTTTATTACAACATTATATATTCCAGATTTAAAATTATTTCCAAGTTCAAACGTTTCTATTTCATCAAATTTTATAGTTCTGTTTTCAATAATTATTCCCATCATATCGTAAACTTTTATAGAAACATCATTTTTATCATCAGAATTTAAATTTATTTTAAAACTTTCGTTAAATGGATTTGGATAAATAGTACTATTTAATTTTTCTGAATAAACTGCTAAAGTATCTGATGGAGTTGTTTTTAATACTGCTGGAGAAGAAATGGTACACATTGGTCCGAATGGTCCAAAAACACCACCAATTTTTAAACTAACTTCTACATTGTAAGTTGTGCTTATTTGTAAACCAGTAAATTGTGATAATGTAAAAGTTCTTAATATTCTATCTATTGATTGTGAGTAACCTAATGTTGAATTAGTCAATCTAAATTTATATAATGTTGTGCCAGAAACTGCATTGGCATAAATAACTTCATTTTTATTTGCAACAGTATAATTGCATTGCGAAGTTTGTAATTGTGTTGTTGGAAATGTTGGTGTAGATATGGTACAAAGTGTTCCAAAAGGTAAATAAGTACCATCAGTATTTTTTACAGCAACTTCTACAGAATAATTACTATCATAAGCAACTGTAGGACTTGTAAAATCACTTAAAGAAAATGCACGTAAATTTTTATTTACAATTTGCGATGGTGCAGGATTAGTAAGATTTGTAATTTTAAATTGATAACCTGTTGCATAAGGTACAATATCTGCAAAGATTGATTGTGCAAATGAACTAACTGTTGCTCCACATTGCGAACTTGTAACTTGTGTTGTAATAATTGGCGTTGTAACTGTACAAGGTAAGCCATAATAAGTTAACCAAACGTTATTTATTTTTAATGCGATTTCTATTTTATAAGAAGTATTGTAGGCAAAATTTGGTAAATCTGTTATTCTAAAAGAATTGAAAGTTTTATCAATAGTTTGTACCTGATTAGTTGCTAAATTAGTTACTTTAAAACGATAACCTTGAGCACCAGAAACAGTATTGGCAACAATAAAATTATTAATTAAAGATAAAGTTGTGCCACATTGTGATGATTGAACTTTAGTTACAAAAGCGTCTACAAGACCAACGTTGTCAAAATGATAATTTGCAAGATTTGAATTCAAACCTTTAAATTCAATATAATAATTTCCGCTAGATAAAAAACTATAAACGCCTCGTAAAGAATTGTCAAATCCATTAAGCAGATTTGTTTGTCCTGTGAAACCAGCGGATGAAGGAATTACTTGTGAATCATCAGAAACTTTTTTAATTTTAACAATTAAACCGTCTCCCAAAGGCTGTAATCCTCCCATCATCATATCAAATTGATAGTGATAAAAATCATATTGTAAAAAATAGGATTTTAGAGCATCAACATGAAAAGCTGGCGATTTTAATATAAACTCTTGACCATTTGAAAACGGAGTTAAATTATCAATTCTTAAATGACCACTTCCATTTCCAATATCAGTATTATAAGATATTCCCCAATATTCTGGATGTTCAGTAAGAACTGGAGTTCCTGAGCTTGAATTGGTAGTAAACCCAGTAATACTCCAGCCATTTAAATTAGTATTAAATGCTCCATTAGTTATTGGAACAAATTGAGCTTGTAAAAAATTTACAACAAGTAATATAAAAAGTAAATTTGTTTTCATTGTTTTGGATTATAATTTCACAATAAAAATAGTGTAACTATTTAATTACTTCCAAAAACAATTAGTTAACGGTAGTTTACATTTAGAAAACGGTAAAATAAGTATGATTAATAAATTATTTAGTAAAAAATTACAATTTAAATTGTTACTGTAATAATAACTTTATGACCTTTTCGAGTTAGATCATTAAACAGTGATTTTTGAAATATTGAAAATATTTTATCTGGATAAGATATTTGTAAAATTTCTAATCGTTCTGTTATTATAGCAATTCCTTTAGAAATATGTGTTGCGTCTTGAATTTTATCAGAATTAATTCCGTAGCCATTATCAAGTATTTCAATAATTAAATAGGAATTTTTTAATAAAAAATTAATTTCTATTTTTCCATCATTTTCTTTTAAATGTGATACACCATGAAGTATTGCATTTTCTATAAATGGTTGCACAATCATATTAGGAATTGATACATTTTTACAATCAATATTTTGAGTTATATTTATTTTAAAATCGAAATTTGAAAAGCGTACTTTCTCTAATTCTAAATACAATTCTAGTCTGTTAATTTCGTCTTGTAATGTTATAAATGGTTGCGATGCTTGCGATAAAAATAACCGTACCAATCGAGAAAGTTTGGCTAAATGTTCACTACTTTTTTCTTTTTGATTGCTGTTAACAAAATATTGAATTGCATTGAGCGAATTAAAAATAAAATGAGGATTCATCATTGCCGAAAGTGCGCTTTGTCTTAATTCTACAATTTTATTATTGATTGTAATTTCTTGTTGTTTTTTATTTTTTATTTTTTTTATTTGATGTTTATAGATTATATAAAATAGTAATGAAATTAATAAAAACAACAATAGAAAAAACCACCATTTTAAATAAAAAGGATACATTTTATAAATAGAAATAGTTTTACTTGTCCAGTTAGAATTTACATCTTTAATTCTAATTATTATGGTATGATTTCCGTAGGATAATGATTGAAAAACAAGAAACTTATTTTGTGTAGTAATCCAATTAGAAGCATCAATTTTATATTGAATAATTTGATTTTTTACGGCATTAAAATTCTGAATTTCTAAATTTAATTTTATAATTGTTTGATTGTAACCAACTTTTATTTTGGTGGTTAAAGTATCATTATAAAAGATATTAAAAAGTGGTTTTTGACTATTATTTTTTATTAAATTATAATTTATTTTACCCAAACCATCTTTAGTTGCAACAAACAATTCGTTATTAAATAATGCAACATTATAAACTTCATTATTGGGTAAAAAATTATATTTATTAAGTACTTTATTTCCATTTTTAGAAAGTATAAATAAACCATTTCCTGCACAAAGAAAAACATCATTTTGTAGTACTTTAATTTTTTTTATGTTGTCAATTTTAAAATAATTAACGTGTGTTATGCTATCAATAATTTTTTCGTTTACAGCTTTGTAAATTGCATTATTAGCAGCAATCCACATAGTATCTTTTAAAAAAATAAAATCTTGAATAAAACCTTTAATTTTTAATTTTAAATCTCTTTTATTTATAGTGTTAGATGAAGTAAAATTGCGAACACTTATTTTTTTAGAATTATTAAAATAGTATTGATTATTGTAGTTTACAATGTTTGTTATTTTTTCTTCTTCGTTAAAATTATTTTTTAAAAGAGTAACTATATTAGTAGTACTATCAATAATTTTTACTCCAGCATTTCCAGAAAGTAAATAATAAAGATTGTTTTGGTTTTTTATAATTTGTTTTCCGCCAACTAGCAATATGTTTTTATCATATTTATACTTTTCTATGCTATTTATTGATTTATAAATAATTGGAATAGTATTAAAATTACCTAATTTAATTTCTATTTTAGATTTTTCAATTAGCTTAAGTTGCTCTTTTTTATAGTCATACAAAGTAAATTTTGTCGAAATATAAAGTGATTTTTTGTTTGCAGAAGTGGCAAATCCGTTAAAATAATTCTCTTCATTTTTAAATTTAAAAGATTCAACTAATGTATTAGGAATGCAATATAAACCATTTTCGTTGGTGGCAATCCAAACTTTATTAGTAGAATCACAAAATAAAAAATTCACATTATCTGATGTGTTTAATCCTAACGATTCACTTATAGAAATCCAAGTGTTATTTTTTAAAATAAAAACACCTTTTCCTTGAATGTTTAGCCAACAATTTTCTTGTTTGTCAATTATTAAATCAAATTTATAAATGATATTTTTAGATAAATTTTGTGGAAAACGAATTGATTTTTGAATGTTTCCTTTAAAATCTGTAATAATTAAATTTTCATCATCTACAAGTAAAACATCATTATTTCTAAATAGTATTTTATGTAAAAAAGTTATTTCTTTTGGTATTTTAAATTTGTAGGTTTTATATTTAATACTGTCATTTATAATTTCAATAATTTCATTATTTTGAACATAAAAAGGAAAGGAAAATTTTGTGTTAATTTGAGTAGATTTGTGCTCAATAAGAGTGTTATTTTTTTTATTAATTTCTAGAGATAAATAATTTTTATAAGCTTGTCTGTTTTGCATACTGTACAATAACATAATTGAATCTGTTGCAATAAAAGAATTATGATATTTACTTAAAAATGATGTATTTATTATTTTATTGCCAATAATTTTTTGAACTTTATCATTATAATTTATTAACCAAATAACACCATTTTTATCAACATCTACGGCAACTATAAACGGATTTGCAAGTCCGTTTTTTACATTTAAAGTTGTAAAATCATTTCCGTTAAAAAAAGTTAATCCATTGTCTGTACCAAGAATTATTTTTCTGTTTTTGTCTTCTGCAATACTATAAATGGTGTTAGATGGCAAACCATCATCTGTTGTAAAATGATTAAATTTATATTGAATTTGAGCTGAAGTTAGTCCAAATATAAAAACAAAAATTAAAGTTAAAATAATTTTCATAAACACAATTATTTCTTTAAAATAGCATTTAAGTTTTTATAATTTCTTCTAGAAACTGGCAATTGTGTACCTTCATTAAGTTCTATAAAATACGATTCTTTAGACAAGACTTTTGTAATATATTTTACATTTACAATAAACGATTTATGTATTCTAAAAAAATCATTTTCTAGAATATCATCAAAGTATTTTAAGGTTTTTGCTACAGTAATTTTTCTGTTTTTGCTTAAATATAAAGTTGTAATATTATCAAATCCTTTTAAATATAGTATTTCATTATAATCTAATAATGATTTTCCACCTTCATAATTTAGAGTTAGTTTTTTAAATGTATTTGTAGCATCATTTGGTTTACATATTTCTATTACTTTATTTATGGCTTGCTTTAGTTCAGATATTAATAATGGTTTTAAAATATAATCTAATGCGCCAACTTTTATGGCATTTATTGCATATTCTTGATGAGCAGTAACAAATATTATTTGAAAATTTCTAACAGGAAAATAATTTAATAAATCAAATCCGTTTTCTATTGGCATAGAAATATCTAAAAAAAGTAAATCTATTGCATTTTTTTCAATGAAATTTTTTGCATCGGTTACGTTTTGAAATTTACCAAGAATTTCAATTTCTGGAAAGTTTTCTGTGAGTAAAATTTCTAAATTTTTAAGGTTTAAAATTTCATCATCAACAAGTAGGGTTTTTATTATCATAATATTTATAATTTTTAAAAATAAGAAAAAGTGATGAACTTGTCATCACTTTTTCTCTAAAAAACAATTTAACCTACTTTATTTTCAGATATTTAAACTAATTTTTAGAACATTATATTAATACATCAATTTAATTTTAAAATTGTTACCTATTTAATTAAAGTAATCTACCTATATAATTAAATCTTGATATTGCAATTGATATTGTTATTGATTTTCTTTACATTAGCCAATAAATAAGGAAGTTATGACTGAAAAAAACACGCATTTAGATCAAATGTATATTGATGGATTGTTACAAAACAATTCTAAAGTTATACAATCTATTTATAAAAAGTTTGTTCCTAAAGTTAAAAACTACATTAGAACCAATAGTGGCAATGATGATGCAGCGCAAGATGTAGTTCAAGAAGTGTTGATTGCAATTTACAATCAGGCAAAAGTGAAAGGATTACAATTAACTTGTCCGTTTGATGCCTATTTTTTTCTTTTATGCAAGCGAAGATGGTTAAACGAATTAAAAAAATCTTCCAATAAAGAGGTAACAATAAATGATGAAAATGTATCTACGGATGAAAACTTACAAGAAATGACCTTTCAAACCGAAGTTTTTGATGAAAAGCAATCGTTATTTGACGAAATGTTTTTAAAACTTGGAGAAAAATGTCAAGAAGTACTCAAACTTAGTTTTGTTACAAAAACTATGGAAGAAGTTGCTTTAAAATTGAATGTTACTTATGGTTATGTTCGCAAAAAAAAGTCTATTTGCACAGGACAATTAACCGAATTAATTCAACAATCTAGCCGATATAAATCTATAATAGTATAGTTATGAATGAAGAACAATACCAAAGTTTTGAAAATTATTTAAACAATGAAATGTCTAACCAAGACAAACTTTTATTTGAAAAAAAGTTACAAAATGATACTCAATTTAACGAAAATTTCGTGTTATATAAAGAAACTACTCAATTTCTTGAAACTAAATTTTCATCTGAAACTACTTCGTTTAAAGAGAATTTAAAATTAATTTCTAAAAGTAATTTTGATTCTGATGTTGCATCGGAAACTAAAAATAAATCTAAAGTTTTTTATTTTAAATCTTGGCAATATGCAGTTGCAGCTTCAATTGCATTATTTTTTGGAATTGTATTTTTTATGCAAAATGGTGTGCCAAATTATAACGATTACAACCAATTCGAAGAAGCCAATTTTACAGAACGTGGTGGCATTATTAAAACTTTAAAACAGGCACAAGAAGCTTTTAACGCTAAAGAATATAAAAAAGCAATTCCACTTTTTGAAGCGGTTTTAAAAGACTATCAACGTCCAGAAGTAGAATATTTTTATGGAATTTCATTATTAGAAGACAACAGAATTCTAGAAGCGGAAGTGGTTTTTATAAAATTAAAAACAGGAAAATCTATTTATAAAGACAAAGCAACTTGGAGTTTAGCACTTTCTAAATTGAAACAAGAGAAGTATGAAGAATGTAAAAAATACATAAACGAATTGCCTACAGATGCAGAAGATTATGATAAAGCACAAAAATTATTAAAGAAATTGTAAACGACTTCAATAAAAAATCCGTCAAAAAAAATTAATTTCTTGACGGATCAATTTGTGCATTTATCAAATTAATTTCTTCTACTCATAAAAATAGAAATATAATACAATAATGTTCCAATAGAACCAAGTGCGGCAACAACATAAGTTCTTGCAGCCCATTTTAAAGAATCTTCTGCGCCAGCATATTCTGCAGGATTTAGCATATTTTTATTTTTTAACCATGCCAAAGCTCTGTTACTTGCATCATATTCTACTGGTAAAGTTACTATAGAAAATAAAGTTGTGGCTGCAAAAATTACAATTCCAATTAATAATAATTGAGGAAAAACCTGAATCATTAAAATTCCAGCCAATAAAATCCATTGTATAAATCTAGAAGCTATAGAAACAACTGGAACTAATTTAGATCGCATTGTTAACCATTGATAACCAACTGCGTGTTGCACAGCATGACCACATTCGTGCGCCGCAACTGCAGCTGCTGCAGCATTTCTTTGATTGTAAACCGATTCGCTTAAGTTTACAGTTTTATCTGCAGGATTGTAATGATCTGTTAATTGTCCTGGAGTTGAAATTACTTTTACATTTGTAATTCCGTTATCTGCTAGCATTTTTTCGGCAATTTCTGCGCCAGACATTCCGTTTTGTAATTGAAGTTTAGAATAATGTTCAAACTTGCTTTTTAGTCTACTGCTAACCAACCAACTTGCAAGCATAATTATTCCGGCTAAAACCATATAACTCATTCCCATAATTTTGATTTTTAAGTTTGTAACGATAAAGTTATGAAATAAATAGCAATTTACATTCCAATTTTAATAAATGACATATTGACAATAAAAAAAGGTGTAGCTTTTGTAATACTGTTTTTATAATATCTGTTGGTTGTAATTATTTATTTAATTCTAATTTTTTAACGAATTGTCACATTGAGCTTGTCAAAATGTATGCTTTTAAAGTTTTTCGACAAGCTCAGACTGACAATATATATCTAATTGACAATATTTATAATTGAATAAGTGAATTTTAATACATTTTAATTAATTACACATAAGATTACTATAAAAAATTCCAAATTACATTGTTTAAAATGCAATTTGGAATCTATAAAAATTTATAATTATTAATTAGTTATCCTACCAGATTTATAATTTTTCCTGGAACAATTATTACTTTGTTAGGTGTTTTTCCTTCCAATTGTTTTATGGTTCTTTCGTCTGCCATAATAATTTCTTCAATTTGTTCTTTGGTTAAATCTAAAGGTAGCGTTATGGTGTAACGCATTTTTCCGTTAAACGAAACTGGACATTCTTTTTCAGATTCTACTAAATATTTTTCATTAAAAACTGGAAAAGCAATTGAACTTATTGAAGTTGAATTTCCAAGCGAATGCCAAAGTTCTTCAGCAATATGTGGCGCATAAGGTGAAATTAGTATTGCAAGTGGTTCTAGAATTTTTCTATGATTACATTTTAAAGTTGCTAGTTCGTTTACACAAATCATAAACTGAGAAACCGATGTGTTGAACGAGAAATTCTCAATATCTTCTGTAACTTTCTTGATGGTTTTGTGTAACGACTTGTACATTTCTGCTGAAGGTTCATCGTTTGAAACTATCAAACCATTGTCATCAAAATACAATCGCCATAATTTTTTAAGGAAACCAAAAACTCCAGTAATTCCAGCAGTATTCCAAGGTTTAGATTGCTCTAATGGACCTAAAAACATTTCGTACAATCGTAGAGTATCTGCGCCATATTCATTACAAATATTGTCTGGATTAACTACGTTATGTTTTGATTTAGACATTTTTTCTACTTCGCGTGTAACTAAAAATTTTCCATTTTTGTCAGCAATAAATTCTGCATCCTTGTAATTCGAATATAATTTGTTTGATAAATATTTTTCAATATTTAACTCATTAGTTATATCATTAATTAAAGAAATATCAACACTGCAAAAAATGAACTGAGTTGACGCGATTTCTTCAAACTTGTAATCAGCTAAAACATAATTTTCAAATAAAACTTCATCAATATACTCTTTTGTATTTTTTAAATCATTCCTGCAAATAATTTTAAACTTCGAAGTATTGTCTTTATAATCAACCTTAATTATAGATAAGTAAGCACTATTTCCCAAAATCATACCTTGATTAATCAATTTCTTAAAAGGTTCTTCGGTTGGTGCGTAACCAATGTCTTTTAAAAATTTATTCCAAAATCTAGAATATAATAAATGTCCTGTTGCATGTTCGCTTCCTCCAATATATAAATCTACACTTTCCCAATATTTTATGGCTTCTTGGCTTGCAAATTCGTTTTCGTTATGAGCATCCATATAACGAAACCAATACCAAGAACTTCCTGCCCAACCTGGCATTGTGTTCAATTCTAATGGAAATATTGTAGTATTATCAATTAACTGAACACTAACTACTGAACACTGAACACTGTCCCAAGCCCAATTTGTAGCGTTGCCCAATGGTGGTTGTCCGTCTTCAGTTGGTAAATATTTTTCAACTTCTGGAAGTACAATTGGTAGATGTTTTGCATCAATCATTTGTGGCAATCCATTTACATAATACACAGGAAATGGTTCGCCCCAATATCTTTGACGAGAAAAAACTGCATTGCGCAAGCGGTAATTTGTTTTTCCGTTACCTTGATTTATTTTTTCTAATTCTTCTATTGCTTTTTTTGTGGCTTGCTTGTAATTTAATCCGTTTAAAAAATCGGAATTTTGTAATGTAAAACCTGTTTTATCTGAATAAGCGAAAGCCACCTCGTCCTTCGGACACTCCTCCAAAGGAGGAGAATTTAAAACAAAAATATTTTTAATTTCTGGCATTCCATCTTGACCTTTAAAGAAATTGGCAAACGCATAATCTCTTTCGTCGCCACAAGGAACAGCCATTACAGCTCCAGTTCCGTAACCTGCTAAAACATAGTCGCCAATCCACACAGGAATTGGTTCTTTTGTAAAAGGATGTTCAGCATAAGCACCAGTAAAAACTCCAGAAATTGTTTTTACATCTGCCATTCGTTCTCTTTCAGATCTTTTAGATGTCGATTCTATGTAAGCATCAACCGCAGCTTTTTGTTCTGGCGTTGTAATTTCTTGAACCAATGGATGTTCTGGTGCCAAAGTCATGAATGTTACGCCGAAGATTGTGTCTGGTCTGGTGGTAAAAACCCTCACCTCAATCCTCTCCAAAGGAGAGGAAGACGCTGAGGAAATTGTTTGCTTTGATTGGGTTTCTCCTAATGTTGTTTCTCGTGAATTAATTTGTATTGAAGTTGTTTCTGCTGAATTATTTTGTATTGAATTTGTTTCTTCTGAATTAAATTCTTTTGATTCAACTATGCTTTTTCTTGCATCTAATTCTTCTTTTATTTTTGAAACTACTTTACTTATTCCGAATTTAACTTCATCATTTTGAAAACGAATAACTTTGAACAAATGTTTTTGTTCTAATTCTAAAGTTCTTAAATTATCTAACTCTGTTTGTTCTTTTGTATTATGATAACCACCATCAACTTCGATTATTAATTTTTTATCAAGGCAAACAAAATCAACAATATAGTCTCCAATTAAATGTTGTCTTCTAATTTTATTGTCTAGTTTTTTATTTCTTAATTCATCCCATAATTGAGCTTCTTCAAAAGTTGGCTCTTTTCGCATCCTTTTCGCATGATGAATTAAAAGATGAGAATTGTTTCCACCAGTCATATAACCAAAACGTTTTTCAGGAGTTTCAGTTCCTTTGCCTTTGGGAAAGATTAGGATAGGGAAACTAACCATTGCTCCAACACTTTTTCCTATCCAATTGCGTTGACTTTCTTTAATTGATACACTCCAATCTATAGTTTCTAATCCTTGCAAAAGTCGCTCAGCATAAGCAGAAATTCGCATGGACCATTGTGTCATTTTTTTACGAATTACGGTGTGTCCGCCACGTTCTGAAACGCCATTTACAATTTCGTCATTGGCAAGAACTGTTCCTAATGCTGGACACCAATTTACTTCGGTTTCTGCTAAATAGGTTAGTCTGTATTGTAAAAGAATTTGCTGTTTTTCATCATCAGAAAATAAATTCCATTGTAGTACAGTAAAAGATTTAATTTCATCATCGCAAACTGCGTTTATAGTATTATTTCCATCGTTTTCAAAATGTGAAATTAAGGTTGAAATATTTTCTGCCTTGTCTGAATTCTTATTGTACCAAGAATTAAATAATTGTATAAAAATCCATTGCGTATGTTTGTAATAATCTGCATTAGAAGTTCGAACTTCTCTTGACCAATCAAAAGAAAAACCTATTTTATCTAGTTGTTCTCTGTATCTAGCAATATTTTCTTTGGTAGTTGTATCTGGATGTTGCCCAGTTTGAATGGCATATTGTTCTGCTGGAAGTCCAAAAGAATCATAACCTTGCGGATGCAAAACATTAAATCCTTGATGGCGTTTGTATCGAGCAACAATATCTGAAGCAATATAACCTAACGGATGACCAACATGTAAACCTGCACCAGAAGGATATGGAAACATATCTAGTACATAATATTTTGGTTTGGTTGAAGTATTACTTGCGGCAAATGTTTGATTTTTTGCCCAATGTTCTTGCCATTTGGCGTCTATTTCGGTTGGATTGTATTTCATTCCTAAAGATGCTATTATTTTTAACTGTGTTTAGCATTTGCGAAAGCTAAACTCTAAAATTTATTTATAAATGAAGAAAATTTATTTTACAATTCCTTCTTCTAGGTTTACAGGTTGTTTTTTGCCACCATTTGCTTTTTCACTATCGGCAAGCAATCGTTCTTTTACTTCTTCGTACATTTTTTTATACTCTTTAATATCTTGAGCATAATATTGCGTGTTTTGTGCAAAAGTTAAACTATCTATTTTGTATTTTTTTTTGATAAACAAGGTTGCTTTTGGATAACTATTTTGAACTCCCATTGTTTGAGATTTCATGGCTTCAAGAATAGATAAATCATAAATAATATTTACCATAACCTCTCTTTCTACTAGAATTTTTGGCTCTTTTACAATATCTTTTTTACAACTAATTGTAATAAATAATATTATAATTAAAACTATAATTATTTTTTTCATTCTAAATTTGAATTTATATTAACTAGAAATTTTATCTATTAAATAATAATCTTTTACCAACTTTTATTTCTTTTACTTTGGCATTTTCATAAACCAATTGTCCGTTTACAAAAGTATGAGAAATTCTTGATTTAAAATTAGTTCCTTCAAATGGAGACCAACCACATTTATAAAGTATGTTTTCTTTCATTACACTCCAAGGTTTTGCTGGATTTACAATTACCAAATCGGCATAAAAACCTTCTTTTATAAAACCTCTTTTTTCTATTTTAAAAATAATTGCAGGATTGTGACACATTTTTTCTACAATTTTTTCTACAGAAATTTTTCCTTGTAAATGTGCTTCAAACATGGCTACAACTGCATGTTGAACCAATGGTCCGCCAGAAGGTGCATTTAAATATTTTTGAGATTTTTCTTCTAATGTGTGTGGTGCATGATCGGTTGCAATAACATCAATTGTATCATTTAAAAGTGCTTTCCAAAGTGCATCTTTATCTGAAATCGTTTTTACAGCAGGATTCCATTTTATAAAATTTCCTTTGGTTGCATAGTCTTCATTGGTAAACCAAAGATGATGAATACACACTTCGGCAGTAATTTGCTTTTCTTCTAACGGAATTTTATTGGTAAATAATTCCATTTCTTTAGCCGTAGAAAGATGGAAAACGTGCAATCTAGCGCCAGTTTTTTTAGCTAGTGCAATAGCTTTTGATGATGAAATATAACATGCTTCTTCACTACGAATTAAATGATGAACGGTAACAGGAATATCATCGCCATATTCTTCTTTATATTTTTCTAAATTAACTTTTATTGTAGCTTCATCTTCACAATGTACAGCAATTAACATTTTGGTGCTTGAAAATATTTTCTCAAGTGATTCTTCATTATCAACCAACATATTTCCTGTAGAAGAACCTAGAAAAAGTTTAATTCCAGCAACATTTTTAGGATTTGTTTTTAAAATTTCTTCAAGATTATCATTCGTTCCACCCATCATAAAAGAATAATTGGCATACGATTTTTGCGATGCAATTACATATTTATCTTCAAGTAATTCTTGGGTAATTGCATTTGGAACTGTGTTTGGTTGTTCTATAAACGAAGTAATTCCGCCAGCAATTGCAGCTTTAGATTCGCTTTCAATATCTGCTTTGTGGGTTAATCCTGGCTCGCGAAAATGAACTTGATCGTCAATTGCGCCAGGAATTAAATAATTTCCTTCGGCATCAATAATTTTGCAATTTGGAGTTTTTGGAGAAATACGTTCGGCAATTTCAACTATAAATTCGTTTTCAATTAACACATCGCCTTCAAATATTACTCCTTCATTTACAATCTTTGCATTCTTTATTAAAACGGTATTCATTGTTTAGTAATTTTATAATCTATTGAAAAGTTTTTTTAATCTTAATGATATTACTCCAAAAATTGCTTCTTTTATAATAGAACTACTCATTTTTGATTGACCTTTAGTTCTATCTGTAAATATTACTGGAACTTCGTGAATTATAAAATTTTTAGCAAAAACTCTATATTTCATTTCTATTTGAAAAGCATAACCAATAAATTTTATCTTGTCAAGATTTATGGCTTGTAACACTTTTTTGTTGTAACAAATAAATCCTGCTGTGGCATCCATAATTTTCATTCCTGTAATTAATCTAACATAAACTGATGCAAAATAGGATAGTAAAACTCTGCTTAATGGCCAGTTTACTACGTTTACGCCAGTTACGTATCTTGAACCTATTGCAATATCTGCTCCAGCAAAATGACAAGCATCGTATAATTTTTCTAAATCGGTTGGATTGTGCGAAAAATCGGCATCCATTTCATAAATAAATTCGTAATCTCTTGCCAAAGCCCATTTAAATCCGTGAACGTAAGCTGTACCAAGACCAGATTTTTTAGTTCGTACTTCAAGAAACAATTTGTCTTTAAATTCTTGTTGAAGTTCGATTACTTTATCTGCTGTTTTATCTGGCGAATTATCATCAACTATTAAAATATGAAACGGTTTATGTAGCGAAAACGTTGCTCTAACAATGCTTTCAATGTTCTCAATTTCGTTATAAGTTGGAATAATTACAATACCGCAGTTCATATATATGTTAAAATATTAGTTGCAAAAATACAGATTTTATAACTCTATAATCTTAATAATATTATAATACTATGTAACAAATAAAAATTTGTAAATTTGCACAGATGATTTTATTAGAGTTACAACCTAGAATTGTAGAAAGTAAAGATTGGGCAACTATTGTATTTGTTCTAGCTTTTGCTTTAATAGTATTTGCTAAATCGGCATTTGAAAATAGATTTAACGACTTTGTTAGATTATTAATTTCTGATAAATATTTAAAAATTTATAGAGACAGCAGTCATTTAATGAGTGGATTTACCATTTTATTATTTATTGTAAATTTAATTTCATTAACTTTTTTTATTCAGTTGGTTTTAAATCATTACGATTATGGTGAAAAAGTAGATTGGACACTTTTTGTTAGAATCTTTACATTATTGATGGTTTTTATAGTATCTAAATTTTTATTTGAAAAAATTATTGCAACAATTTTTGGAATAGAAGAACTAATTGAAACATTTAATTTGCAAAAAGTAAACTTTAGAACGTACATAGGATTGTTATTATTACCAGTATCTGTTGTTATTTTTTATAGTAACTATTCTACAAATTCTTTAATTTTAACAATAATTATTATAGTATTGATAATAAACGCACTTGGATATTTTATTTCTTTACGAATTTATCAAAACTTACTTATTAACAAGTTGTTTTACTTTATTTTGTATCTTTGCACTCTTGAAATTGCGCCCTATTATTTCATATATTATTTGATTAAAAAAAATTAGCATAAATGTCAAACATGAAAGTGAAAACAATCTTGGTGTCACAACCAGAACCAAAAGTGGAGAATTCGCCTTATTTTGATTTACAACAAAAACACAAGGTAAAAATAGATTTTCGTCCTTTTATTCATGTAGAAGGTGTTAGTGCAAAAGACATTAGAGCTCAAAAAATTGATTTAAATAATTTTACAGCTATAATTTTAACTAGTAAAAATGCAGTTGATCACTTTTTTAGAGTTGCAGATGAAATGCGTTATAAAGTTCCAGAAGATTTAAAATATTTTTGTCAATCGGAAGCTATTGCGTTTTATCTTCAAAAGTATGTTGTTTACAGAAAACGTAAAATTTATGTTGGACAAAAAGATTTTGCCGATATGAGTATGCTTTTTAAAAAATATAAAGAAGAAAAATACTTACTTCCAGCGTCAGATCAATTAAATGCAGATGCTCCAATTACTTTAAATAATATGAAAGTAAACTGGACACAAGCCATTTTTTATAAAACAGTTATGAGCGATTTGTCAGATTTGGCAAACGTTTATTATGATGTTTTAGCATTTTTTAGTCCAACAGGAATAAAATCTTTATTTAAGAATTTTCCAGACTTTAAACAAAACGAAACTAGAATAGCCGTTTTTGGTAGCACAACTCAAAAAGAAGCTTTGGAACATGGATTGAGAATAGATATTCTTGCGCCAACACCAGAAACTCCATCTATGACAATGGCTTTAGAGAAATATGTAGCCGAAGCGAATAAAGGAAAATAAAATTTTAAAAAATTTAAACACAAAAAATCCCAAAAAGAATCTAATTTTTTTGGGATTTTTTATGATATGTAAGTTAAATTATTTTACTAATTTTTAAAGTTGCGGACCAGCTTTTACAAGATTTAATCCTTCATTTGTATCAGTATACTGAACGAAATTTTTAATAAATAATCCTGCTAAATTTGTAGCTTTATCATTCCACTGTGAAGCATCAGCATACGTATCTCTTGGATCTAAAATTTCATCATTTACATTATTTAAAGAAGTTGGAACTACAAAATTAAATGTTGGAATAATTTTAGTTGTTGTATTTTCAATTGATCCATCAAGAATAGCATCAATAATTGCTCTTGTATCTTTTATAGAAATTCTTTTTCCAGTTCCGTTCCAACCAGTATTTACCATATAAGCTGTTGCTTTATGTTGTTCCATTTTTTTAACCAATTCTTCACCATATTTGGTAGGATGAAGTGATAAAAATGCTTTTCCAAAACAAGCAGAAAATGTTGGCGTTGGTTCTGTTACACCACGTTCTGTTCCTGCAAGTTTAGCAGTAAAACCAGAAAGAAAATAATATTTAGTTTGCTCTGGAGTTAATTTAGAAACTGGTGGCATAACACCAAATGCATCTGCTGTTAAAAAAATAACTTTAGTTGCATGACCAGCTTTAGAAACTGGTTTTACAATATTATGAATGTGATTTATTGGGTAAGAAACTCTAGTGTTTTGAGTAACAGATGTATCGTGAAAATCTATTTTTCCGTTAGCATCTAAAGTTACATTTTCTAATAATGCATCTTTTTTTATGGCATCATAAATATCTGGTTCGTTTTCTTTGCTTAAATCTATAGTTTTTGCATAACATCCGCCTTCAAAATTAAATACGCCATCATTGTCCCAACCATGTTCGTCATCTCCAATTAATTCACGTTTGGAATCTGTAGAAAGTGTTGTTTTTCCAGTTCCTGAAAGTCCGAAGAAAACAGCAACATCGCCATCTTTTCCTTTATTGGCAGAGCAATGCATTGAAGCAATTCCTTGTAATGGTAAATAATAATTCATCATAGAAAAAAGACCTTTTTTCATTTCTCCACCATACCAAGTGCCACCAATTAATTGCATTTTTTCGGTAAGATTAAAAGCAATGTAAACTTCAGAATTTAAATTATGAGAAGCAAAATCTTTAAACTCTGTTTTGGAAGCGTTCATTACAACAAAATCTGGTTCGCCAAAATTGTCTAATTCTTCATCTGTTGGACGAATAAACATATTTTTTACAAAATGTGCTTGCCAAGCAACTTCCATAATAAATCTAACTTTTAATCTAGTATTTTCATTTGCTCCACAAAAAGCATCTACAACAAACAAACGTTTTCCAGAAAGTTGTTTAATAGAAGTTTCTTTTAATGCGTTCCAAGTATTTTGAGAAATAGGATTATTATCGTTTGGAGCTTTAGTATTATTCCACCAAATGGTATCTTTTGTAATGGCATCTTCAACTATATATTTGTCTTTTGGCGATCTTCCTGTAAATTCACCAGTCATAACGTTTACAGCACCAAGTTCTGATAATTGTCCTTTTTCAAATCCAATTAAAGAAGCATTTAACTCTTCATTATACAAAAATTCATATGATGGATTGTAAATAATTTCATGAGCATTAGTAATTCCATATTTTTCAAGCGAAATCGATTTCGTAAGTTGGGCGTAGTTCTCCATAAAATTGTAAATAGTATTGCATATTAAACTTATGCAAAGGTAAAAATTTATTATTACAACGTTGTAGTTTATTAAATATTTATGATTTTTTCTGTAAAACTTGCATTCCAAAAATTCCCCAACCTAAAAGTAGAAGTAAACCACCAATAGGAGTTAGAATTCCTATAATTTTAAAATTAATTCCAGTTAACGCCATTGTTGCAAGTAAATATATAGAACCTGAAAATAGTATAACTCCAAATAAAATTAAATTTAAAACATATTTTTTCATTTTTTCGGTAATCGAATTAGAATTTCCAAGAAACAATAAAAATAAAGCATGATACATTTGATATTTTACACCAGTTTCAAACGTATTTAATTGTTCTGTAGTTAAAACTTCTTTTAAAGAATGTGCGCCAAAAGCACCAAGTACAATTGCAATTATGCCTAACAAACTAGCTGTAAAAAGAATTTTTCTATTCATTTTTCTATTTTTTAAAATAATTTACAAATTTATCTGTTATATATTGAATTAAAAAAGCAATTGAAATAACTTTTATAACTTTAACAATTTATAAATTTTATATTTGCATCAAATTTAAAACAATGAAAAAATCAATTTTAATTTTATTAACAACATTACTTTTATGTTCGTTTAAAACAGACACCAATTATACAATTCCATCTGGAGAAACTCTAGTTTTTGCAGGTTCATATAATATGAGTGGATTAATGACGCAGTTGGCACAAGTTACTTTATCTACAGAAACATTTAAAACTGCTAAAAACGAATATTTGCATTTGTCTTGCGAATTATCAACCTACAGTAAATGGGATAAATTCTTTAAAATTAGAGATATTTATGAATCTTATGTTAATCCAACAACGTTAAAACCAAATTTATACAAACGAAATATTGACGAAGGTGGCTTTACTAAAAAAGAAAAATATGCCATTAAAGGAACAAGTGTAACAAGCACAATGAAAAGGAAAAATATGCCAGAAACTACCAAAACTTTTACAATTGGCGCTTCAACTTATGATGTAGTTTCCTTGTTGTATAAAGTAAGAACAGTAGATTTTAAAACTTTAAGCGCAGGACAAACTAAATCATTTACAATTGTATTTGACGAAAAAGAAATTCCAGTAACTTTAAAATACATAGGTAAAGAAACCGTTTCTGCTGGAAATTTAGGAACTAAAGAATGTTATAAAATTGCAATTGCTGCCAAAACTAAAGTATTAAAAGGAACCGACAAAAATTTAATTTGGCTAACTGCCGATGATAAAAAAGTGCCAGCTTTAATGAAATTTAGTATTCCAGTTGGGACAGGACAATTAACATTAACATCAGCAACAGGAATTTAATATATAATAAACATGAGAAGATTATTTTTAATTATTACAGCTCTTTTTACAATTTTAAGTATAGTATTTGTCTTTTTACCTCTAGGAACATTAGGATTATTGCCAGTTGGAGTTGCCTTAATATTTGGATTTTTAGCACATAAAAAATCAAATTTTTTGCAAAAAAAATTGGTAAAATTATTACTTATTATTTGTGCTTTAGCATCAATTTGTATTATAGGTAAAGAACTTTTAATAAAAGATGTAGTTGAGAAAGATGAACAATTTGAAAATACAAAAATAGAATCTAAAGAAGAAGATAAAAAAGACTTAGAAGAGTTAGAAGAATTAGAATAAAATTAAATTTACAGAAAGTAAAAGTTCTTGCAATTGTGTAAGAACTTTTTTGTTTTAAGTAAAATTCAATAAATTTATTCCAAATTCATACATTTGCTTCGTTTATAAAACTATCATGAGAAACATACTTATAATTGGAGCAGGACGATCAGCATCATCTCTAATTCAATATCTTTTAAATAAATCTAGTGAGCAAAATTTGCACCTAACAATTGGTGATTTGTCTTTAGAATTGGCACAAAGAAAAACAAAAAATCATCCCAATGCTACTGCAATTGCACTAGATATTTTTAACGAAAATCAAAGAAAAGCAGAAATTGAAAAAGCAGAAATTGTAATTTCAATGCTTCCAGCACACATGCATATTGAAGTTGCCAAAGATTGTATAGTTTATAAAAAACATATGGTTACAGCATCATACGTTTCAGATGCAATGCAAGAATTAGATGCAGCAGCAAAAGAAAATGGTCTAGTTTTTATGAACGAAATTGGTCTAGATCCAGGAATTGATCATATGAGTGCAATGAAAATTATAGACGAAATAAAAGACAAAGGCGGAAAATTAATTCTGTTTGAATCTTTTTGTGGCGGACTTGTAGCTCCAGAATCAGACACTAATCTTTGGAATTATAAATTTACTTGGGCACCAAGAAATGTAGTACTTGCAGGTCAAGGTGGCGCAGCCAAGTTTATTCAAGAAGGAAAATACAAATACATTCCGTACCATAAATTATTTCGCCGTACAGAATTTTTAGAAGTAGAAGGTTACGGCAGGTTTGAAGGTTATGCCAACCGCGATTCGTTAAAATACAGAAGCGTTTATGGACTTGACGATATTTTAACGCTTTATCGTGGAACCATTAGAAAAGTAGGATATTCTAAAGCTTGGAACATGTTTGTACAACTTGGTATGACAGACGATACGTATGTTTTAGACAATTCAGAAACCATGTCGTACCGAGATTTTGTAAATTTATTTTTGCCTTATTCACCAACCGATTCTGTAGAAATTAAAACCAGAATGTCATTAGGAATTGAGCAAGACGATATAATGTGGGACAAACTTTTAGAACTAGATTTATTCAATGCCAATAAAATTGTAGGATTAAAAAATGCTACACCAGCACAAATTCTAGAAAAAATCTTGTCAGACAAATGGACTTTGCAACCACACGATAAAGATATGATTGTAATGTACCATAAATTTGGCTACGAACTAAACGGAAATCAATACCAAATAGATTCTAAAATGGTTTGCATTGGCGACGATCAAACCTACACAGCAATGGCAAAAACCGTTGGCTTACCAGTTGCAATGGCAACATTACAAATTTTAAACGGTAACATAAAAACACCTGGAGTTCAATTGCCAATTCGTGAGGAAGTCTATCTGCCAATTCTAAAAGAACTAGAAGAATTTGGAGTACTATTTAAAGAAACCGCAATGCCATATATTGGTTATAATCCAGATAGACTTTTAGGAAATTAATTTTTTTAGTATTTATGCTAATGTATATCAGTAGCAAATGGTTTGGGCATTTCTACTAACCATTTTCCAGCTTTCCGTTTCAATCTTTGGTTGCGTTTTTCGC
>JAYVKR010000063.1:0-2890 GCA_043768185.1 Flavobacterium sp.
TAAGCTTAATCACCAAAATTAACAACAAATGGAATTACTTACAAAATTTATTGATGAAGTGGACATTCTTAATGAAGAGTTCTGGAGTTACATTCAGAATTCTGATGATGAAGAAATAACTGAATTTGTAAGTATGATTAATGACTTAATTGAGAATTCCTATTCCTCTAATAAAGAAAGTGGCAAATTTAGTTTTATAGCAAATTCAACATTAAGCGGCCTTTCGTTTCCTTGTGGCGAAATTGAATGTAAAATTAACAGTATTCAATCACTTGCTAGAAATGCAATTTTATATGCTGATACAATTTATTTGCAAAATCCATTCGAACGCTATTTAAAGTATAAAGAGTTTAATGAAAAAACAAAAGACGACTTGATTGTCTTGAATTCTATTAGAGATTTACTGAAAGAAGGTGTTTTCAAAATTGCTATTTCAAAAGTTCATTATTGTCACGATTGCTATGAGAAATTTCAAGAAAACTATTTACAACCTTTTGAGTGGAATTTAAATACTGTTGAACCTTTAATAACAGATTACCTTATTAAAAACATAGACTTTTACCTTCATTGGGACTATGAAAACATTGGTATAGAATTATCAGGAAATAATGACTTGTTGAATCATCCAATGGTAATTAACTTTTTGAAACATGTGCCTAAAAATTTAGAAAAGAAAGCAAAAAAAGGTGAAAGAATAAAATTGGGAAGTGCAGATGTCAAAAAATCTGGAATTCCATATTACTTACTCGATGAAATCCAAAGAAATTTATCTATTCAAGATTATTATTCAACTTATTACTCTTGTCATGTGTTAACTGACAGAGAATTTGATAAGAAATTAATCAAATTAATCAACAAAGATATATACGAGCAGAACAATAGACAGAATGAAATCCTTAAAAATCTGAATCATATTGTTCCATTTATAGTTGAAATTCCTATAGACAAACTCTTAAAATTGAGAAAGAATGAAGGTGAATCATTTCAAGTTTATCGAGATAAAATTAATAGCATTGTTAAATCAGATATAATAACATCACAAGATTCAAAACAACTTTATTTAGATGAAATAAGACCTGAATTGAATAAAATGAATCTCACAATAAAAAACAATAAAAAAGCTTTGTGGGGAAATGTTCAATCGAATGTTTTTTTAGCATCAACTTATATTTCAGCAAGTCTTTTTACAGGTATATTTGGTAACATTGACAAGATAGTTGCATCCGTTGGAGGCTTTGGTTTCGCAAAAAACATAGGTGAAGATATCATAAAGATGTTGAAAAAACCAGAAGTGAGAAACAACGAACTGTATTTTTTGTGGAAGTTGAAAAATGACAACAAAATCAAAATATAAAGTCTAGTCATAACAGCCGTTTCTCGCAATTGCGAATTTTGTTGTAAGTTCACGTTTGCGTTTCGCAAGAATTTTTATCTTTAACGGAAAATAAAAAGTTCCGAACTTCGCAACTGACGAGAAGCGACGGCATGTTATATACAACCTTGTTAAACCAGCAAATGATAGAAGAAAAGCTAAAAGAAACAACATTAATTTTTTTTGAATTAGAATATTTAAAATCAGATTTAGTCTCAATTAACAATAAAGATTCTATATATTTTAATACGATAGTAGAAAATTCAAATTCTTTCTATCGCATATACCAAAACTCATTTAAACTTTTTGTAATTGAACTTGCAAAAATTGTTGATTCAAAATAATATTTCAGCTTATTAAAATTAGTTGATTATCTTATAACTAATCGAAATAAAGTTACATGGAAAAATAGTGAAATAAAAATTGAACGATTGACTTTTATTAAAAATGAACTTAGGAAAATTGAAGAGTTGCATTTAAAAAAAATAAAAAATCTTAGAGATAAATTTTATACACATACCGACAAAGATAGACACAAACTAGAATTAACTTTCTCCTTAAAAATTGGTTGGGAAATTCTAGAACAATTGAGGGAATTCTTTGAGGAAATTTTGCACAAATTAAACAATCAGAAAGTGATTTTTTCGACCATTCAATCTAACATAACAAACGAAATAGTTTTACTTAATAGGTATAAACTAATTCAAAACATGATTCTTGAAAAATTAAAAGAAAATAATGACATTGGAGAATTACAAATTGTGAGAAATATAATGCTCGGAAAAACAAAATAAAATCCTGTTTATAACAGCGATTTCAAGAAATGGCGAGGTTTGGGGTTTATCAGAAATTGTAAAAGTCTTTAACTTATTTTATTAAATAGAAAATAACAATAACTATAAAAGAAACATTTACTACTAAAATCAATACTTCATAAAATAAAAAAGGAGGTGCTTTTAAAATACCTCCTTAATTTTTAGTTTAATTTTTTCTTATTAAATAAACCCAACCAGTTTTAGTAGTTCCGTCGTTTATTTCTGCGGTGTAAAAATAAGTTCCGTCTGGCAATTCCTTTCCTTCAGAACTTGTTCCATCCCATTGATTTAAATAATTATCATATACATTTATTCTTGTTCCATATCTATTAAACAATTCCAATCGTTTTACATTACAACTTCCTAAATTGAAAGTATCATTTTTGTTATCGCCGTTTGGAGAAATTCCGTTAGGGAAAATACAATTACTTTCTATAGTAAATGTTTTTTCATATTCGCATCCGTTGTCATCTTTTACAGTTATAGTGTAATCACCTGGAGCCAAATTAGTATAAGTTGTTTGCGATGTGAAACTTCCATTATCTAAACTATATACAAATGGGCTTACGCCACTAGTAACTCCTGTAATTTCTAAAACGCCTGTAGAAGATTGATTGTAAACATTAGAGGCAAGAACAGTTATATCTGTTGGAGAGTTATAAACCGTAACAGGAAGTATAAACTGTGTTGCACATTGTCCTGC
>JAYVKR010000064.1:0-2622 GCA_043768185.1 Flavobacterium sp.
AAAAGAATTAAGCGTTGAAGAAAAATTAAGAGCGCTATATGATTTACAAATTATCGATACAAGAATTGACGAAATTAGAAACGTAAGAGGTGAATTGCCTTTAGAAGTTGAAGATTTAGAAGATGAAGTAGCTGGATTAACTACGCGTTTAGAAAAATTACAAAACGATTTAGTTACAATTGAAGACAGTATAAAAGCTAAAAAAAATGCAATTGAAAACCATCAACTTGCAATAAAAAAATATACCGAACAACAAAAAGATGTTCGTAACAACAGAGAATTTAACTCGTTGACTAAAGAAGTTGAGTTTCAAGAACTTGAAATTCAATTGACAGAAAAGCAAATAAAAGAGATGAAAGCTTCTATTGAACACAAAAAAGAAGTTGTTTCTAGTTCTAAAGAAAAATTAGAGCAAAAATCTACACATTTAAAACATAAAAAAGCTGAGTTAAGTGATATAATGTCTGAAACTCAAAAAGAAGAAACGTTTCTTTCTCAAAAATCTGGAGAATACGAAGGATTAATTGAAGAGCGTTTACTTGCAGCTTACAAAAGAATACGTGGTTCTGTTCGCAATGGTTTGGCTGTTGTTTGTATAGAACGTGGTGCTTCTGCAGGTTCGTTTTTTACAATTCCTCCACAAATTCAAGTAGAAATTGCAGCTCGTAAAAAAATTATCACCGACGAACATTCTGGAAGAATACTAGTTGACGCTGCTCTTGCCGATGAAGAGAAAGAAAAAATGGAAAAACTTTTCGCAAAAATGTAACATACAAACCACGTTAATAGCGTGGTTTTTTTTTGTAAATTCTATACCTTTAAAAATTACTTTAATAAAATAATTTGAAAAAGCTACACTACTTCTTACTTACAAAATCCCTTGGATTGTATATTAATTTTTTAAGTTTTTTTGCACCAGAAAAAGCCAAACACCTTGCCTACTCTATCTTTAGCCAACCACGAAAAGGTAAAATTTTACAAGAAAATATTCCAAAAACTCTTGCAACTGCAATTCAAGAAACGTTAGAATACCAACATCATAAATTTCAAACCTATACTTGGAAAGGAAACGATGAAGTAATTTTACTAGTTCACGGTTGGGAAAGCAACGCATCTAGATGGAAAAAAACCTTGCCTTACCTAAAAAAAACTGGCAAAACCATTATTGCAATTGATGCTCCAGCGCACGGTTTAAGTTCGGGAAAAGAATTTAATGTGCCACTTTACACCGAGTTTTTAGAAATTGCAATACAAAAATACAAACCACACATTTTAATTGGACATTCCATTGGTGGCGCAGCTTGCGTGTATCTTCAGGTAAAATATCCAAACACAATTATTAAAAAATTGGTTTTGCTTGGCGCACCTTCCGATTTAAAAAATATATTACAAAATTACATTCAAATGTTAAGCTTAAATAAAAAAGTTAAAACATTGATGCTAAATAAGTTTCAGGACAAATTTAATATAAATATAAACGATTTTTCTGGAGAAAAATTTGCTCAAAATCTTTCCTTAAAAACACTAGTTGCACACGATGTAAATGACAAAATTGTTGCATTTGAAGAAGGAAAAAAGTTTGCCAAAGGTTTTAAAAATGTTACATTTATAGAAACCTCACAACTTGGACACAGCTTGCACAGCGACGAATTGTACACTAAAATTTTAGCTTTTTTAGAAGAAGCATAAACGTTTGGTCTTTATTTATTATGGCTTCTTCCAGCATTCCTTCCTAAAAAATTGTTAGAAAAAAACAATTTGTTTATCCATACATTCTGGGCTAGAGATTTTTTTTTGGAATATTTAATCATGAAATTTAATAAATTTTAAAAATCATAAATCTAAAAATCACCATTCATCAATCTAAAATCTTAATTCTTCAATCATAAAAAACTATCTTTGCACCATGGAAGAAAAACTAACACGATTAAACAAATTTTTATCAGAAACTGGCTTTTGTTCAAGAAGAGAAGCCGATAAACTTATAGAAAATGGTCGTGTAACCATAAACGGAATTGTTCCAGAAATGGGAACCAAAGTAACACCAAACGACGAAGTTAGAGTTGACGGCAAATTAATTAGAGAAAAAACCGAAAAACCAATTTACTTAGCATTCAATAAACCACCAGGAATAGAATGTACCACAAACCTTAACGTTAGAGACAATATTATAGATTTCATCAATTATTCGCAACGCATTTTTCCAATAGGACGACTAGACAAAGCAAGCGAAGGATTAATATTTATGACAAACGATGGCGATATAGTAAACAAAATACTTCGCGCAAGAAACAATCACGAAAAAGAATATATTGTAACGGTAAATCGTCCAATAACCGATAAATTTATAGAGAGAATGGCAAGTGGAATTCCAATTCTAGAAACCATTACCAGAAAATGTAAAGTAGAACAAGTTAGTAACAACGTATTTAAAATTATATTAACTCAAGGTTTAAATAGACAAATTCGTAGAATGTGCGAATACCTTGATTATGAGGTAATTGCTTTAAAAAGAACTAGAATAATAAACATCTCGTTAGATATACCACTTGGACGCTATAGAGATTTAACAAGTGATGAAATTGCAGAATTAAACACACTAATAGAACCAAGTAGTAAAAC
>JAYVKR010000065.1:0-9937 GCA_043768185.1 Flavobacterium sp.
TATAAAAGCAATTTCTGATTTTGAACCACAATAATCTCAAAATGACTGTCAGATAAGTGAACAAACATTTTTCTTTCTTCATTATTTTTAGAAACTGCAAGCAATTTAGAAACCAAAACAGTACTAGAATGTTTGTAAGTAAATGAACCAAATCGATCAATAAAATAGTTATTCATATTTACATACGGAATGTAAACGTTGTTCATTTCATAATTGGGTAGTTCATCAAACGTAAAAAAATCGGTTTCAAAAACCTTAGTATTGTATTGTAAATAACTTCCAATAAATTCTTCGTCAAATAATGCTACAGGTACAAAAGTTGATAAATTATTGCTGTGAATAACCATAATTTCATCATATTGAGAAGTTAATTCTAGATTTTCTCTAAAAACTTCTTCAAATAAATCTTCAATTTTAGCACTTTTTTGAAAACTTGTGAACGGAATATTTTTTAATGAAATTGCTTGGTTTAAAAGCGAATCAGTAACACAAAAAGACAAACCATTCAACGAAACTTGAACAGTCAATTTTTTATAGGTTTTATCAGTAATATTAGAATTCATAAATAATTTTCAACATCGCAAACTTACGAAATCAATTTCAATATCAATTGCGAAATCAATTTCAATTGCAAAAATCAATATTTATTAAAAAAATCAATTTAAAGACAACTTTGTCATTCTGACGAAGGAAGAATCTCATTACAAAAGTCACTTTAAACAATAAAAATCAATAGTATATTTTTGTTAAATTAAAAATCACTTTCTATAACATTTATAAGTTGATTTTGAAATTTTAAATAGTACTTTTACACATATAATCTAAAATCAATTTTTTATTTTTAATATTAAAATTGATTTTTGCAATTGCAAGTGACATTGACAAACTTCTATTCCATATTGACTAAAAATTTTCCATTTAATCCCACAGTTAAACAAGATATTTTTTTTCAAAAAATTGCCGAATTCATTACTAATTACAACAACAACGAATTATTTGTATTAAAAGGATATGCTGGAACAGGTAAAACAACTGTAGTTTCTACCATTGTAAATCATTTAATAGACATCAATAAAAAGTATGTTTTGCTTGCGCCAACTGGTCGTGCTGCCAAAGTAATTTCTAATTATTCTAACAAACCTGCATTTACAATTCATAAAAAAATATATTTTCCTAAAAAAGGAAAAAGTGGTGGCGTTAATTTTACAATGCAACAAAACAAACATAAGAATACTATTTTTATAATTGATGAATCGTCTATGATCTCAGATGTAAATTCAGAATCAAAAATGTATGAAAACGGCTCACTTCTAGACGATTTAATATCTTATGTTTACTCTGGTGAAAGTTGCAAAATGATTCTAATTGGTGATACAGCACAATTGCCACCAGTACATTTAGATATTTCGCCAGCATTAAATTGCGATACGTTAGAACTTAATTATAATAAAGAGGTAAAAACTATAGAGTTGGACGAAGTGATGCGTCAAGAAGAAAATTCGGGCATACTTTATAACGCTACACAACTTCGAGAAATTCTTAAAGAAAGTTTCATTACTAATTTCGAATTTAAGTTAAAAGGTTTTAAAGATATTGTTCGTTTAACCGATGGTTATGATATTCAAGACGCAATAAATCAAGCATATAGTAATTATTCAATTGAAAATACTGCTTTTATTGTTCGGTCAAATAAACGTGCCAATCAATACAATCAACAAATTAGAACTAAAATTTTAGACAAAGAAAACGATTTATCTGTAGGCGATTTTTTAATGGTTGTAAAAAATAATTATTTCTGGTTAAAAGATTCAGACGATGCTGGCTTTATTGCCAACGGAGACATTGTAGAAGTATTAGAAATTTTTGGTTTTAATGAATTATACGGATTTAATTTTGCCAAAGTCAAAGTAAGAATGATTGATTATCCCAATCAAAAACCATTAGAAACTATAGTAATTTTAAACACAATTACAAGTGAGTCGCCATCTTTAACCTATGATGAATCTAATTTATTATATCAAGAAGTTTTAAAAGATTATGAAGGCGAAACCAAGTTTAAACAATTTCAAAAAGTAAAAGAAAACGAATTTTTCAATGCCTTGCAAGTCAAGTTTTCGTATGCAATAACGTGTCATAAAAGTCAAGGTGGACAATGGAATACTGTTTTTGTAGAACAACCTTATTTACCAGAAGGAATTGATAGAGATTATATTAGATGGTTGTATACAGCAATAACACGAGCTAAAGATAAATTGTATTTAATTGGTTTTAAGGATGATTGTTTTGAGTAAAAGTTTTTTATTTGAAATAAATTCTGAGAACACAAGTTTTTTTTTACCTTTGATACTATCAAATGATACTATCAATGAAACCACCATATGAAATTACATCTACAATTTTAAAACTAATTACTTCAATATCAGAAAAAATAGGTCAAGTTAATGCTACTTTTTTAGTTAAACAATCGCCACAATTAAGAAAACAGAATAGAATTAAAACAATCCAATCTTCACTTCAAATTGAAGGAAATACTCTAACGGAAGATCAAGTTACAGCAATTATAGAAAATAAACGAGTTTTAGCACCACAAAAAGACATTACAGAAGTTATAAACGCTATAAAGGTTTATGATAAGATTCAAACTTTAATTCCACATTCTGAAAAATCATTTTTAGAAGCACATAAAATTTTAATGTCTAATTTAGTAGATGATAATGGAAAGTACAGAAAAAAAGGAGTAGGAATTTTTCAAGGTTCAATAGTTGCTCACGTTGCGCCACAAGCTGAAAACTTACCTTTATTAATGAAAGATTTATTTAACTATATAAAAAATGATGACGAATTAATTTTAATTAAAGCATGTGTTTTTCATTATGAAATGGAATTTATTCATCCGTTTTTAGACGGAAATGGAAGAATGGGAAGACTTTGGCAAACAGTTATTTTAATGAAAAACCATCCAGTATTTGAATATTTACCTATTGAAACTGTAATTAGTAAAACACAAGATTCATATTATAAAGCACTTTCTACAAGTGATAAACAAGGAAAATCGACAGTTTTTATTGAATATATGTTACAAGTAATTGACAATTCTTTATCACAGTTACTTCAATTTAGTAATAAAATTTTAACCGATATTGATAGATTAGAACATTTTATGACAACAAATAAAAAGGAGTTTAAGAGAAAAGACTATATGTATATTTTTAAAAATATTTCACAAGCTACTGCTAGCAGAGATTTAAAAAAAGGATTAGAATTAAACTTGCTTATTAAAACTGGAGACAAAAATAAATCAATATATTTGATTAAATAATTTGTTATGAAAAATTGGGTTTAAAAATCATTTATTTAAATGTCAATTTCAAATAATAGCAATTGTAAAAATAATCCTAAAATAATTTTCATTTATAAACTCACAACCCACTACAAAAAATGACTACACAATTACTTTTATCATTATTTCTTGGAATTGGTCTTGCTTCCGCATCTGGTTTTAGAGTTTTTTTGCCAGTTTTTGCTTTAAGTTTGGCATCCTATTTCAATGTAGTTTCACTTAATGATAATTGGATTTGGATTGGTGGTTTACCAGCATTAAAAAGCTTTGGCGCAGCAATGATTTTCGAAATTTTTGGCTATTATATTCCTTTTATAGATAATTTATTAGACACAATAGCTACACCATTAGCAGCTGTTGCAGGATTTGTAGTAATGGCATCAACATTAGTAGATTTTTCGCCAACAATAACTACAATTTTAGCCATAATTGCTGGCGGTGGAACAGCTTCTGCAATGCAAGGAATGACAACAATGACACGATTAGCTTCTTCCGTAAAAACAGCAGGAATTGGCAATCCAGTAGTTTCAACTGCCGAAACCGGAACAGCAATTACATTAAGTTCACTAGCAATTTTCTTTCCAATACTTGCAATTGTTCTTGTAGTTATTATCTTTGGAGTGATTTATTGGATTTTTAAAAAAATTAAAAAATAACTTTGTGCCTTTGCGACTTAGTGGCAAAATACTATGAAAATAATTGCTGTAATTCCTGCCAGATATGCTTCTACAAGATTTCCTGCTAAATTGATGCAAGATTTAGGTGGAAAAACGGTTATTCTAAGAACTTATCAAGCTGCAATTGAAACAAATCTTTTTGATGATGTATTTGTGGTTACCGATTCTAATTTAATATTTGACGAAATAATTTCCAATGGCGGAAAAGCAATTATGTCTATAAAAGAACACGAATCTGGAAGCGATAGAATTGCCGAAGCTATAGAAAACATTGATGTTGACATAGTTGTAAATGTTCAAGGTGATGAACCTTTTATCAATAAAGAACCTTTAGAAAAACTGATTGAAATTTTTAAAAAAGATGTTGATAATAAAGTAGATTTAGCATCGTTAATGCGAAAAATTAAAAACGAAGAAGAAATTAATAATCCCAATAATGTCAAAGTTGTTGTAGACCAAAATCAGTTTGCTTTATATTTTTCGAGATCTGTAATACCATATCCAAGAGAAAAAAATGTTGATGTTCGCTATTTTCAACACATCGGAATTTATGCTTTTAGAAAACAAGCGCTTTTAGATTTTTATTCACTTCCAATCAAATCTTTAGAAGCATCAGAAAAATTAGAACAATTACGCTATTTAGAATTTGGAAAACGTATTAAAATGGTAGAAACCAATCACATCGGAATTGGAATTGATACTATAGAAGATTTAGAAAAAGCTAGAAAAATGATATAATAATTTATTATTCCATTTCTTCATTATCAAAGTATCCTTTGCTTTTTACTTTAGTAGAAAAAAAGTTTAAAAACAATACTACAAACGATAAAAAGAACATTGCTTGAATGCTTACCAAAACTTTTCCAAAGGTTGAAATTGGATAATAATCGCCATAACCAATAGAATTTGAACTTATTATGCTAAAATATATTGGATCAAACCAAGTTAGAAAAGGCATATTCATATTTTCTCCTAAAGTATATAAAACACCAAACGATACTACAATTTCTATATAATTAAAAAAAAGTAATAACATTGAACGTTTGTATGATCTTGGTCTAGAAAACAAATCAGATGCAAAAATTAAAGTTGGAATGTAAAAAACAGTTTCTAACAATAAATAAACCATAAAATAAATTACCATTTTATACTCTTGTAAATGATAAATTAATATATAAATTGGAAATGCAACTTTCAATAAAACATAAAAATCCATTGCCAAGTCTTGATATTCACTACCTTTTTTGTTTGCAAGATATTTAATATAAACTCCAGGAAAACATAACTGAGATATAGAAAGAAACAATCTTACAATTTTTTCAATTCCGTTATCATACTGATGATCGTTATTCCAAATGGCACGAATATTTAAAATTCTTTTTTGAATTGGATTAAAACTATTACTAGTTCTTTCAATTCGTGTAACCTTTCCTAATAATAATTTTTTTAAGAATTTTATCATAAAGCAAGCTTTTTAATGGTAAACAATTCGTTGTGATCTTCTACTTTTGGATACATTCTAACTGAATAATTTTTATCAAATTTCTTTTTGTAATCTATATTTCTAATTTGTTCTTTCTCGTTGATTACCATTGTGTTAAATAAAATAAATCCGTTAATATTCAATAAAAAATTTATTCTATTTATAAAAAAATCTTCAAACAAAAAATTGGGCATTATTGTATCTTGAAAAATATCTATTACAATTAAATCATACTTTACTTTGATTTTTAAAACATATTCAAAGGCATCATCAATAATAATTTCTAGATTTTGAATTTCGTTTAGTTTAAAAAAAGAATTTGCAATTTTAATAATTTCTGCATCTAGTTCAACACCAGTTATTTTGCCTTTAAATTTAATTTCATCAACCAAAGTTTTAATTACACTGCCGCCAGCCACACCAAGAATTAATATGTTTTCAAAACTTTTTATACGTTCAAATCCAATATATTTCAGTCCTTTTCTAAGAATTCTTTGCAAACTACCATAAGAATAATTCGTGTTTTTAGAATCTAAAACCAACTGACCATTGTTCCAAGTAACTTCGATAGATTTACTAATTGCAGATTTTTTTTTAGTAACATTAATTGGAATAAAAAAACTAAGAATTTTGGCTAACATACAGTTTGTTTATGATAAGTCTATATTTATGCTAAATTTACACAAAAATTATTAGATGAAAAAATGGCTTTATAAATTTATTTTTTTTAAAGTAATGGGTTGGAATATTGTTGGTACTATTGATAAATCAACAATGAAATGTGTATTTATGGTAATGCCTCACACTAGTTGGCACGATTTTTATCTCGGATTATTTACTCGTGGAATCACTCAAATTCCAATGCATTACATAGCTAAAAAAGAATTATTCAAATTTCCTTTTGGATGGTATTTTAGATATATGGGCGGAAAACCTATAGATAGAGTTGGAAATTTAAATAAAGTTGATGCCATTGCAAAAATTTTTGAAACCAATAACGAACTTCGCCTTGCAATTATGCCAGAAGGAACTCGTAAAAAAGTTACCGAAATTAAATCTGGATTTTATTTTATTGCGCTTAAAGCTAATGTTCCTATAATTCCTGTAGCATTTGATTTTGGAAAGAAACAAGTTTCTATTGGTAACGAATTAAAACCATCAGGAAATTATGATGAAGATGTAATAATTTTATTAAATCATTTTATTGGAGTTACAGGAAAAGTTTCTGAAAATGATTTTAATCTAAAATAAATAATTATTTAATTAATTGATAATCAAATTTTTAAATGCTAATTACTTTTCTTTAAAACCATACTTGTTAATTTATCGTACATAATCTATAACTTTTAATTAAACACTTATGAAAAAGTACTTATTAATTATGACAGTCTCATTAACAGCATTAGTCTCGTGTAATGATGACGAAACAGGAACAATTGTTCAAAATCAAGAATTTAAATTGGTAACTTCCAGCAACACAACAGGTAAAGTTAGTTTTACAGATTATCTTGCTACAACTCCAACTGTAAAATCTTTTACAATTGGATCTTTGGATACAGATGGAGTTTATCTTGATTCAACTACAGATGAAATTACGGTTGCCTCTAGAACTAACAACAAACTTGAAGTTTATTCTGGCATTGCAGCAGCAATTACTAACAATTTAACTTCATTATCTAGCACAATTTCTTCTAGCGCAACAGATTTTAATAATCCAAGAGAAATTGCAGTTGTTGGCGATAAAGTTGTGGTTACTCAAGATCAAAACGTTGCCAATGGAAACACTAATAAACTTTTAGTGTACCAAAAAACGACAACCGGATTTACCTTATTGAATTCTTACACTGTAAATTTTAAAACTTGGGGAATTTTTGCAGATGGAACAACTTTATATGCTGTAGCAGATTTAACTGGAGATTTAGTAGTTTTTAATAATTTCTTTGCAAACGTAAACGGATCAATTACTCCTTCTAAAAGAGTAACAATTGCAGGATTAGTAAGAACTCACGGAATTGTTTTTTCTGCAACAGATGACAGAATGATTTTAACAGATGTGGGAAGTGCAACAGTTGATAGTGACGGTGGAATTATAGTAATAAATAATTTTTCATCAACATTGACTGCTACGCCAAACTTAGGAACAATTGCTGCAACAAGTCAAGTAAGAATATCTGGAGCATTATCTAAATTAGGAAATCCTGTAGATGTTGCTTACGATAACGTATCTAAAAGAATTTATGTTGCCGAGCGTTTAAATGCTGGAGGACAAGTTCTAGTATTTGCTCAACCAACTGTAAATGGTGATGCAACTCCTATTGAAGCAAGAACAGAAGCTGGAATAAGTAGCGTATTTTTATTAAGAAGATAATTTCTTGTTTATTATATTGGTTAGTAAACCCTTAGCTTAACAGTTAAGGGTTTATTTTTTTATAAAATATTCTTTAAAACTACCATCAGTGTAAAAAAATACTATTTTTTCTGTAATTTTATTAGAATTTGATTCTGAAATATTATTTTCTATTTCAGATTGAACAAAAATATTTTCGGCAACAGAAATTTTATTCTTTTCTAACTCTTCCTTTTTTTCTATTGGAAAATTAAATAGAGTAGAAGATTCTGTTTTTTTTGCAACAGTAATTATATTTTCAGTAGTATTATTTTTAGGGAAGTTTCCTTTTCCATTTAAAATCCAGTACAAATCTACCTCTGGAAAAACAGCTATAATTTTTAATATCAAATCTAAACTAGGTTTGTTTCTACCAGAAAGTAGGTGAGACAAACTCGATCGTTGTACACCAATTTTATCAGCAAATGTAGACGAAGTAATAGCATAATAATCAAACAGTATTTCCAATCGTTTTATAAAATCATCTGTATTTACCATTGTAATTTGTGTTACTTATTATGATTTACAAATGTAAATTACTTTTATTAAATTTACAAATTTACAATTGTAAAATAACAAAATAATAACAAATAACTTTTGATTTTACTTTATATAATAAATATTAACTAACTGAAATTAAATAAATTATTATTAGAAAATAACATTTGTAATATTTGCCAAAATTCAGATTAACTAAAGCTACTAAAACCATTTGTAATAGATTACAAATGTAAATTATAATTAATAATTTAATGTTTACAATTGTAATTTTAAACTTGTTTACTTTTGTAACATTAAATTTTAATCAATGTATTTTAATAATTTATTTTCTCAATATAAAGAGCAAAGTCTTTTTGGACGCTACATAACTTTACAAGAAATTGAACCTATATTATTAAATCAAATCAATAAAAAAAACGTTTCTATAACTGGGAATTCTGTTTTAGAAAAACCAATTTATAAGTATCAAATTGGTTCTGGAAAAGTTAAAGTGTTTATGTGGTCGCAAATGCACGGAAATGAAAGTACAACTACCAAAGCTGTTTTTGATTTTATTAATTTTTTAAATTCTGATACTGCTTTTGCTGTAAAATTATTAAAAAAGCTTACATTTTGTATTCTTCCAATGGTAAATCCAGATGGAGCAAAGCTTTATACTCGTGAAAATGCAAACAAAGTTGATTTAAATAGAGATTCTGTAACTCTTTCTCAGCCAGAAAGTATTTTGTTAAGACAAATTTTTGATGACTTTAAACCCAACTTCTGTTTTAATCTGCACGATCAAAGAACCATTTTTGGAGTTTCAGATACAGGAAAACCTGCAACAGTTTCTTTTTTAGCTCCATCTTACAATAAAAATAAAGATTATAATAAAGTTAGAAAAACTGCAGCATCTGTTATAATTGCAATGAATACCGAATTACAAAAGTATATTCCAGGACAAGTTGGACGATTTGATGATGGATTTAATTTAAATTGCATTGGCGATAAATTTCAATCCTTAAACGTGCCTACAATTTTATTTGAAGCTGGTCATTTTCCAAACGATTATAACAGAGAAAAAACTAGAGAAATGATTTTTATTTCATTACTATCTGGTTTGAAATATATTTACGAAAACGATATAGTTAATAGCGAATTAGATAATTATTTATCAATTCCTCAAAATAAAGTCTGTTTTTATGATATTTTTTACAAAAATGTCAAAATAAATTATGATGGTAAAGAAATAATAACGAGTTTTGCACTTCAATATAAAGAAGAATTAATTGATAATAAAATAGTATTCAACGCTTATATATCTGAAATTGGAGATTTAAAAAATCTTTTTTCACATTTAGAGTACGATGCTAACGGAAAATTATATTCAGATGATGAAGATAATATTCCGAAAATCAATCAAAAAGCAAATTTTTATTTAGATAATGATTTTATTTTTGTTAATGGTTTGAAAAAAGTTTAGCTTTTTTCTTTTTTTATTAAATAAAATGTATTTATATTGCGTTATAAATAAAACAACTTTAAAAATTACAAGTTATGAGTAAGTTCCG
>JAYVKR010000066.1:0-7137 GCA_043768185.1 Flavobacterium sp.
TTTTTATGCTTCTGTAGAACAAATGGATTTTCCAGAATTAAAAGGAAAACCTCTTGCCGTTGGCGGAAGTGAAACGCGTGGTGTAGTTTCTGCAGCAAGTTATGAGGCACGAAAATTTGGAGTACGAAGTGCCATGAGTGGCGTTCAAGCTGCAAGAAATTGTCCGGATTTAATTTTTGTTAGACCAAGATTTGATCGATACAAAGAAATTTCTCAGCAAATTAGAAAAATTTTCTTTGATTATACCGATTTAGTTGAACCACTTTCGCTTGACGAAGCTTATCTTGATGTAACTCAAAACAAAAAAGGAAATCCAAGTGCCAGTTTACTAGCTCAAGAAATTAGAAAACGAATTCAAGATGAAGTGGGTTTAACAGCTTCTGCCGGAATTTCTGTAAATAAATTTGTTGCCAAAATAGCATCGGATTATAACAAACCTAACGGACAAAAAACTGTAAATCCTGATGAGGTTATAGATTTTTTAGAACAATTAGAAATTAAAAAATTCTACGGAATTGGGAAAGTAACCAAAGAAAAAATGTACCAACATGGTATTTTTACTGGTAAAGATTTAAAAACAAAATCGCAAGAATATCTTGAAGAACATTTTGGTAAAAGTGGTTCGTTTTATTATAACATAGTTAGAGGAATTCACAATAGTGAAGTAAAACCTAATAGAATATCTAAATCGGTTGCAGCTGAACATACGTTTAATGAAAACTTGACTTCCGAAATTTTTATGCAAGAAAAGTTAATTCAAATTGCTGGTGAACTTGAAAAGCGATTGAAAAAATATAAGTTATCTGGAAAAACCATTACTTTAAAAATAAAATACAGCGATTTTACAACACAAACTCGAAGTAAAACCTTGCCATACTTCATATCTGATAAAGGATTGTTGGCAGAAACGGCAACCGAATTGTTATTTCAAGAAAGAATGAAAGAATCGGTGAGGTTACTAGGAATTTCGGTAAACAATTTTAATACAGATCAAAAAAAATCAGTTGTAGTGCAATTGCGATTCGATTTTTAAGGTTCAACAAAAGTTAAACTTTAATTGTAATTGCGTAACTGTTTAGAAATCATCATATATTTGCGCTGATTATAGAATTTAAAGCAATGGAACTTAAAGAATACGAAACTGCAGTTGATAAATACTTCAATACACTAAACATAACTAAGTCACCACTAAAGTGTTGGAGTTTTTACGGAAATTATTTTGAAAAAATAAAAAATTCTTTATCAGATACTACGCTATTAGATACAATAGTTTCAACTAACAATTGGAATACCAAATGGAGTTTTCAACAAGAATTGAATGATGAAACTGTAATAGTTGTTACAGATGCCACATTAAATATTGTATTTGCTTCTAAAAATATGATAAAAATGAACGGTTATGTTCCAAGTGAGGTTATTGGAAATTCTCCTAAAATGTTTCAAGGTGAACTAACAGACGAAACTATTTCTAAAGAAATTAGTATTGCTGTAAATAATCATAAACCTTTTGATAAAGTAATTATGAACTATTGTAAAGATGGTTCACTTTACAAATGTCATATTAAAGGATATCCAGTTTTTAATAAAAAAGGTATTCTTACTAATTTTATTGCTTTTGAGAAAATTGCTGCTTAGATAATTAAATTATTTGTAATCATAAAAAAACGTCAATCTTTCGATTGACGTTTTTAGTATATAAAAATCAAGAATTTAATCTCTTCCCAATTTGCTTAACAATCTTAAAAATTCAATATATAACCAAACTAAAGTTATCATTAAACCCATTGCACCATACCATTCCATATATTTTGGCATTTTTTGTTCTGCACCTTTATCTATTTGATCAAAATCTAAAAATAAATTCAATGATGCAATAATGATAACAAAAACACTAATTCCAATACTTATATTAGAATTTCCGTAATGTACTGGTTGATAGCTTGAAAATATCATAGAAAAAATCCATGAACCTAAATAATAAACCGCAATAGCAACTGTAGCAGCAATTACTATAGATTTGAATTTTTCAGTAACTTTTACAATTTTGTATTTGTAAAGTCCTAAACATACTAAGAAAGTTACAAAAGTTGCAGCAACTGTATTAATTACAATTCCAGGAAATTGCAATTCAAAAACCGCAGAAATTGCTCCAATAAATAATCCTTCAAACAAAGCATAAGCCGGAGCTAAATAAGTAGAAAGATGTGGTTTAAATGTAGAAACTAATACTAAAATAAATCCAATAACTGCACCACCAATAGCAAGCATCATTGGGTTATAACCATTAAAAGTCATTGTCCAAGTACCAAATGCTGCAGCAACTAAAAGCAATAATAAAATAAAACTTTTATTAATTGTACCAGAAACTGTCATTGTATCAGTAAAGTCAATTGCACGCGTTTCATAAGAACTTGTACCTGCATTTGTAGTATTTGTGAACGATTTTGTTCTAAAAAAGGGATTTTTTGATTCCATAAATTTGTTTTTTTGATTATCAAATATAGTTTTTATTTTGTAAAAAATAAAAAAGCACTGTAAAATTAAATAGAAAAATTATACAATGCTTTAGTTTTTATGTTTTTTTAACTTAAACGACTTCTTATTCTATTTCAGAAATTCTAAGTGTATTTACCATTCCTTTATTGGCAACTGGCATTGCAGCTAAGTTTATAAGCATATCGCCTTTTTTAACAAAACCATTCTTTTTTGCAATTTCGTTAATATCTTCTACAGTGTCATCTGTGCTAACAAATTTATCGTAGAAAAAAGCATTTACACCCCAAAGTAAATTTAGTTGAGTAAGTATTCTTTTATTAGAAGTATATACTAATATATGAGCTGATGGACGCCAAGCCGAAATTTGAAAAGCAGTATAACCACTATTAGTTAAAGTAGAAATGGCTTTAGCTTTAATATCATTAGCCATAGTTGCTGCGTGATAACAAATAGATTTTGTAATAAATCGTTTGGTTCTAACCGTTGGCGGATTTTGAGGAACATTTATTAAAGAAGAATCTTCTACAGCTTCAATAATTTGTGTCATTTTTTCTATAACTTGAACTGGATAATTTCCAACAGAAGTTTCTCCACTCAACATTACTGCATCTGCACCATCCATTACAGAATTGGCAACATCATTAACTTCGGCACGAGTTGGTGTTAAGCTTGTAATCATCGTTTCCATCATTTGTGTGGCTACAATTACCGGAATTCTTGCTGTTTTAGCTCTAAGAATTAATTTTTTCTGAATTAATGGAACTTCGTGTGCCGGAATTTCTACTCCCAAATCGCCACGAGCAACCATTAATCCATCGCAATATGCTACGATTTTATCAATATTTTCTACTGCTTCTGGTTTTTCAATTTTGGCAACTATCGGAATTTTATGATCAGAATGTTTAGCTATTAAATCTTGCAATTCCATTAAATCTTCTGGAGTTCTAACAAATGATAATGCAATCCAATCTACATCTTTTCCAATGGCATAAATGGCATCTTTAATGTCTTTTTTTGTTAAAGCAGGAAGTGAAACTTTAGTATTTGGCAAATTCACTCCTTTTTTAGATTTTAATGGTCCACCTTGAATTACTTTACAAACAACTTCTGTTGTTCTGTTGGTTTCTATGGCTTCAAACATTAACTTTCCGTCATCCAATAAGATTTTTTCACCAGGATTTACATCTCTAGGAAATTCTTTGTAATTCATATAAACTCTGCTTGCAGTTCCAGGAACATCTTCGGCAGTTTGAAACGTTATAATATCTCCAGGATTTACAACCACATCTTCTTTCATTACACCAACTCTAAGTTTCGGACCTTGTAAATCGGCAAGAATTGCGGTTGTGTAACCAAACTCTTTGTTTAATCCTCTAATAATGTCAATTCTTTCTGAAACATCATCATAATCTGCATGCGAAAAATTTATTCTAAATACATTTACTCCTGCATCAATCATGTCTTTTATCACTTCTCTAGAACTGCATGCTGGTCCAAGAGTTGCTACAATTTTCGTCTTTTTATTTGTTGGCATTGGTCTTAAAAAATTAAATTATCTTTAGATTTTATATTGTTTTTATCAACGGAATATACCATTGCTATTTTGTCAATTGTATTAATTTTAGAAACAAATTCTGAAATTTCTAATGCTTTTTTCTCGCTTTCTATTTTCAGAAAAAAATTCACTTTTTTATATTCTGGTAATAAATAAGTCGATAATGAAAATGATGCTTTAGAATTGGAAAATAAATCTCTTACTAATTCATTTTTCTTGCTCTCAACAACATTTTTATTTTCTATTAAATCCCAAAATATTAAATTATCTTCATCTTCATAATGAAATCTAGCAAAATGTGTTTCTCCTTGTTTAACTTTAACATGTAAATCTTTTTTACATTTTTTCAAGTTTACAGGAAGATGTTGATTTATAAAATATGCCAATCTGTAATCTTCTAATGTAGTATGAATTGCAATTAAATGATAGTCAACTTCGTTAATTTCTTCCAAAAAAGTTTTAATTGTAGAAGCCATTTTGTGATAAAATAAGATGTAAATATAAGATGTAAATATAAGATTTATAAGAAACAAAACACTAAACAAAAGTTAGATTAACGTTATTTTATAAACGAAAACGATGTAGTATTTAAGAATTTTAATTATTTACTGTTAATTTTTTCTTGAAATGCAAAGTAAGCACGTTTTGCAGCAATTTCTTCTGCCTTTTTTTTAGATGTTGCTCTAGACTTGGCAATTACTTTTTCGTCAATACTTAACTTTACTCCAAAATAACGTTGGCCATCGTTACCATTATCGTCAAAAACATCAAAAAAGAATTGTCTTTTCTCTTTTTGACACCATTCTATAACCAAACTTTTATAACTGATAACTTTTCCTTCTAGTTTTGCAATGTCAACATAAGGAGAAATTACTCTTTTATGGATAAATTTATCGCAAGCTGTATAACCTTTATCAAGAAAAATAGCGCCAACCAATGCTTCAAAAATATTACCATGAATATTTTCTCCAAAGTGTTGCACTTGTACTTTACTTTCTACAAATTTTATTAAATCTAGATCTTTTCCAAGCTCGTTTAAATGTTCTCTACTTACTATTTTAGATCGCATTTTGGTTAAGTAACCTTCATCTCCAGTAGGAACTTCATTGTATAAAAAAGCTGCAATTGATGAACTTAAAATAGAATCTCCAAGAAATTCTAATCGTTCATAATTCATAGGAAATCCTTCATCGTCAAGTTTATTGGTAGATCGATGTGTGAATGCTTTTTCGTAAATTTTAATATTGGCAGGAGTAAATCCAATAATTTTTTTAATAGTTTCAAAAAAAATCCCAACATCTTCTGTCTGGGATTTTCTAGAAAATATTCTTTTTATAATTCGCATATTTTTTTATGCTTCAAATTTTTTAAATAAAACGCAAGCATTATGTCCGCCAAAGCCAAAAGTATTGCTCATGGCAACATTTATTTCTCTTTTTTGAGGAACATTTAATGTAAGGTTTAGTGAAGAATCAATGTTTTCATCTACAACAGTATGATTTATTGTAGGCGGAACAATTCCATATTTCATTGTCAGTATTGATGCTATAGCTTCAATTGCACCAGCAGCACCAAGTAAATGACCAGTCATAGATTTGGTAGAATTAATATTGATATTTTTAGCATGACTACCAAAAACGTGACTTATTGCTTTTAATTCTGCAACATCGCCAAGTGGAGTTGAAGTTCCGTGAGTATTGATATGATCTACTTGTTCTGGTTTCATTCCTGCATCACGCAATGTATTTTCCATAACTGCAATTACACCAATTCCTTCTGGATGTGGCGCAGTTAAATGATACGCATCAGATGACATTCCACCACCACCAATTTCACAATATATTGTTGCGCCACGAGCTTTCGCGTGTTCGTATTCTTCTAAAACTAATGCTCCAGAACCTTCGCCAAGAACAAATCCATCACGAGTTGCATCAAATGGTCTTGAAGCAGTTTCTGGACTTTCATTTCTAGTAGATAATGCGTGCATAGAATTAAATCCTCCCATTCCGGCAATCGTAACTGCAGCTTCACTTCCGCCAGTAATAATTACATCACACATTCCTAATCTAATATAATTAAAAGCATCAATCATAGCATTGGCAGACGATGCGCAAGCAGAAACGGTTGTATAATTTGGTCCCATGTAGCCATTTCTCATAGAAATATGAGCTGGAGCAATATCGGCAATCATTTTAGGAATAAAAAATGGATTAAATTTTGGAGTTCCATCGCCTTGAGCATAATAAATAACTTCGTCTTGAAAAGTTTCTAATCCGCCAATTCCTGCACCCCAAATTACACCAATTCTATGCTTGTCAGAATTTTCTAAAGTTATTCCAGCATCTTTAATAGCTTCGTCACTGGCGGCAACTGCATATTGTGCAAATTTATCCAATCTTCTAGATTCTTTGCGATCCATATAATCTTCAATATTGAAGTTTTTTATTTCGCAAGCAAACTTAGTTTTGTGCTTTTCTGTATCGTAATAAGTAATTGGAGCTGCACCACTTTTACCGTTTATTAAACTGTCCCAATATTCTTTTATAGAATTACCAATAGGAGTTATTGCTCCAAGACCAGTTACAACTACGCGTTTTAAATGCATATATTTTTTTTTAAAATTCTTTTAAAATAATAATACCCGTGTATCCTTTATGTGATATTCATTAAAGAGACAAGGGTATTTTCAATATAATGTGATTGAAAATTCAATCAAAAATAATTCATTTTTTTTACAAATGCTAAAAAAATAATAAAAACCCACATACAATAAATGTTTGTGGGTTTATAGATTTATTATTTTTTAGCTTCCTCGATGTAAGAAATAGCTTGACCAACAGTAGCAATGTTTTCTGCTTGATCGTCTGGAATTTGAATATCAAATTCTTTTTCGAATTCCATAATTAGCTCAACAGTGTCTAATGAATCTGCTCCTAAATCATTTGTGAAGCTTGCTTCTAATACAACTTCGTTTTCGTCAACGCCTAATTTGTCTACGATAATCGCTTTAACTCTTGATGCAATGTCTGACATAATCTTTAATTTTAATTTTTAATTGTTGGCAAAAATAAAAAACTTTATTTTAA
>JAYVKR010000067.1:0-6080 GCA_043768185.1 Flavobacterium sp.
CGAAAACTTTACAAACAACTTATGATTATAAGTAATATTGCAGCTTTAAATTTAATTGGTAAATATTTTAAAAACTAAAGTTATGGGAATTGTAAAAGAACCTTTAAACGTAGATTTTGTTGTGGAAAATAGACCATTGACAAAAGAAGAAGAGAAAATGATTAGTGAATATATTGCTTCTCAAAAAAATAAAAGAGAATTAAAAACGAAAACGCCAAAAAGAAATTTGAAATCGAAACAAAGAACTTCTTAACGTACACAATATGGTAACTGTTGCCTTTTAAAATTGGGTTTTTAGTTAAATTTTAAATTCTCATTTAAACCAAATATCATTTCCAACGAAATTCCTAGCCCAGATAGCAATGAAAAGCTTTTTACAAAATTATTTTAGTTTTTATTGCTAAAAAATTGCGACCAAAGGAAGCACATTTTTTAGTATATAAAAACAGAATAATTTGTAAAAACTTATAATGTATAGCTGGAAATTGCTTCTAAAAAACAGCTAAATTGACTATCTTTGCATAAAAAAATATGACTCCTAAACATCCTATTGATTCGTTGACGATACTTACCGATTTGGTTTTGCCAAGTGAAACTAATCCGTTGAATAATCTTTTTGGCGGTGAACTTTTAGCAAGAATGGACAGAGCTGCAAGTATTGCTGCAAGGCGACATTCTAGACGAATTACGGTTACGGCAAGTGTAAATCATGTAGCTTTTAATAGATCAATTCCGTTGGGAAGTGTTGTTACTGTTGAGGCGAAGGTTTCTAGAGCTTTTAAAACATCGATGGAAATTTTTATTGATGTGTGGCTAGAAGATAGAGAATCTGGAATTCGAAGCAAGGCAAACGAAGCCATTTACACGTTTGTTGCCGTTGATGAAACTGGAAATCCTGTTGAAGTGCCGCAATTAATTCCAGAAAGTGATGAGGAAAAACTTAGATACGACGCAGCATTGCGAAGAAAACAACTTAGTTTGGTGCTTGCTGGAAAAATGAATCCGCATGATGCTACCGAGTTGAAAGCGTTGTTTGTGTAACTGAAAATTTATTTATAAAATGAAAAGAGAACTAAAATTTAGTCTTCTTTTTTGTTATCTACTAATCCAACTTGCTGGATTATTGTAGGTTGTGTTTTGCGAAATAATAAATTTTATTATTGTTTTGCCTTCGGCATTGGTTCTAATTTTTCCTAAACTTTGCTTGGTTGTAACTTTGTCTCCAGCGCTAACTGAAACGCTACTAAGGTTTTGATACACTGTAAAATAATCTCCATGTTGTATAAAAACGGCTTTGTTTAATGGTGAAATTACCACAACTTTAGTTACTTCACCACCAAAAACGGCTCTTGCATTAGAACCACTATCGGTTGTAATTTCTATTCCACTGTTGTGAATTACTAGCGATTTATAAACTGGATGTGGTTGATCGCCATAACCCAAAGTGATTACGCCTTTTTCTACTGGCCAAGGCAAACGACCTTTGTTGGCTTTGAAATTGTTGGAAATTAATTGTCCTTCTGGTGTTAAAACTATTTTGGTAGAATTTTCTATCGCTTTAGTTTCGGCAGCAGTTGTTGTTTTTGGATTGGCTTTTGCTCTTGCTGCTGCTGCTTTTCTGTTGGCTTCGGCAATGGCATCTCTAATTAATTTTTGAATTTGAGCATCAATTTTTTTAGATTCTTTTTGCTTTTTCTTAATTTCTGCCGCAATTTGATTTTTGCTTTTCTTTAAACTATTGGCAATTTTTTCTTGTTCTTGTTTTTCTTTTTCAAGATCTTGTTTTTGCTTTTCTTGCTCGGCAAGTAATTTTTGTTTTTCTGTTTTTTGACCACTTAATTTTGCGTTATAATCGGCTAATTTTTCTGTTTTACTGCTAATTTCTTCGCCTTGCATTTTTCTATAATTGGCATATTGCTTCATATATTGCATACGTTTGTACGCTTGCGCAAAACTTTCTGATGACAATAAAAACATGGCCCGACTTTGCTCTGAACGACTTTTGTATGATTTTACAATCATCTTGGCATAATCTTCTTTTAAAATGTTAAGTTCTTTTTTTAGCTTGTTAATTTGTACTTGATTAATGTACATATTATTGCTTAACAACTTGGTTTGCTTTTCTGTTGTGGTGATTAATTTTTCTTTTAAACCTATTTTTTCTTTTTGAATTTCAAGAACTTTTACAGCCGATTTTTCTTTATTTCTAACGTCTTTCAACATCATTTCTTTTTCGCGAATTTCTTCTTGAAGTTTGGCTTTCTTTTGTTCTAATTGTTCTTGCGTTTGCTGACTCCAAGAAATTGAAGTTATAAAAAGTAGTAAAAATGTGTAAATTAGGGTTTGTATTTTCATTGTAAAATATATTGTTTGGTAACTTTATATTAATTTATTTGTTGATGTAAATTCGCTCGTAACCTTCTGGAACAGCATAAGGAAACGATAATTCCTCATTAAATGTAGCCGATTTATATTCTATATCAATAGTTGTTTGTCCTTTTTTCTGGTTGGCTTCAATTGCAATTGATAAAGGTAAAATAACCTCATCATACTTTTTAAAATCTGAATATAAAATTTGCAAAGCTCTTTCTTGCGATGGTTGATTTACTTGTTGCTTTTTTACTAGGAAATTTTCACTTTCAAAAAAATAAGATTTGAATGTTTTACTATCGTCATTATTTTGTAATTGATATAATTTATCTAAAATAGAAACTTTGTATTTTCCTTTGTTTAAATCGTCTAATGGCTTTGCAAGAAACATATTTTGCACTTTATTAAAATCTAAATCTGTACCAAGAAACTCGGTTAAACTTGCATAATCGCCTTCAAAATAATTATTTCCAATTTTGTCATAATACTGAACAGATGAAGGAGTTATTAATGCTTTGGCAACCGTAAACCCAAGAAAACGAACGCTAACTAATATTTGTTCGTCTTTTTTAATTCTAATTTCTGCTGTTACACTTTGCGAATTTTTTTCGTCTTTATATTTGGCATTTGCCTTTATATAAACGGTAGAAAAATTAACTTTATTGTTGTAATGGTTGCTTATAATTTTTTCTGACGATAGTAAGTCGTTTGCATTTCCTTCGGCTAAATTGGCTTTAGACTTACAAGAAATTATTAAAAAAACTAAGGCAAATGCTAAGATTTTATTCATTATTGTTTACTCTTTTTTAGTAACTCGTTGGCTTTAGAAAAGTATAAATCTTTCTTTTTAAAATCGCCAAGTCCATTATATGCTTCGCCAAGTTGAATGTTAAAATTAATTTGTAAAGTTACATTATCTAAAACAAAATCTAAACCAGATTCTAATGCATCTTTGGCTTTTTTATGGTTTTTTAATTGATTATTTGCTAATCCAGAATAGTAATATAGTTCTGGTTGGGTTGGAAACAATTCCATTTTATCGCTAGAAATTTTTGCTAATTTATCAAATTGAGAATTGTCAGTATAGGTTTGAAGCAATAATAAAATGGTTTCCATATCATCGTTTACATTTTTTAAATGCATTTCATAATACTTAATTGCTTTAGCACTTTCTTTTTTTGTTTGATAAAATTTTCCAATTTCTTTGGCAACTTGAACTTCTTTATCGTTATCAAAATAGGAAATTGCTTTTTCTAAATCGGTATCAAATTGTGGATTTTTTTGCGTAAAAATTAAAAATTCATTAAAAATTCTATGCTTAATTTTTCGGTCTATTTTATCACTTTTAAAAACTGTATTCATTGCTTTAGCAGCTTTTTCGCCATCGTTATTATTTAAATGAAATTTAAAAAGACCAACTTGCGCCCAATCTGATGTTGGAATTTCTTTTTCTAATTGACGTGCAATTTCATTGGCTTTTTCTTCCTGATTATTTTTAGAATATAAATAAATTAATGAAATATAATTGGCTTCTTCTTTTGGATTTTTCTTTATCTTATCTAATAAATTTTCTTTTTCTGATCCTGCATATTTAGAATCTTGAAGAATTTGAAGTTTGTAATTGTCTCTTTTTTCAGATTTTCCAAAGCGATCGTTTAACTCATTTATAAGTGTTAATGCTTTGTCAAACTGTTGCGTATTCATATAAAGCGACGTTAAATCTTCTTTATAATCTTCTTTAAATTCTATTAATTTTTCTACAATAATTATGGCTTGATTAAAATCGCGCGTGTCATAACACACATCGTACATTCCTACCCAAAACCATTTATTTTTTGGATCTATTTTAGTTGCTTTTTCAAAATTATCGTAGGCATCTTTATATTTTTTTTGGAAATAGTAATTTTTTCCTAGTTCAAAGAAAACCACAGCATTTTTAGGTTGAAGATTTTCACATTTTTCAAGTGCTTCTATGGCTTTATCATAGTTTTCTATGCCTTTTTGTTTTAAAGATTCGTAATAATAATTTTCAAATTCGTCTGTAACTGCGGCAATATCTTCTGGTTCTTGCGCCAAAAGTGTTATCGGAAAAAATGCAATTCCTAGAAATGTAATAATAAAAATTATTTTTTTCATATTTTTTGTTTGATACCTAACAGGTTAAAAAAACCTGTTAGGATATTGATTATAATTTATTCTAAAACTGAATAATCTCCAATGCTTACACTTGTAAAATTACCATCAAAACTTGCGTGATTTCCAATCATTGCATTGTCTAAACTTGCATTTTTAATGTGTGCGTGCGTTTGAATTAGACTATTTTTAATTGTACTATCAATAACGTGGCAACCTTTACCTAAAGATACATTTGGACCAACAGTTGCGTTTATTAAAACTACATCTTCACCAATATAACATGGCGGAATTATCGTAGAATTTTCTAACTTAACATCGCTAGAAACTAATTTTACTCCATCATTGTGAAGAAAATTTAGCATTCTGTTGTTGGTGTCAACTGTAACTTCTTTATTGCCACAATCCATCCATTCGTCAACTTTTCCTGGTACAAATTTCATACCATTAGCCATCATTTGTTTTATACCATCATTTATTTGATATTCGCCACCATGAATTATATTATTGTCTAAAACTAATTGTAACTCATTCTTTAAAACGGCTACATCTTTAAAATAGTATATTCCAATAACTGCAAGGTCAGAAACAAATTCTTTTGGCTTTTCTACCAATTCAATTATTTCGTTATTTTCATTTAAATTTATTACTCCAAATGCATCTGGTTGATCTACTTGTTTTACCCAAATTACGCTATCGGCAGATTTATCTAAGTCAAAATCGGCACGAATTAAAGTATCTGCATAAGCAATTACTGCCGAACCACTTAATGAATCTTTGGCGCACATAATTGCGTGACCAGTTCCAAGCGCTTCGTTTTGATAATAAATTGTTCCTCTTGCACCTAATTTTTGTGCAATTGCAATTAAATCTTCTTCTACTTTTTTACCAAAACTTTCGTGAATGATAAACGCAACTTCTTCTATATCTTGGTTTAAAACTGCTGCAATATCTTCTACCAATCGGTGTACAATTGGTTTTCCTGCAATTGGAATTAATGGTTTTGGTATTGTTAAAGTGTGTGGGCGAAGTCTTGAACCACGACCAGCCATTGGTACTATTATTTTCATATTTATTGCCTGCGAAAGCAGGTATCTTTAACATACCTGCGAAAGCAGGTAACTAGGTTAATATTTATTATTATTATTTCTTCTTACTGTTTCAAAATTAAAATTCCAATTTAAACTAATGTCTATTCAAGTTAGATTCATATTTTCAATACATACCTGCTATCGCAGGTATCTTTTAAATTAAACTTTATATTATCTTATTACATTAAAATTGAAATTCCAATTTATACTGATGTCTATCCAAGTTGGATTCATATCTTCAATTAATTTTACTTTCCAATCTCTTTTCCACTTTTTTAATTGCTTCTCACGAGTTACAGCTTCAAACCCATTTTCCCATTCTTCAAAATATATTAATTTATCACAATTATATTTAGCTGTAAATGAATTTGGATAAATTTTTAATTTATGCTCCTTAACTCGTTCTAAGAGATTATCAGTAACTCCAACATAAATAACACCTTGAGGGTTATTTGACATTATATAAACATACCATAATTTCATTTT
>JAYVKR010000068.1:0-3126 GCA_043768185.1 Flavobacterium sp.
TTATTCTAAACTTGTTTCAGAATCTTAAAGTTTTAAAGTAAAAGTCGTGCTTTCTCCAAGTTTACTATCAACTTTAATTTCACAATTTATAGCTTTGGCTAAATCGCGAATTAAATGCAAACCTAAGCCAGATTTAATTCCAACAACTTCATTTTCATCATACAATGCTTTAAATTGGTCATTAGTTGCGCCATTTCCGTTATCAGTAATTGATAAAAAAGTTTGATTGTCATTTTGCCATGCTTTCCAAATTATTGTAGGTTTTTTTGTTTCACTTAGCGCAGTCAAAGTGTCTACTGCCTTTATAGCATTTTGTGTTAAATTTCTAATAATAGTTTTTAGATAATTTTCATCTGTAATCAATTCAATATTTTGATTATTTTCAAATATAAATTTTATATTTTCTTCACTTTCAAAATGCTTTCTAGTATCATCAAATAAACTTGTAATTACTATTTTTTTAAGTTGAGGTTGAAAGTTTTCCATTTGACCTTTACTCCACAAAAGCATATCTTCCATAGATAGTAATAAATTTTCTGCAGAAGAAAGTGTAGACGTTTCTAATCTTATTTTGGTTTCTTTATCTAATAAATCTGGGCTGTTTTTTTTAATTTGTAAAAAGTCAATTAAGTTAGAAATGGGTCTTCTTAAATCGTGATTTAGAATTGTAAAAAAACGAATTTTACTTTTGTTAGCATTATCTAATAAAATTATTTTTTCGTCTAAATTTTGATTTAAAAGTTGTAATTTTTTATTGGTTTTTTTACTCTTTCTACTTTGATAAAACAATAAACCACCAATTATTGATAAAAATCCTAATCCAGAAAAATACAACCATTTTTGTTTTTGCTGCGTTATCAACAATAAATTATTTATCTTTAATTTATTATCTCGCACTTCAATTTCACGTTTAAATTCTATATTTTTTAAACTTTCTTTATTTTCAGAATTAAAAATAGAATCTCTATATGTTACATAATATTTGTAAGAAATTAATGCTCCTTTATGTTCGTTACGTTTGGTTTGTATGGTTGATAAAATTCTATATAAATCTGCTAAATGAGTAACTTCGCCAATATCTTTTTTTAATTTTATTGCGTTATTAATATGTGTAATAGCAGATGTTAAATAAGTATTTTCAAGTTTAGAGTTTGTAATTGTATCGCATCCTAAACTAAAATAAATTTCTCCCAATGTTGTTTCTTCTACAGATAAATTGTACTTGTTTAGCGTTTTTTTATTTAATTCTAATGATCTTGAAGTGTATTCTAATGCTTTTTTAGTCTCTTTTCTTTCCAAATAAACATTTGCAATACTATTTAAGACTTTTTCTAAAAAAATAATATTGCCACTTTTAACTAATATTTTTTCAGAAATTTTATATTCATTTAATGCTTTACCAGTTTGGTTTTTATTAAAATAGCAATCTGCTAAATATGTTCTTACAAGTGCAATTTTTTCAAGATTGTTAGTTTTTTCAAATTTTTCTATAGATTTTAAATGATAAGTTATGGCTAAATCAAATTTTTCTAGGTAAGAATAAATTACTCCAATATTTACTAAAGACGAACCTTGTTTATCAACATCATTAATTGCCTCTGCAAGTGTAAGTGCTTTTAAATTGTATTCAAGTGCTTTATTTAAATTTCCTTGCTCTGTATAATCTACAGCAATTGTTCTATAAACATCGCATATTATACTTTTATTAGTCGTGTTTTTTAATGCTAAATCATAGTAAACATTGGCTTCTTTATATTTAGATTGAATAGATAAATTAATTCCTATATTTTTAGATGCAATAGAAATTCCTTTTTTAAAATTTATTTTCTTTGATAAATTTAATGCTTCTTTGCCATATAAAACACCGTTAGAATTATCAAAATTTTGATATTCAAATGCTATTTTATTTAATAAATTTACTTTTGTAGAATCATTTTTTAAATTTGGAATAATTTTTATTAATGAATCTACAACTGATTGTCCTTCATTTTTTTGAGAAAATAAAATTAATGGAAACACAAGTAAAAAAACTACTTTTTTCATCAACTAAATTGTAATTGTTCTTTATAACTATGTCCAAGCGGAATGATAATATTTTTTATTAAAGTAATGTTTTGAGAACCAACTTTTTGAATAAATTGTTTTTGAACGGCATAACTTCTGTGTACTCTAATAAATGATTTAAAGTGTATTTCTTTTAATAAATTACCAAGGCCACAAAACACACAATGCCTTTTATTATTGGTAACTAATAGTGTATAATCTTTTAGAGCTTCAAGATATAATATTTCATGTAAATGAATTTTCGTTTGCTCATAACCTTGTTTAATGTATATAAAATCGTCTGCAAATTGCAATTCATATAAACTTGCTTTTTGCCTCATATCTAAAAACTCTTTAATTCTATTAACCGTTACAGCAAATCGATCTTCTTGTAAAGGTTTAATTAAAAAATCTAAAGTTTCTAGTTCAAAACTTTCCAATGCATATTCTGGATGCGATGTTATGTAAACACATACAGGAACAGTTGCTAATTTTTTTCGTAATTCTAAACCATTTATAAAAGGCATATCAATGTCTAAAAAAAGTACATCAATGGTTTGTTTATCAATTTCAAGTAAAGCATTTTGTGCCAATGCATAACTACCAACAATTTTTAAAATTGGAAAATTACGAGCTACAGATTGTACTTTAAGTCGTGCTACTTCATCATCATCTACAATAATACATCTAAGCTGATTCATAAGTAATTGATTGTTAATGTCAAATATACAAAAAATTGTTAATTTAATAGAATTCGTCTATTATTTTACGTGTTGGTCTATTTTTTTTAAAAGATGATTAAATTAAACAGAATTTTGAATAAATAAATTTAATAATATGAAAACAATTCTCTTTTTTTACATTCTCTTTTTTTCTCTTTTTAAAACTACAGCACAACAAGCAACAGTAACATCTGGTGGAAACGCAGCTGGTTCAGGTGGAACTGTAAGTTATTCTATTGGTCAAATAAACTACACTTATTCAACATCTGGTTCTGGTTCAATAAATCAAGGCGCACAACAACCTTTTGAAATTTTTACACTTGGAATAGATAATTTTCAAAATATTAATTTATTGATGACA
>JAYVKR010000069.1:0-7368 GCA_043768185.1 Flavobacterium sp.
GCTTTTTTGGTTGTTGCTTCGCTTCTTGTTACAACAATAACTTCTTTAATAGGATTTACATTAGAATTTTTAGGTTCTATTTTTTCAGATGGAACTTCGGTTTTTACAATAGAAATTTCCTTTTTTATTGGCCTAGCTTCTACTCTACTTACTATTTCTACTTTAGGTTTATCCTCAGTTAATTGAACAACTTCTGCTTGTTTTTTAAAGATTATTCTAGATTTTATGGATTTTAAATCTACAATTTCATTTACTAAAATTTTCATCTTAGTTTCAAGATTTTTATATTGATTTTTGTATTTTAATAAAGTTGACGCATCAGATTTAGTGTTTTCTAATGCCAAAACAAGATTTTCTATACTGTCTTTTTGAATTTGCATTTCGGTATAAGAAATAGTTTTATCAGCAATTTTAGTATCGTATAAAATTTTTAACTCTTCTATTTCTTTTAAAACCTTAGTATTTTCTTTGGACGAGCTTTTATTTGAAATAACATTTTCATTAGAAATATTTGCAAAAATATAACCAATACTTCCTGCTAAAAGAATGATTAAAAGTGCAATGATGCCAACTAAAATTGAAATGCGTTTATTAGAATTCATTATCTGTTTTAAATTTATACAAAATAACAGCAAATACGCATTTCTTGAAGTTAATAACATTACAAGTTATAAACAAAAAAGGCGCGAAAATCGCACCTTTAATGATAACTAAAAATTTAAATTTTATTTTAGAGTAAAACTAGATTTAGAAACTAGCTCGTTTTTATCGAAAACATTTACAAAATAAGTTCCTTTTTCAAAGTTTTTTCCTGGTAATTCTTGAACAACATCTACTGTTTTGTTTTCAAATTTTACTAAACTCTCAAAACTATACGTTAATAATTCTGAACCAAAAGTTACAGTAGCTTTATCTCCAAGTACATTGTTTTTACTATCTATTACTTGAACATAATATGATTTATCGCCAGATTTTGCTACTTGATTTTCGGCAATTGTAAACGATACTTTTAAAATATCTGCTCTACTTGCTTTTTCTGTAGAAATTTCTTTACCAGAATTTTTCTTTTTAAAAGCCGAAGTTTTTAAGTTTAAAACAGTCAACTTAGACGCTTTTTCTACCGTTTTAGACAACTCTTCGTTTTGACCAACAAGAGTTTGATTGTAATTTTTAGATTCTGCTAAAATTACATTTGTACTGTCAAGATTGGTTGTTAAGCCAGCATTTTCCTTCTTTAAGGTTTCTACTTCTGCAATTAAAGTATTCATTTTACTTTGCAATCCAGCAACTTGTTGTTTGTACTTAGACATTGATGCAACATCACCTTTAGATCGTTCTAGTTGCGTCATTAATCCAACTACTTTCTCTCTTTCTGCAATTAATTCATCACTCATAGATGTGTTTTCTGCAATTGCAGCATCATAAGTAGCTTTAAGCTCACTTAAATCTTTCATTACAGTTTCTTTCTCTGTAAGAGTCTTACTTACAGTAGTTTCTAACGATTTTGCATCATTAGTTAATTTAAAAATGTAAAACAAACTTCCCAATAATAACAATGCCAATACAATTACAACTGCTTTTAATGGCGATTTACTTTGATAATTTTCTTGATTTTCCATAGCTTTCTTTTTAAACAAAATTATTAATAGATATAATAACGTAAGTTTATACAATAATAGTATTTTTGATGCAAAGTTTTTTTATGGACAAGCTAATTCGATTTACATCTTCCTGTTTATCTAAAATTACAAATTACAGAAGTGGTGAAGTAAAATTTGGAGAAAAAATGACGGTAATTCCAAAAGATGCCGACATTATTCCGTTTCTTGTTAGTTGCGAACAACAATTTGTTTTATTCGGAATACCAGAAGACATTGGTGTTAGAGCCAATTATGGTCGTCCTGGAACAAATTCAGCTTGGGAAAGCGCTATAAAAAGTATTGCAAACATTCAACACAATCGTTTTAATAAAGGTTCACAAATTGTAGTTTTAGGTCATCTTGATGCTTCTGTAGAAATGCTAGAAGTTCAAAATTTAGATTTTAATAAAACTGAAGATCGAAAAAAAATGAGTGAACTTGTAGTAAAAATCGACAAAGAAGTTGCTCATATTATTACTCAAATAGTTAAAGCTGGAAAAATACCTATAATTATTGGTGGCGGACACAATAATGCCTACGGAAATATTAAAGGAACAGCTTTGGCAAAAGGAAAACCTATTAATGCAATAAACTTTGATGCACATTCTGATTTTAGAATTTTAGAAGGTAGACACAGCGGAAACGGATTTTCTTATGCCTTTGAAGAAGGGTTTTTAAAAAAATATTTTATATTTGGTTTGCACGAAAGTTATACATCTAAAAGTGTTTTAACAGAGTTGAAAAAACTGCAAGAACGAGTTCAATTTAATACTTATGATGAAGTAAATATTAGAAAAGAGAAATCGTTTGAAAACGAATTATTGTTTGCAAAAAACTTTATCAATAATGATTTTTTTGGAATTGAAATTGACTTAGATGCAATTCCGAATATTCCCAGTAGTGCCATGACTTTAAGTGGATTTTCTGTAGAAGAATTACGCAGATTTATTTACTTTCTTGGTAAAAATGAAAATGCTACTTATTTACACATTTGCGAAGGCGCGCCAAGTTTAGATAATGATAAAAACAACCATCTTGTTGGAAAATTAATTGGCTATTTGGTTACCGATTTTATTAAAGCCAAAACTAGTTTGATTGAAGTTGTTTAAGCAACAATATTATATTACTTATAAACACTATCTTTGCAAAATCTTATACCATATATAAGATTTTACATTTATGACATTTAGCGATTTACATTTAATAAAAAATATTCAACAAGCTCTTGTTGAAGAAGGTTACGAAAATCCAACACCAATACAAGAACAAGCCATTCCAATTATATTAGAAGGAACAGATTTAGTTGGTTGCGCACAAACAGGAACAGGAAAAACCGCAGCATTTGCAATTCCAATTCTAAATTATTTACACAAAATTGCTGGTTCATCAAGCAAGCAAAAAGTGATTCGAACACTTGTAGTTACTCCTACTCGTGAACTTGCCATTCAAATTGATGAAAGTTTTAATACTTACGGAAAATATACCAACATTAGATCAATGGTAGTTTTTGGTGGCGTTAATCAAATGTCGCAAGTAGATCAACTTAAAAAAGGAATTGATATTTTAATTGCAACACCAGGAAGACTACTAGATTTACACAAACAAGGATTTATAGATCTAGATTTTTTACACTTTTTAGTTCTTGATGAAGCCGATCAAATGCTTGATATGGGTTTTATTAACGATGTGAAAAAAATTGTAAAGCTTACTCCAGATAATCGTCAAACGCTTTTATTCTCGGCTACAATGCCAATGGCAATTAGAGAACTTGCTGATACATTTTTAACAAAACCTAAATATGTTTCGGTTACGCCAGTTTCTAGTACAGCAGAAAATGTGAATCAAAAAATTTATTTTGTTGGTAAAGAAGACAAGCGAAAATTATTATATCATATTATTAGAAATGATAAAATAGAAAATGTTTTGGTATTTGTAAGAACAAAACATGGCGCAGATAATGTAGTAAAAGCATTGAAAAAAAATGGTGTTTTAGCCGAAGCTATTCATGGAGACAAATCGCAAAATGCCAGACAACGTGTTTTAGAAAGCTTTAAAAACAAAGAAATTTCTGTTCTTGTTGCTACAGATATTGCTGCTCGTGGAATTGACATTGAAAGCTTACCTTATGTTGTAAATTTAGATTTGCCAAATATTCCTGAAACTTACGTTCATAGAATTGGTAGAACTGGACGTGCAGGAAATAGTGGTTTGGCAATATCTTTTTGTGCCAAAGACGAACTTGGTTACTGGAAAGACATTGAAAAATTAATTAAAATAAATGTTAAAGTAGAAAAAGATCATCCTTATCCTTACACAGATGTTCCAGAAGATCCAGATGCAAAACCTGATTTAAGAAATAAAAATAAAGAAACCAACTCAAGAAAATCGGTTGCTTCTAAACAAAATAAGAAACGTTGGTATTAATCAACGTTTTTTTATTCAATTAAATAGGTTTTTTTTCTAACAGATTGGTTATAACTTGAAAAAGTTTAGCTGGTTCAAATGGTTTTACAATAATATCATTCATACCAGCTGAAATTGCTTGTTCTATAACTTCTTGTTTATCAAATGCTGTAAGCGCAATAATTGGTAATTTGTATCCTTTTTTTCTTATCAATTTAGTTGTATCAAATCCATTAATTATTGGCATATTAATATCCATTAAAATAATATCAAACATTTCTTTTTCTAATAATTCTATTGCTGCATAGCCATCATCAATTATTTTGCATTTAAAATTATTATTTTCTAATATTTTTTTAGTAACAACTTGATTTATTTTATTGTCTTCAACAACCAAAATTCTGTAAAAATAATTAGATGATAAATCAACTTCAATATTGTTAATAATTTCATTTTTCTTGCTTTCGTCAGCTTCAAATCCAATAATAAAACTAAACGTAGTTCCTACTCCAAGTTTACTTTGAAGTTCAATTTTACTATCAAATAATTCTGTAAGTTTTTGAACAATTGATAATCCTAAACCTGTTCCTTGATAATCGCCTTCTTTACGTTCTATTTGTACAAATTTTTCAAAAATTTTATCCTGATCTTCATCTGCAATTCCAACTCCAGTATCTTTTACCTCAAATTTTATAAAATGTTTTGATCCTTCTATTTTATTTAGAGTAGCAGAAATTTTAACTTCGCCATCTTTTGTAAATTTTAAAGCGTTACTCACCAAGTTCATGAATACCTGAGAAAGTCTAAGTTTGTCTCCAATTAATGCTTCTGGAATACTAGAATCTAAATTAGTAATTAATTTATTTTTATTTTTTAAAGCTATAAATTCTAATGAATCAACAATGGTATGAATTTCATCATTTAGATTAAAAATCATATTTTCTAAGGTAATTTTGTTTTCTTCAATTTTATTTATTTGAAGTAAATCATTTACCAATGAAAGTAAATAACGAGCAGAAAATTTTAAAGAATTTAAATGCGGACTACCAGCAAGTTCTTTATGCTCGTCAATAATTATATTAGTAATTCCAACAACACCATACAATGGAGTTCTAAGTTCGTGACTTATTGTAGATACAAATTGCGTTTTTAATTGCGATGCAACTTCAGCTTTTTCCTTAGCAACTTGCAATTCTTGATTCGAAATTTTTAATTCTTTATTAGTTAATTCTCTAAATTTATTATTTTTATACAAAGAATAAACTAGTAATAATAAAATTAAAAATATAACTACGAACAACAATACTATTAATTTAGACTCCTTTAAATCTGTTAATTGTTCCTTTTTTTCATCTTCAATTTTATCTATTTGTCTTTTATATTCTTCAGATTCTATTTCGCTTCCTGCAATTTTTACTTTATTAATTTTTTCTTGATTGTAAATTTTTTCAGTTAATTCTTTGTGAAGTAATAAATAATTTAACGCTTTTTCAAACTGATTATTTTTTTTATAATGATCCGAAAAATCTAAATAAACATCGGCAATATTAGAATTTATTAGTTCTGATTTATTTTGTTTTCCAATTTCTAATGCTTTGTTAAAATGAAATTCGGCTTTTTCATTATTGTTTAAACTACTGAAATATGAACCATATAGAGAATTCATTGAGATTTTAGATTCAATTTCATCGCATTTTTCTACATAGTTTTTAGAATTATTTAAATATTTAATTCCGTTTTTAAAATCTTTTTCTCCAAAATAGGCACTTGAAATATTTAAATTTGTGTACATTATTTCTAGAGAATCATTTATTTTATTGGCATAAATTAATCCTTTTTTATAATAATTTACACCTTTGTTAAAATCAATTTTTTTATAGGTATAAATACTTCCAAGATTATTATAAATCCAATCTTTGATAGAATCATTTTCAGTTTTATTAGCATGAAATAGAGCTTTATCAAAAAAACTTATAGCTTTTTTATCATCATAAAACTCCTGAAAATTTAATCCAATAATGTTATATGCTTTTGCCATCAATACATCATCATTTATTTGATGAGCATAATTTAATGCTTCTTTAGAAAGATTTAAAGATTTTTCAACTTCAAGATTGTATAATGCCAAACCAGAATCTGAGAGCATTTTTTCAATTTGCTTTTTAGAACGTAGTAGTCCTTGTGAAAAAGCAAATTGAAAAAAAAACAGCACCATAAGTAGGATAGTAGTATTTTTAAATTTCAATTATTTTGTCTTAGTATAGCAATATCTATTGTGATATTATGTAGCAATATTACATAAAAAATCCCAAAATTAATTGGGATTTGATGCAAATATAATTAATTTCTTATTAACTTTTTATATTTTAATCTTTTTGGAGTTAAATCGCCACCAAGTCGCTTCTTTTTATTTTCTTCATACTCAGAAAATCCTCCTTCAAAGTAGTACACTTCAGAATCTCCTTCAAAAGCTAAAATGTGAGTACAAATTCTATCTAAAAACCATCTATCGTGAGAAATTACTACCGCACAACCAGCAAAATTTTCTAAACCTTCTTCAAGTGCTCGTAACGTATTTATATCTAAATCGTTGGTTGGCTCATCTAGTAATAGTACATTTCCTTCTTCTTTTAAGGTCATCGCTAAGTGCAATCTGTTGCGTTCTCCACCAGAAAGTGTTGCCACTTTTTTATTTTGATCGCTTCCGCCAAAATTAAATCTTGAAAGATATGCACGAGAATTTACTTGCTTTCCTCCCATCATTATTAATTCTTGACCATCACAAAAGTTTTCCCAAATAGATTTATTTGGATCAATATTAGAATGTGCTTGATCTACATAGGCAATTTTTACCGTTTCTCCAACAGAAAATTCTCCAGAATCTGTTTCTTGTTCGCCCATTATCATTCTAAAAATAGTTGACTTTCCTGCACCATTTGGTCCAATTATTCCAACTATTCCTGCTTGTGGTAAAGTAAAATTTAAATTATCATATAATAATTTATCTCCAAATGCTTTAGCTACATTTTTAGCTTCAATAACATTTGTTCCTAATCTTGGACCATTTGGAATGTAAATTTCTAGATTTTCATCCAATTGTTTTTGGTCTTCATTTAGTAATTTATCATAGTTTTGTAAACGTGCTTTTTGCTTGGTTTGTCTACCTTTAGAACCTTGTCTTACCCAATCCAACTCACGTTCTAATGTTTTTCTACGTTTAGAAGCTACTTTTTCTTCCAATGCCATTCTGCTAGATTTTTGATCCAACCAAGAAGAATAATTTCCTTTCCATGGAATTCCTTCTCCTCTATCTAATTCTAAAATC
>JAYVKR010000070.1:0-2159 GCA_043768185.1 Flavobacterium sp.
GAATTTAAACTTTGGAGCAGTTGTTGGTTGTGCAGCAGGTTTAAAAGCAGATGATGTTATTCTTAAAGAATTAACAGATAACGTAGTTCATCTTGATTCTGCTGATAGTTCAACACTTAAACAATTCTTCAAGTGGGTTTCCGAAACCATTGAACAAGGCAATAAAAGCCAAGGCACTGGAGAAAGTATAACATTACCACCACCACCAAGTGAAATAACTGTAGTGATATGATAAAATTAATACCAATTTTAATAAATATTCTAATTGTTGGGTTGTTTTTATATTCAAAATTATTGCCATATAAAGACAAATTGAACCCACAATTCAAAAAGATTTTTGATTTTTTCAATAGTATCTTTTTTCCAATTTTTAATTTTTTAAAAAATATGGTGAAACCTTTTCAAGTTGGAATAGGATTGTCTGTTGATATGTCTCAAATTGTACTTTTAATAATCTTTTTAATGCTTTTAAATTTTTTTTAATATGAGAAGATTACCAATATATTTCCTAATAGACATTTCAGAATCAATGGTTGGCGAACCTATTCAACAAGTTGAAGAAGGATTAGCAACAATTATTCAAGCATTAAAAACGGATCCACACGCACTAGAAACTGTTTTTGTTTCTATTATTGTCTTTGCCGGGCAGCCAAAAACATTAGTGCCATTACAAGAAATAGTTAGTTTCTATCCTCCAAAATTTCCTATTGGTAGCGGAACTTCATTAAGCAAGGGTTTAGGACACTTAATGCACGAATTAAGAACCAATATTGTCAAAACCACTTATGAAATAAAAGGCGATTGGAAACCAATTGTATTTCTATTTACTGACGGTGTGCCAACAGATGACAGTAAAATAGCCATCAACGAGTGGAAACAAAATTGGCAAAGAACAGCCAATTTAATTGCAGTTTCATTTGGTAATAATACAGATGCAAATCTACTGGGAGAATTAACAGATACTGTTTTAGAATTCAAAAACACAAATGTTCAATCTTATAAAGAATTTTTTAAATGGGTCACTGATTCTATTAAAACAAGTAGTATAAGTATTGAAAGTAACACAACGGGTTTTGAATTAGCAAAATTAGACGGAGTAACTATAGAAAAAATTGACTTAACAAAATCAGAACCTAATCGCCAATTTGTAGATGATAATTTTGTAGTGCTGAATGGTAAATGTCAAAATACCAAAAGACCCTACTTAATGAAATATCGTAAAACAATTGCATCTTCAAGTTTTGCGGGTATTGAATTAGGAACAAAAAGCTACAGATTAGTTGGAGCGTATCAAGTTGATAATTCATACTTTGAATTGGCAGACAATACTAATTTTAACAATAAGGTAAATACAGATGAATTAATTGGTGGTCCAACTTGTCCTTGTTGTGGTAATCAAATTGCTTTTGCTGTTTGTGGCTGTGGAAAAATTCATTGTATTGGAGAAGAAGAATTAAGCACTTGTCCTTGGTGTGGCAATCAAGGAACTTATGGAAATGGTGATGGAGGTTTTGATGTAAATAGAACACAAGGATAAATTATGGAAGAAACCAAAAAATATATTCAAGCTTTTTTATCCCAAAATAAAATAGAAATTCCTTCAAGTAAATTGTCTCTTTTTGATGAATTTATTGCTAATGAAACGAATATAAATTCAGTAAGAATAATTCAAGAAAATCAAAAAATGATTATGAAAAATTGGGATTTAAAAAACAAAATTGATAATATTATTTTACAGTCAGTATCATTACCAAACGGTACTGTAAATAAAAAATATGAATCAAAGGTTGATTTTATTAAGTTAGGTTGGAATGATGTTATTTATTCAGAAATCAAAGGTTTAGAGGAAACAGGTCTTGAATTTAATAATGATGAAGAATTACTTTTTGGAAATCCATTAATAAGTGGAGATTTAAAAATAAAATTGTTATTCAGAATTGAAGGAGAAGCAGAAGATTCTAAATTAAATGAAAAAATAATAACAATTATTATAAATCCTGACCCTAAATCATTGTGGAAAGACATTGAAAGTGATAAAAACGATCCTTATTGGAAAGAGGATAATGTTAATGTGTCTGCTAGTTTTTTAGATAAAAATATAGTAATATCCTCTAAACGTGGAAGAAGCCACGCCAATGTCGGTTCTTTTAGAGATGATG
>JAYVKR010000071.1:0-7406 GCA_043768185.1 Flavobacterium sp.
ATAATGTTTTTGTAATCTGTTTCGGAAGCATTTTTTAATACTTTCATTATTTCATCATAGGTAGTTTCTTTGGCAACTTTTACAGTTAAATCTACCACAGAAACGTCTACAGTTGGTACACGGAAAGACATTCCTGTTAGTTTTCCGTCTAATTCTGGTATTACTTTTCCAACCGCTTTTGCAGCTCCAGTTGAAGATGGAATTATATTTACGCTTGCTGCACGACCGCCACGCCAATCTTTTCTAGATGGACCATCGGCAGTTAATTGTGTAGATGTTGTGGCGTGAACTGTTGTCATTAATGCTTCTACAATTCCGAAATTATCGTGAATAACTTTGGCTAATGGCGCAAGACAATTGGTTGTACAAGACGCATTAGAAACAATTGTATCGGTAGCAGTTGCTTTGGTATGATTTACACCCATTACAAACATTGGCGCATCTGCTGATGGTGCAGAAATTACGACTTTTTTAGCTCCACCTTTAATGTGTCCTTGTGCTGATTCTAATGTTGTGAAAATTCCAGTACAATCTGCAACTACTTCTGCTCCTACTTCATCCCATTTTAAAGTTGCAGGATCACGCTCGGCAGTTATTCTAATATTTCTTCCGTTTACGTAAAGTTTTCCTTCTTTTACTTCAACTGTTCCATTAAAACGACCGTGAACTGAATCGTATTTTAATAAGTAAGCCAAATGATCTACATCTAATAAATCGTTAATTGCTACTACTTCTACATTATCTCTGTTGAAAGATTCTCTAAAAACGATTCTTCCTATTCTTCCAAATCCGTTAATTCCTAATTTTACTTTTGACATTTTATTTTGTTTTTATTGTGTGTTTTTTTATTTTATTATTTTTCCATTTACGTTGGATACGTTGCAATGTAACGCATTTACGTTGGATACGTTGCAATGCAACGCATAAACATTGGATACGTTGCAATGCAACGCATCTACTACGTTGACATTATTTCTGAAACGCGTAATAATTCTCTGTCTATTTCTGATTTTCCTTTAATTGCTAATTCTAATGGTGTTAATGCTACTTTATCGTTTAACATTCCTACCATATAATTGGTTTTTCCTTCTAATATAGATTCTACTGCTTTTACACCAAGTCGTGATGCTAAAACTCTATCGTAACACGATGGCGAACCACCACGTTGCATGTGACCGAGAACTGAAACTCGAACATCATATTCTGGCAAATTTTCTTCGATGTAATCTTTAAGTTCGAATACGTTTTTACCAATTTTATCGCCTTCGGCAATTACAACAATACTTGAAGATTTTCCTGATGCTTTACTTTTCTTTAAAGAATCTAATAGTCGTTCTAATCCTAAATCTTCTTCTGGAATAAGAATTTCTTCTGCTCCAGCACCAATTCCTGCATTAAGTGCAATGTGACCTGCATCTCTTCCCATTACTTCTACTAAAAATAGTCTGTTGTGTGAACTTGCAGTATCTCTAATTTTATCTATAACTTCTACAACTGTATTTAAAGCTGTGTCGTAACCTAGTGTATGACTTGTTCCAAAAATATCATTATCTATAGTTCCTGGAATTCCCATTACTGGAAAACCATATTCTGTGTTAAAAATTTCTGCTCCAGTAAAACTTCCATCTCCACCAATAATTACAAGCGAATCTATTCCTGCTTTTACTAAATTATTGTATGCTTTTTCTCTTCCTTCTTTGGTTTTAAATTCTAATGAGCGTGCCGATTTTAAAATTGTTCCACCTTTGTTTACAATATTATTTACAGATCTTGGACCCATTTCTTTAAAATCGCCTTCAATCATTCCTTGATAACCACGATAAATACCTACACAATCTACATTATGGTAAGCACAAGTTCTAACAACAGCACGAATAGCGGCATTCATTCCTGGCGAATCGCCACCAGAAGTAAGAACACCAATTTTTTTAATAGTTTTGGACATTAATAATTTATGTTTGAAGTGTAAAATTAACAAAGATGAAATGATAATTGACTACATTTTTGAGTATTTTGGTAGTATTAACAAATTGCAAACGTTTTCGTTGATAAGTTTCTAATTTATGAGCATTAAAAGTAGTAATTCTATAATTATGAAATTCATAATTAGTCTTCTATTGGAATTGCTTCTTTGTTATTTTTGACTTCTTCTTTAGATTTTTCTTTAGATTTTTTTTCGTTTTCCATTTTAATAAAATCTGGAAGTAAAGATGAATCATCTTCATTTTTAGCTTTAGGTTTTACAACATCAATTTTATTTTTTTTGAAAATTTTATTGACTAATTCTCTAAAAGTACTAAAATCTACTTCATAAGAAACACCAACTCCTTGAGTATATCCAACGCCTTGTCCTAAATAATTGATTTCGTTTTCTCTGTTAAACAATCTAAGATTTAAAGTTCCATCTTCATTAACTCTGTATTGAATTTCTACATTTCCAACAATTGCAGATTCGTTAACACCACCAACTGGCACACCAACTTTACCATTAATTGTAATTCTGTCATTAATTTTAGAAGAAACAGTAACTCCAAATTCACCATTTGTTTCTGTTCCTGGTGTTCTATTTGCTTGATTATAAATTAAATTAACTTGTAATTTTCCATCTGCATCTTGAAATAAATCGCCAAATAATGAACTCGCTCTTTCAAATAAAATATTAGTTGGTTGTGACTGGCTTAAACCATCTTGACTTAAAAATCCGCCAAAAGCTAATAAATGTAGAGCTTGAGTTTGTCTAATGTCTTTATCATTTAGTTTGGTTTCTATTTCAGATTTTAAAATAGAACTTCCTTCTGGAAAAAGAATATTAAATTCAGGTTCTGGATTTTTAATGGTTCCTTTAACTCCAATTATAACTTGAACTGGAATTTTTTTATTAAACGAAGAATTTGCTACTAATACTGCTGGATTTGCTGTTGTATTATAAACAGCTTCAAGATTTAATATTGCTTTTAATGGATCGCCTTCCCAAACAATTGAGCTAAACTTTTTTACATCGAATTTTTTATCAATTAAACCTCCATATTTAAAATTATATTTTCCTTCATAAACTTGATAATCACCAAACATGGTAAATTTTCCGCCAGTATTAATTTCAAACAATAATTCTCCGCGACCTTTTCCTCTCATTCCGTGGCCTTCTCTGTCTAAAATTACTTCAATACTTGCATCTTGTGTAATATCAAATTCGAAACGCATTTCTAAACCATTGTACGATTTTCTAGGAACTGCATTTGGAAGATTTTTATTTAATTTTTCATTAGCAGTTACAAAATGTATGTAATTATTATCACTTACCGCAGTAGCATCATTTATAGGAATTTTTATATCAGTTCCTTTCTCAGATGCTGCTTTAACTTTTATAAATAATCCGTTAGTTGGACCTTTTATTGTTGCTTTTCCTTTTATAAAAGCAGTTCCAAAATAAGCAGCATCTTCATAATCTTTAGTATCTAATGCTAATAATCTGTCGGCATCAATTTCTAAATCTAATTCCCATTCGCCAAATTGTTTGTGTTTTATAAATCCTTCAAGATTACCATTGGTATTGAATTTAGAATCGGTAATTTGAGTGGGTTGAATTATAAATTTGTTTTGAGTAACATCAATTATCGAATTTGGTTTTAAAACATAATCTACATTTAAATATGGAATTGTAAGTCCAACTTCATCTGCAAACAACCTTCCATTATAGTCTATATTTTTAATATTTCCGTCTATTCTTGCGTTTCCAGAAACAAAACCACGAATATTAGACAAAACTCCTGCGCCAAGATTACTTAAAACTCCGAGATTAAATTTTTGAAAATTTAAATTTACATCTAATATAGTTTGATCATTTACAATTTCTAATCCACCGGTTGCCTTGAATGATTTGAAATTTTCGTTTTCTATTTCTGAATTTAATGTAAATTTTCTAAAATTTTCATCTCCTTCTATATCCAAAATTAAATTTCCAAGTTGGTTTTCATTTATAAATAAATCTTTAATTTGAAGTGATGCAGTTGGTTGATAAACTGCATTATTTTGTTTTAAAAATACTGTTCCGTTTAAGTTTCCATCAAATTTGAATTTCTTAACGTTTGGTGTAATCTTATTTAGTTCTACATTATTAAAGGTAAGTTCAATATCTTTAGTATTGGTTCCGTTTAAAAATCCTTTTAAGTTTATAGATTGATTTTCGTGTGAAATTACGATGTCTTCAAAATTAAAATTCTTAAAGCTTTTATCAAAAACCACCTTATTTTTATCATCTTCTTTTTCATTAATGTACCAGATAAAATCTTTAAACATCATTTCAGATTTATTAAATCCAACAATATTTTGATTGTCTTTATTAATAGTATGGTAAAGGTTTAAATTGTAGGCATCATTTCCTTTTTCGCCTCCTTTAAATTCTGTTCTAAACGATAAAGTATCTTTAGAAGTTACATTTATTAACGAAAAATCTCTAACTTTATAAAGTTTAGTTTTTATACTATCTATTTGAACATAAGTATTATACAAAGGATTTTTGTTGTCAACTTCTAGAAGTAAATTATCAAAAGTTGCATCAAATGCACTTATTTTTTTAGATGACAAATTCAATTTAAAATCATTATCATCACTATTAATACTTCCAGAAATAGTTGTGGTAGAATCTATACTAATTTTTGGATAAAAAATCTCAATAACCTTATTAAATTCTGAAAGATTAAACTTTATATATTGACCTTTTTTTACATTATCAGATTTATAATTGGTATACAGACTTCCCAATGAATTTTGAACCATTTTTTGAATTTGGCTAAAATCATACTTACCAACAATTTTTGCATTAATTGCATTGGGAGAAATTATATTTATAGTACGTTCATTATTAGTATCAAATTGCGAACTAACGGTTACATTATCAAAAAAGTAAGTGTCTTTTTTATTTTGATAGGAAGCATTAGAAAATACAACTTCGCCTTTTAAATTATCTATAGAATTTCCTTTAACCTTCATGTCTACATCACCTTTAAAAACTGATATTTCATCGTTTATAAAGTTTAGATTTTTTAAATTAGCATAATCCACTTTGGCTTTAAAATCGTAAATACTTTCTTTATTACTTAAATCTATTGTACCATTAAAATCTAAAAATAAATTAGTATCATTAATACTTACATTTCCTGTAAAAATTGGTTTTTTAAAACTTCCGTCAGCAATAATGTTTTTATAAGTGTAACCATTGTATTTAACACTTTCAATTTCTCCAGAAAATTTGGTGTTTAAATATTTTTCTGTAAATCCTTTTCCGTCTACATCTACATCTATAGTAACTTTACCAATATCTTTTCTATTTAAAAAAGTTCCAATATCAAAGTTGTCTAGTGCAATTCTGCCATTATACGATGCGTTGTCTATAGTATTAATATTGGTCATTAACAATTTAGATTTTACATTTCCTAAAACAGTACTTAAACTAAAATTGGCATCAATAAATGTTGTAGTAATTTCTGCATCACCAACTAAATTAAATTTACCTAATTTTTTTAAAGAACTTGGTATTTTTTTTCCTAAAACATTAGGTAAAAGCGCAGTAAGATTATCATAACTTGAAGAAATTTTATCAAAGGAACCTTTCATGTAAAAATCGCCTTTTCCTTTCTTGGCCAATAAATTTTTTAAAAGAACATCGCCTACTATGTGTGAACCTTTAGAATCTAATAAATCTAATTTTTTTAATGTTAAATTATTTAAGGTTCCATCAATTTTTGCATTTAAGTTAAATACTTGATCTTTAGCAATGTCTTTATATAAATATCGAATATCATTAGTAGAAATCAATGCCGATTTTATGGAAATATCTAAAATAACTTTATTATTAAAATCTGAAAAACTCTTAGCATCATATTTTAAAATTGCCGAACCTATAAATTTAGAATTCTCTGTTTCTAAATCTAAATTTTCCAATTTAATATTTGTTTTTGTATAAGTAAATTTAGATTTTAAATTCTTTATAGTCAATCCTCTATGGTCTTTAAAAGACATTTCATCAATTGTAGCATTTATATCTGGACCATAAATTTTAAAATCTGTTATAACCGAATTTAATTTTGTAAAATCAACACTTCTAGAATTTAAACTGTTTTCATCTGTAACTAATAAATGGCTGTTGGTAAGCGTAATTTTTTTAGAAGTCATTAAAAACTTATGCTTAGCTTTATTTTTTGTATCAAATGCAGCAACAAATTTATTTAGGTTATTGTTTTTTTCATTTTTATACGTTTTAATATTCAATAACAATCCATCAACTCTCATAGAACCAAAAAGTAGGTTTCCATCAAGAAGTTTTTTAGAATCTAATACAGAAGTAGTAATTTTATTTGAAAAAATTAAAGTGTCGTTATGATGGTCTTTTATCAATACTTTTTTAAGCTTAACGCTACCAAAAACAGTAATTGCAACTTGTTCTACAGTAATATTAGTTTTGTATTGCTTGTTTATTTTTTCGGTATAATATTGGGCAATTTTAGTTTGAACGCTTGGTAAAGTTAAAGCAATAACAGTTACAAGTAATAGTAAAATGAGTACAATTAGTGTACGAAAAATTATTTTTCTAAAGGTTTTAAATCGAGTATTTGTTTTGCTTTCTTTCAAAATTAAATTTGGGCTTTGAACAAGAAACTTTTAGAAAATAGTTACTTTTGTATTCGATGTAAAAATAATCGTTTTATGGCGGTTTGTCAAATATAATTCAAAAATTGTGCCTTTATGCAATCTAATGATGTTTTTATTTTAGCAATTGAAAGTTCTTGCGATGATACTGCGGCTGCAGTTTTAAAAAATAATGTTGTTTTATCTAATGTTGTTGCTGGCCAAAAAATTCACGAACAATATGGTGGCGTTGTACCAGAACTAGCTTCTAGAGCGCATCAACAAAATATTGTTCCAGTAATAGAAGTTGCTTTAAAAAATGCAAATATTTCTAAAAATCAGTTGTCAGCAATAGCATTTACTCAAGGTCCAGGATTAATGGGTTCATTACTTGTAGGTTCTTCATTTGCTAAATCTATGGCAATGGCTTTGCAAATTCCGTTACTTGCTGTAAACCATATGCATGCTCATATTTTGGCACATTTTATAGATGAAGAAGGATTTGATAAACCAGAATTTCCGTTTTTAGCATTAACAATTTCGGGTGGTCACACACAAATAGTAGTGGTAAGAAGCTTTTTTGATATGGAAATTATTGGAGAAACTACTGATGATGCTGTGGGTGAAGCTTTTGATAAAACCGCGAAAATTTTAGGCTTCCCCTATCCTGGCGGTCCATTAATTGATGAGTATGCCAAAACTGGTAATCCAAAAAGATTTGCTTTTACCAAACCAAAAATTCCAAATTTGGATTTTAGTTTTTCGGGATTAAAAACACAAAT
>JAYVKR010000072.1:0-8130 GCA_043768185.1 Flavobacterium sp.
TCATAAAAATATTATTTTGATTTTAATCCATTAAGAAAGTTAAGAGAATTAAGCGCAAAACTTAATGAACCTTACTATCTTAATGGTTTATTTTTTTATATAAAAAGTTATCTTTGTCCAAGAATTCTTCCACTTAGAGTTCAACTATTTCTAATCTTAAAAAGTTTATAGTATGCAACTGTACAACACCTTAAGCGCAGAAGAAAGAGCAGAATTGATAGATAATTCTGGAAAACAACGACTTACGTTGTCTTTTTATGCGTATTCTAAAATTAAAAATCCTAAAGAATTTCGTGATAATTTATTTCAAGCTTGGAACAATCTAGATGTTCTTGGCAGAATTTATGTTGCCACAGAAGGAATAAACGCTCAACTTTCGCTTCCAGCAGATAATTTTTATGCTTTAAAAGATACAATCGAAAAGTATGAATTTATGAAAGGAATTCGATTGAATGTTGCTGTAGAACACGACGATCATTCGTTTTTAAAATTAACAATAAAAGTTCGAGATAAAATTGTTGCCGATGGTTTGAATGATGATTCATTAGATGTAACTAATATTGGAACTCATTTGAAAGCTAAGGAATTTAACGATTTACTCGAAAATCCGAATACAATTGTTGTAGATATGCGAAATCATTACGAAAGTGAAATTGGTCATTTTGTTGGAGCAATTACGCCAGATGTAGAAACTTTTAGAGAAAGTTTACCTATTATTGAAAACCAACTTTCCAATCATAAAGAAGACAAAAATCTATTAATGTATTGCACTGGCGGAATTAGATGTGAAAAAGCATCTGCCTATTTCAAAAACAAAGGTTTTCAAAATGTGTATCAACTTGAAGGAGGAATTATAGAATATACGCGTCAAGTAAAAGCAGAAGGTTTAGAAAGTAAATTTATTGGTAAGAATTTTGTTTTTGATCATCGTCTTGGCGAAAGAATTACAGAAGATATCGTTTCACAATGCCATCAATGCGGAACTGCTTGCGACAATCACACGAATTGTGAGAACGAAGGTTGTCATTTATTATTTATTCAATGTGTTGAATGCAAGCAAGTTATGGAAAATTGTTGCTCGGTTGATTGTCGAGATATAATTAATATGTCACTATTAGATCAAGTCAAATTGCGAAAAGGAATTAAAAATGGAAATATGATTTTTAGAAAAGGAAAATCAGATAAATTACTTTTTAAAAATTCTGGATTGTTGTCTGATAAATCATTAGCTGTAGCAAATAAATCAAAAGAAATTCGTCAAAAGATAAAAATAAAAAAAGTGTTAATTGGCAAAGGCGAACATTATTATCCAAAACCAAAAGTGGCATTGTTTTTAATAGAAAATGGTGAAATTAAAATTGGCGATAAAATTTTAATTTCTGGACCAACTACAGGAAATCAAGAAGTTGTTCTAGAAAAAATGTTAGTAAATGGAATAGATTCACAAATAGCAACTATTGGCGATAAAGTCACTATGAATTTGGCTTTTAGAATTCGATTGTCTGATAAATTGTATAAGATTTTAGAATAAAACACTAAAATCTGAATCTTAAAATTTCAAATTCCAAAGTATTATTAGTAATTGGAATTTGGAATTTTTTAATTGGAATTTATTTTTTAAAAATACTATCTTTACCAATTAATCGTTTTATAAACTTAAGTTGCACTTTGCAACACTATCTATATAATTATGGCTTGTACAAGTTGTTCAACTTCTGATGGTGGCGCACCAAAGGGTTGTAAAAATAATGGCACTTGCGGCACAGACAGCTGCAATAAATTAACCGTTTTCGATTGGTTGGCCAATATGAATTTGCCAAACGGCGAAATACCTTTTGATTGCGTTGAAGTACGTTTTAAAAACGGAAGAAAAGAGTTTTACAGAAATACCGAAAAAATTACGTTAAGTATTGGAGATATTGTTGCTACAGAAGCTTCTCCAGGTCATGATATAGGAATTGTAACACTTACTGGTGAACTTGTTCGTGTGCAAATGAAGAAAAAAAGCGTAAGTATTACTAGTCCAGATATTACCAAAATTTATAGAAAAGCATCTCAAAGAGATATCGATATTTGGAGTGATGCTCGTGATAAAGAAGAACCAATGAAGGTAAAAGCTCGTGAAATTGCTATTGCTTTAAAATTACAAATGAAAATTTCTGATATAGAATTTCAAGGTGATGGTTCTAAAGCAATTTTTTATTACACAGCAGAAGATAGAGTAGATTTTAGACAATTAATTAAAGAATTTGCTCAAACATTTAAAGCTAGAATTGAGATGAAACAAGTTGGTTTTCGTCAAGAAGCAGCTCGTCTTGGTGGTATTGGTTCTTGTGGTAGAGAATTGTGTTGCTCTACTTGGTTAACCGATTTTAGAAGTGTAAATACATCAGCAGCAAGATACCAACAACTTTCTTTAAATCCTCAAAAGTTAGCAGGACAATGCGGAAAACTAAAATGTTGTTTAAATTATGAATTGGACACTTATCTAGATGCTTTAAAAGATTTTCCAGAATTTGAAACAAAATTACACACTGAAAAAGGCGATGCAATTTGTCAGAAACAAGATATTTTTAAAGGATTAATGTGGTTTGCCTACACCGATAATTTTGCAAATTGGCACGTTTTAAAAATTGAACAAGTAAGAGAAATCATTGTTCAAAATAAACAAAAAATTAGAGTTTCATCATTAGAAGATTTTGCAATTGAACTAGTTGTAGAACAAGAAGCTAACTTTAATAATGCAATGGGACAAGAGAGTTTAACGCGTTTTGATCAACCAAAAAAGAAGCACAATAATAAAAATAAAAACAAAGTCGCTTCTGCAAATACTAATCAAAATGCAAATTCAAACCCTAATCAAAATAAAATTAATCCCAATCAGAACAAGATAAATCCAAATCAACAAAAACCAAATCCTAATCAAAATCAAAACCCAAATCAGAATCCAAACCAAAATAAACCAGCAAATAAAAAACCAATAATTATAAAAAAGAATGAAGATTCTAAATAACCTTCTTTTAATTTTAGTGGCAGTTTCTATAATTTCTTGCGATGAAAAAAGAGTTTTTGACGAATATAAATCGGTTGGAACTGCTTGGCATAAAGACAGTATTATAAAGTTTAAATTGCCAAAATTAGATGCAAATAAAAAATTTAATCTTTTTGTAAACATTAGAGATAATAACGATTTTCCATACAGTAATTTATTTTTAATTGTTTCGCTAGAACAGCCAAATAAAAAAGTAAAAGTGGATACTTTAGAATATCAAATGGCAAATCTTGACGGAACTTTACTTGGCGATGGATTTTCTGACGTAAAAGAAAGTAAACTTTTTTATAAGCAAAATCAATCCTTCAATCTTAAAGGAGATTACAAAATAAAAATTCAACAAGCAGTAAGACAAACTGGTAAAATTGTTGGAGATAAAGAATTAAAAGGAATTACTGAAGTTGGATTTAGAATAGAATCAACAGAATAAAAAAATATGGCACAAAATAAAACCGCTCAAAAAACTACAGCCAAAGTAAAAGATATTAGTTACTACAAAAGAAAATTCTGGAGATTATTCTTTTATGGCTTTGCATCAGTATTTCTATTTTTTCTATTTGCATCTTGGGGATTATTCGGTGCAATGCCATCTTTTGACGATTTAGAAAATCCAGAATCCAATCTTGCAACCGAAATTATATCTTCAGATGGAGTTACACTTGGTAAATTTTACAACGAAAATAGAACTGCAATAAATTATAAAGATTTACCAAAATCACTTGTAGACGCACTAGTTTCTACAGAAGATGAACGTTTTTATGAACATTCTGGAATTGATGCTAAAAGAACATTTGGCGCAGCAGTAAAACTAGGAAAAGATGGTGGAGCAAGTACAATTACTCAACAATTAGCCAAATTATTATTTCACGGTGAAGGTTCTAAATTTTTACCTTTTAGAATGGTTCAAAAAGCTAAAGAATGGATAATTGCTATTCGATTAGAAAGACAATATACTAAAGAAGAAATCATTGCATTGTACTTAAATCAAGTAGATTTTGTAAATGGTGCTGTCGGAATTCGCTCTGCTGCCAAAGTATATTTTAACAAAGAACCACGCAATTTAAAAATAGAAGAAAGTGCAATGATTGTTGGTATGTTAACCAATCCTTCTCGTTTCAACCCAAATCGTTTTCCAGATAGAACTTTAACGCGAAGAAATATTGTTTTAGGTCAACTAGTAAGAAACAATCATCTTGAAGAATCTGCCAAAGAACTTTTAGTAAAAAAACCAATAAAATTAGATTTTCATCCAGAAAGTCACCTAGATGGAACAGCAACTTATTTTAGAGAATACCTGCGCGATTATATGAAAAATTGGGTAAAAGAACATAAAAAACCCAACGGAGAAGAGTATGATGTTTATGGCGATGGATTAAAAATTTACACAACATTAGATTCTAAAATTCAAGAACATGCAGAAGATGCAGTAAAAGCGCATATTAAAAACTTACAAGAAGAATTTTTTAAACAACAAAAAAGCAATAAAAATGCACCGTTTATAAGTATTACTTCTGCCGAAACTAAAAAGATTTTCGATAAGGCAATGCGAAATTCAGAACGTTGGAGAATTTTAAAAGCCCAAGACATGTCTGACGAAGAAATTATAAAAACATTTTCTGTAAAAACTAGAATGACCGTTTTTTCTTGGGACGGACAAAAAGAAATGACAATGACACCGTTAGATTCAATTCGTTATTACAAACATTTTCTTCAAGCAGGATTAATGTCAATGGAACCACAATCTGGACAAATAAAAGCTTGGGTTGGAGGAATAAATTATAAGTTTTTTCAATACGATCACGTTGGTCAAGGCGCACGTCAAGTTGGTTCTACCTTTAAACCATTTGTTTATGCAACAGCAATAGAACAATTAGGAATGTCTCCATGCGATGTAATGCTAGATGGTCCATTTATGATACGAAGAGGAAGACACAATGTTTCTACAAATTGGGAACCAAGAAACTCAGACAATCGTTATCGAGGAATGATGACTTTAAAAAAAGCATTAGCCAATTCTGTAAACGTAATTTCTGCCAAATTAATAGATAAAACTGGTCCGCAAGCCGTTGTAGATTTAGCACACAAACTAGGTGTTACATCAGAAATTCCAGTACAACCAGCAATTGCACTTGGCGCAGTAGATATTACAGTACAAGATATGGTTGGCGCATACAGCACATTTGCCAATGAAGGAGTTTACATAAAACCACAATTTATATCAAGAATTGAAGATAAAAATGGAGCCATAATTTACGAACCAATTCCAGACACTCACGATGTTTTAAATAAAGATATTGCCTTTGCAGTAATAAAATTATTAGAAGGCGTTACCGAAGGTGGTTCTGGAGAACGTCTTAGAACAGATGGTGGCGGAAGTGGCAGTAATCGCTGGACAGGTTATCCATATATGTTTAAAAATGCAATAGCAGGAAAAACAGGAACAACCCAAAATCAATCCGATGGATGGTTTATTGGAATGGTTCCCAATTTAGTAACTGGCGTTTGGGTTGGTTGCGAAGATCGTTCAGCACGATTTAGAAGCATAACTTATGGTCAAGGAGCAACAGCAGCATTACCAATTTGGGGATTTTTTATGAAAAAATGTTATGCAGACAAAGACCTTCAAATCTCTAAAGACGATTTTATAGAACCCGAAGAAATGTCAATAAAAGTCGATTGTGGTGGACCATCTAAATACAGCAACGGAACCTCTAGAAGACGCGATTCTACAGCAGTAGAACAAGAACAAAACACAGACGAGTTTGAATTATAAATTCTAGAAGCTAATCCAGCATTCCATTGCAAGTTTGCTAGTAAAATTATTTTTTTCTAAGCCCAAAAATGCGCTTCCTTTGGTCGCAATTTTTGGTCAAGAAAAAATATAATTTTCCTCAAGCAAAGCTTTCCATTTCATTCTGGGCTAGTTCGTAGAAACTTCATAAATCAATTTTAAAACATTAGTTTAAAACTATGATAAATAAAAAAGTAAACTCGGTAAAAGAAGCACTTCAAGGAATAGAAGATACAATGACCATTATGCTTGGCGGTTTTGGGCTGTGTGGCATTCCAGAAAATTCTATAGCCGAATTAGTAAAGAAAAAAACCAAAAATCTAACTTGCATTTCTAACAATGCAGGCGTAGACGATTTTGGTTTGGGTTTGTTATTACAACAAAAACAAATCAAAAAAATGATTTCTAGTTATGTAGGAGAAAATGCAGAGTTTGAACGTCAAATGCTTTCTGGAGAACTAGAAGTAGATTTAATTCCACAAGGAACTTTAGCCGAACGTTGTCGGTCTGCACAAGCAGGAATTCCAGCATTTTTTACACCAGCTGGCTTTGGAACAGAAGTAGCAATAGGCAAAGAAGTTAGAGAATTTAACGGAAAAATGCACATTATGGAACACGCCTTTAAAGCAGATTTTGCCATAGTAAAAGCTTGGAAAGGTGACGAAGCAGGAAATTTAATATTTAAAGGAACAGCAAGAAATTTCAATCCATGTATGTGTGGCGCAGCCAAAATTACAATAGCTGAGGTTGAAGAATTATTGCCTGCAGGAAGTTTAAATCCTAATGAAATTCATATTCCAGGAATACTGGTAAACAGAATTTTTCAAGGAGAAAAATATGAAAAAAGAATAGAACAAAGAACCGTAAGAACAATTTTTTAATTTAAATTGTTAGTTAGACTTTTATAAAAAAATTAAATAAAGTTTATTATATCCCAATCAATCTTAATGTTCCTTACTATCTTAATGGTTTAAAAATATGTTAGACAAAAATCAAATTGCAAAACGAATTGCAAAAGAATTAAAACACAACTATTTCGTAAATTTAGGAATAGGCATACCAACACTAGTTGCCAATTATATTCCAGAAGGAATTGATGTAGATTTTCAAAGTGAAAATGGCGTTCTAGGAATGGGACCATTTCCGTTTGAAGGCGATGAAGATGCCGATTTAATAAACGCTGGTAAACAAACCATTACAACTTTACCTGGAGCAAGTTTTTTTGACTCAGCTTTTAGTTTTGGAATGATTCGTGGTCAACACGTAGATTTAACAATTCTTGGAGCAATGGAAGTTTCTCAAAATGGCGATATTGCCAACTGGAAAATACCAGGCAAAATGGTTAAAGGAATGGGTGGCGCAATGGATTTAGTAGCTTCTGCCGAAAATATTATTGTTGCCATGATGCACGTTAACAAAGCAGGAGAAAGTAAAATTTTAAAAAAATGTACTTTGCCATTAACAGGCGTTGGTTGTGTAAAAAAAGTAGTTACAGAATTGGCAGTTTTAGAAATTACACCACAAGGTTTTAAATTATTAGAACGTGCTCCAGGAGTTTCTGTAGCACATATTATTGCATCAACCGAAGCTGAGTTGATTATTGAAGGTGAAATTTTAGAAATGGTTATTGATTAGAAATCATATTGCAAATTCTACAACAGAATTTTTGCATATTCTAGAAAAATAACTTGCTACTTTACAAAAAACCAACTTGCAACAAAAATCGCAGTAATTACACAAATTACATCTACTAAAAGCATTGTTCCTAGCGCATAACGAGTGTTTTTAATATTTACTGAACCAAAATAAACTGCAATTACATAAAAAGTGCTTTCGGCACTGCATTGAAAAATGCTACTCAATCTTCCTGTTAAAGAATCGGCTCCAAATGTATTCATAGAATCTATTAAAAATCCTCTTGAACCTGCAGAACTAAATGGTCTTAAAAATGCGACTGGCAATGCATCGGTAATTTGCTTACTTACACCCAAATTAGAAAAACCAAACGCTATCCATTTACTAATAATTTCAAACAATCCACTATTTCTAAACAACGAAATAGCAACCAACATACCTAAAACATAAGGAAAAATAGTCACACCAGTTTTTACTCCATTATTGGCTCCAACAACAAATGCTTCATAAACAGTGGTATTAGATTCGGTAAATTTCTTTTCCTTCCTGAAAGAAAACACCAAAGTAAAAAGAATTATACCTACCAAAATCAAAGCGGAAAGATTAGAGGTGAAATAGTTTTTTCCAATCAAATCCAAATGGTTCACGTACA
>JAYVKR010000073.1:0-6285 GCA_043768185.1 Flavobacterium sp.
TGCTTCTAGATAAATTAATTTATTTCCTATAAATTCTCCTGCTTGTGCGGTTTGCAATGCATATTCGTGATTATTTCTGTCTAATGGTTTGGTTTTACTTACTCTTTCTACCGCAGTTTCGTTGCCACTTTCTATTAAAATATAACCTGTAGAAATTATTTCGAGATTAGTTTTATTAAGAATTGGTACCGCATTTACTTGATGTTCTATTAAATAATCTGGATTTCTACCTGATAGTAATGTTAGGAATAAAATGCCGTCGGCTTTGTTGGAAATTTGTGATGGATTTCCAGGAAATAATACAAAAGGCAAATTTATTTTAGATTTTAAATTGACTATTAATTCGTCTAAATGATTTCCGTTGAAGGAACTTCCTCCAATAAATATGTGTGTTGCTGGCGATTGATTTATTTTTTCAGCTAAATAGGAACAATTTTCTAGATTTATTTTATCTGGATCTAGAAGTATTGCTAACAGTTTTTTGTTTGCTTTTTTTGAATTTAGTATTTCTTGGTAGATGTTTTTCATTTTTTTGCCACGAAGACGCTAAGGCGCAAAGTTTTTATTGATTATAGCACACTAATTTAAGAAATTAATGAAATCTAAATTTTAAAGTTGTTTATTTTTTTTGCCACTGATTTTACGGATTAAACTGATTTTCACTGATTGTTTTATTTTTTAAGCATTTAGATTGTTGGAATTTAATTTCTTTAAAATTTTAAAGTGCGTAAACTAACGTATAATTTTCGAATTCTTGAAAGTGTATTTTAAAATTTACTTGTTTGGAATTGAAGTTTAAGCTTGCACTTGTTTTATTGTCTTTAATTATAAATGGTTGCACTTGAATGTGGTCTTTAAAACTTATTCCTTTTTCGTTTTTAATTTTGAAAATAGCTTCTTTTGCACCCCAAATTACGGTTAATTTTTTGATGTAATTAAGGTTATTATTTTTGTTTAGGATTTCATTAGAAAATTTGTTGGCAATGTTTATGATTTTTTCTCTTTGTAATTCTATGTCTATTCCTACTTTTTTATTACTTATTATTATTGCCGAGAATTGATGTGAGTGAGTTATAGAAACTTCGGTAAATTCAGTTGGACATTTTTTGGATTTTAAATGTGGTTTACCAAATTGGTCATAATATAAATCGGCATCGGTGTGGTTTATTTCTTGCAATAATTTTCGAACTGAAAGGAAAGCACGTTGATGCATTTCGGATTTCATTTGGTTTAACCTTATTATATTACTTGGTTCTAAAACCACTTGCGAGTTTAATTCTTGAAAACTTTCGGTGATTTTCCAGATTAAGATTTTGGTGTTTTTAGAATGTTGTATTGTTTTATATAATGGCATTTAGTACTACGGTTTTAACTAGCCCAGACAGAAGTGGAAAGCTTTTTTAAAGGAAATTACTATTTTTTCTTGGCGAAAAAAAGCGACCATAGAAGCTCTTTTTTTGGCTTAGAAAAAAAGTAATTTACAAAAAAACTTGGAACGTATGGCTGGAAATAGCTTCTAAAAATTATAAAAACTAATTCATTTTATTGTTTTTCAACGGCTTAAGGATGTAAACATTTCATAATTTTGAAAATAAATTATAAAAAACAAATCCTATGTTGTAAATTTGCAAAAATTATTTAATAAACACAAATTTTATATAGATGAGTACACAAACTTTACCGTTTATAGCTTTTAAGGTGAAAGATATTTCGCTTGCGGCTTGGGGAAGAAAAGAAATTGAATTGGCGGAAGCTGAAATGCCAGGTTTAATGGCACTTAGAAGTGAGTATAAAAACGAGCAACCATTAAAAGGTGCAAGGATTGCTGGTTGTTTACACATGACCATTCAAACTGCGGTTTTAATTGAAACTTTAATTGCTCTTGGTGCAGAAGTTACTTGGAGTTCTTGTAATATTTTTTCTACTCAAGATCAAGCTGCTGCTGCAATTGCTGCCGCTGGAATTCAGGTTTATGCTTGGAAAGGTTTGAACGAAGAAGATTTTGATTGGTGTATTGAGCAAACTTTATTTTTTGGCGAAGACAGACAACCATTGAATATGATTCTTGATGATGGTGGCGATTTAACGAATATGGTTATTGACCGTTTTCCTGAATTGATTGGTGGAATTAAAGGTTTGAGCGAAGAAACTACAACTGGTGTACACAGATTATACGAAAGAGTAAAAGCTGGAACATTACCAATGCCGGCAATAAATGTTAATGATTCGGTTACAAAATCGAAATTTGACAATAAATATGGTTGTAAAGAAAGTGCTGTTGATGCAGTGAGAAGAGCAACAGATATTATGTTGGCTGGAAAAAGAGTAGTTGTATGTGGATATGGTGATGTTGGAAAAGGTACTGCTGCTTCGTTTAAAGGTGCTGGATCTATTGTTACTGTTACAGAAATTGACCCAATTTGTGCTTTGCAAGCTGCAATGGACGGATTTGAAGTTAAAAAATTATCGACAGTTATTGCTACTGCAGATATTGTAATTACTACAACTGGAAATAAAGATATTGTATTGGAAAGAGATTTCCGTGCTATGAAAGACAAAACTATTGTGTGTAATATTGGACATTTTGACAATGAAATAGACATGGGTTGGTTGAATAAAAACTACGGTAACACTAAAGTTGAAATTAAACCACAAGTTGATAAATATACTATTGATGGTGTTGATATTCTTGTTCTTGCAGAAGGAAGATTAGTAAACTTAGGTTGTGCAACTGGACATCCAAGTTTTGTAATGAGTAACTCGTTTACAAACCAAACTTTGGCTCAAATTGAGTTATGGAAAAACAGCGCAGCTTATGGAAACGACGTTTATATGTTACCAAAACATTTAGATGAAAAAGTAGCCATGTTACACTTAGAAAAATTAGGTGTTGAGCTAGAAACTTTAAGAACAGACCAAGCAGATTATATTGGTGTAAAAGTTGAAGGTCCATTTAAACCTGAGTATTATAGATACTAAATGGTTTTAGATTGCTGATTAGCGATTTATGATTTTAGATTTGAACCTCAATTTCTTTTTTAGAAATTGAGGTTTTTTATTTTAAAAAACTTAGAAATTAACCAATATTTTAATTAAAAATTTTTATCATTTTTTTAAAGCTTGTGTTAATTTGCAAGCTTTTTTTATGTAATAAAAACAGGTTTGTGTAAAATTTATACACATTGAGAAATAATTTTATACACTTATTGAAAAAAAATAGAATTTAATTAATAATTAAAGTTCTTAAAATCAGTATTTTAATGGTTAATATTTGTTTTTATTTTTTTTGGTACAATTATTAGATAGATTATAGTGTAAAACAAATTTATAAACACATTAATAACAATAGTATGAAAAAGTTAATTTTATCAGCAGCATTAGTTTTAGGAAGTTTAACAGCATTTGCTCAAGCAACGCCATCTAAAACTGCTAAACCAACAACAGAAGCTACAAAAGCAGCAACAGAAACTGCTAAACCAGCAGAAACTACAAAGCAAAGTTATACTGAAGTTACTTTAGACGAAGTTCCAGAAGCAGTAAAAACAGCTTTAACAAGAGTGTATCCTACAGCAACGTTGGACAAAGCTTATGTTAACGAAGCAAAAGAATACAAACTAGATGTTACCTTGAATGAGAAAAAAGGTAATCTGTTTGCAGATGAAAAAGGAAATTGGATTAAAAAATAATTAGGGTTAAAATTTTTTAGTCTTCAAAAAGAGTTTGCAATTGCAAGCTCTTTTTTTGCATAATATTAAGACATAATAAAATAAATAGTTTTAATTTTATCTGATAAAGTTAAAATTTAATGACACGAATTCTTATAGTTGAAGATGATGTTTCTTTTTGTGATATGCTTGCAAAGTTTCTTGCTAGAAAATCATACGAAATAACAACTGCGTATTCTGCTGAGGAAAGTTTGTCTAAAATTGAGACAGCAACATTTGATTTAATTATAACCGATTTACGACTTCCAAAGTATGACGGAATTGAATTAATGCAACAATTTAAAAAGCAATTTCCAGCAATTCCTGTAATTTTAATGACTGGATATTCTGATGTAAATACTGCTGTAAAAGCTATGAAAAATGGCGCTTCAGATTATATTTCTAAACCATTTAATCCCGAAGAAGTACTTCTTGTTATTGAAAATGCTTTACATAATTTTCAAAATACTAATTCTTTTGTTTCACAAAAATCTAATGATGAAAAAGTTGAAAAATTAGAATTTTTAATTGGAATTTCTACTGTTTCTAAAAAATTATCAGAATACATTCAACTGGTTAGTCCAACAGACATTTCGGTTTTAATAATTGGCGAAAGTGGCACAGGAAAAGAAGTAATTGCTAAAAATATTCACAATAATAGTGAGCGAAAAAATCAAGTTTTTATTGCTGTAGATTGTGGAACAATCCCTAAAGATTTGGCTGCAAGTGAATTTTTTGGTCATGTAAAAGGTTCGTTTACTGGTGCAATTTCAGATAAAATTGGTTATTTTGAAGCGGCTAATGGTGGAACTATTTTTCTTGACGAAATTGGGAATTTATCTTATGACAATCAAATTCAGTTGTTGCGCGCTTTACAAGAACGAAAAATTAAACCTGTTGGAAGTACAAAGGAAATAAATGTTGATGTTAGAGTTTTATCTGCAACCAATGAAGACTTAAAAGATACAGTAAAAAATGGTAATTTTAGAGAAGATTTGTACCATAGAATTAACGAATTTTCTATAGAATCGCCAGCTTTAAGAACAAGAGGAGAAGATATTTTATTGTTTGCCGATTTCTTTTTAGAGAAAGCCAACAAGCAATTAAACCGAAATGTAATTGGGTTTTCGTCAGAAGTTATTCAGTTGTTTCAAAGTTATTTTTGGCCTGGAAATTTACGTGAAATGCAAAATTGTATTAAGCGTGCAACACTTTTAACCAAAGGAGATTTTATAGAAAAAGCGGTTTTACCAAATGATTTATTTGAAATTAAAAGCTCAGTAAAAGAAGATAATTTTTCTGTTTTTGATAATGAAAAGAATTTGATTATTAATGCTTTGTCTAAAACTGGGAACAACAAATCTGAAACGGCAAAGTTGCTAAATATTAATAGAAAAACACTCTACAACAAATTGAAATTATATAATATTGATTAAGTAATTTCTTTATTCAAATTATTAAAAAGAATTTCTATTTTTTCTTTTATAATTTTATAATCTGATTTCAAATTATTTTTATGCTTTGCTTTTTCTTCCAAATCTTCTAATAAATTTGCTATTTCATTGCTTTTAATTTGCTTAAACATGGGATACATTTTATGTGCAATTTCTTTAATTTCTAATGTGTTATTTTTAAGAATTGCATTTTCTAAATGTTCTAAATTTTGATTAGTGGTTTTCATAAATGAAAGTAAAACTTCATTTATTGCAGTGTTGTCATTTGGAAAAAAAGATTGTAATAATCCTAGTGAATAATATGAATTTGAATTGTTTCCTTCTAAATTATTCTCTTCAATATCCGTTTTAAAACTTTCATTATTTAAACTTGAATATACAATTTGCATCAAATAATTGGGAGAATAAGGTTTTTTTATAATTGCCGAAAATCCAAAATTTAAATATTCTTTTTTAGATAAATCTGTTCTTCCAGTAAGTGCAATTATTGGCTGATTTTTTATTATAAGTTTATTTTCTTGAAGTGATTTTAAGAGTTGAAATCCATCTAAAATTGGCATTTGAATATCAGTAATTAGTATATCAAAAGTATTATTTTTTGCAAATTCAAACGCTTCTTTCCCAGATGTAAAACTATGAGTTGTAAAGTTGTTTTGCTTTAAAATTTCGGATGTTAATTGTAATAAATTGGAATCGTCATCTACAACAATTGCAGTGTAATTTTTAAGATTTTTGGTTGAGGTTTTTGCTTCATTTTTATTGGAATTATCAAATTCTAACGGAATAGAAATTTCAAAAACACTTCCTTTATTAACTTCGCTTTTTACACTTATTTTTCCGCCAAGAATTTCGGTTAATTTCTTAGAAATTGTAAGACCTAAACCACTTCCGCCATAGTTTTTTTCAATATTTTCATTGGCTTGGGTGAATTCTTTAAATATTAATTCTCGTTTAGATTCTTCAATTCCTATTCCTGTATCTTCAATTTTTATAGCAATAATTTTAGATTGTAAGTTGGCGTTTGCGCTAATTTTTATAAAACCATTTTCTGTAAATTTATAGGCATTTCCAATGATGTTAGTTAGAATTTGCTTTAAGCGAAAAGCATCAGAAATTATATTTTTATT
>JAYVKR010000074.1:0-6841 GCA_043768185.1 Flavobacterium sp.
TGAGTGGAAAAGAATTAAAAATCTAAGAAATAGAATGGTTCACGACTATACAGGAACAGATTATGAAATTGTTTGGGAAATTATTACAAATTTCATAGAGGATTTAGAGTTACAAATACAAGAATTATTAAAATAAATTATTTTCAAACATATAAAGAATGAAACTTACATTAAAAATATGGCGTCAGTTAAACGCAAAAGAATCTGGAAAAATGGTCGAGTACAATCTTGACGGAATTGAACCAGATATGTCTTTTCTAGAAATGTTAGATATTTTAAACGATAATTTAATAGTAAAAGGAGAAGATCCAGTTGCATTTGATCACGATTGTCGCGAAGGAATTTGTGGTATGTGTTCTTTGTTTATAAATGGCGAAGCGCATGGTCCAGATCGTGCCGTAACTACTTGTCAATTACACATGAGAATGTTCAAAGATGGCGATACTATTTTTATAGAACCATTTAGAGCCAAAGCGTTTCCAGTAATTAAAGATTTAGTTGTAGATAGAAGTGCTTTTGATAGAATTCAACACGCAGGAGGATTTATTTCTGTAAATACATCAGGAAATACTATTGATGCCAACGCAATTCCAATTCCTAAACACGATGCTGACAGATCATTTGATGCTGCATCTTGCATTGGTTGTGGTGCTTGTGTTGCAACTTGTAAAAACTCTTCGGCAATGCTTTTCGTTTCTGCAAAAGTTTCACAATACGCACTTTTACCACAAGGAAAAGTAGAAGCTACCGACCGAGTTTTAAATATGGTTGCTCAAATGGACGCAGAAGGTTTCGGAAATTGTACCAATACTGGTGCTTGCGAAGTAGAATGTCCAAAAGGAATTTCATTAGAATATATTGCGCAAATGAATAGAGAATATTTATCTGCAAGTATAAAAGGATAAATTTTTATTTTGATAAGAAAAATCTAAAACGCAATCCATCTAAGGTTGCGTTTTTTTGTTATAATTTTGTTTAACTAAAAAAACCATTATTATGAAAAACCTACAACTCATAATCATATTATTTTTTTCTATTTCTAGCTTTTCTCAAACTAATTTTTATGTTTCAACTACAGGAAACAACTCTAATTCTGGAACTTCTATTGCAACACCTTGGCTTACAATTCAAAAAGCTGCAAATACCGCAATTGCTGGCAGTACAGTAAATATTTTAGCTGGAACTTATAATGAATTGGTAACTATTAATGTCTCTGGAACAACTTCTAATCCTATGACATTTAAAAACTATCAAAATCAAAATGTTGTACTATCTGGAGTAGGTTTTTCAGGTAGTTTTAGCAATTTAATTGCAATAAATAGTAAAAGTAATATTATTATTGACGGCTTAATATTAGAAAATTTAACAACTCCGTTTGCAAGAGGAATTTTGGTTTTGTCCAATCCAAATAGTGGCATTGATAACATCACATTAAGAAATTTAAAAATTAGAAATATAGGATTTTCTTCTAATGCCAATTTAGTTCCAACAGCTAACGATAATGCTCACGGAATTGAAGTTTACGGACAAGGTACAACTACAACAGACGCAATTAGAAATGTAACGATTGAAAATTGCGAAGTTTACAATAACATAAATGGTTTTAGTGAAAACATAACTTTAAACGGAAACGTAGATGGATATTCAATTGTAAACAACCTAGTTTACGACAATACCAATATCGGAATTGATGTTGCAGGAAATTTTGGCGCATCAACCAACGCATTATTAAACCACGCAAGAAACGGAGTAATTTCTGGAAACACTACCTACAATAACAATTCACAAGTTGCCATTAGTTCTGGAATTTATTGCGATGGATGTTGGAATACAGTTATAGAACGAAACCAATCTTACAATAATGCAGTAGGAATTACCGCTGGTTGCGAGCAAAACGGAACTACAGAAAACGTAATTATTAGAAACAATATAGTTTACAATAATACTTATACAGGAATACTAATTGGAGGTTATAATCCAGCAACTACAGGAATTGTTGTTAATTCTAATGTAAATAATAACACTTTATATTTTAATGACAACAACAATTTACACGGACAACTTATAATTGAAAAAACTAATAATTGTAACTTATTTCAAAATATATTGCATAGTAATTCTAGCTTGCTTTTTTATGTAGATAACATTGCGCCACAATCATTTACCATTGATTATAACGATTATTTTACCACTGCAAATAATGTAAATGTCGCCAATGTTAATTATCAATTCAATACAATTCCGTACACTACTTATAAAACCAATACAGGTTTTGATGTTCATTCTATTTATAACAATCCGCTTTTTGTAAATTCTTCATCAATCGATTTTAATTTACAAACAACTTCTCCTTGTATAAATGCAGGAAATCCAAGTTTTACTTCATCAACAAACGAATTAGATTATTATTCTTTTCCTAGAATATCAAATTCTATCGTAGATATTGGCGCAAGTGAATATCAATTTCCGTTATCAAATGTTGAAAATTTTATTTCAGATTTTAAAATTTATCCAAATCCAGCAACTAATAATTTTCAGATTTTAAATGCAAATTCTGAAATTAGTTTTCAAATTTTTGATTGCATCGGAAACAAAATTTTAGAAAAAATGAATACCGAGAACCAACAAATAGACATTTCAAATTTTAGTAACGGAATTTATTTTGTCAAATTATTTTTCGATAATAAAACGCTTACTAAAAAATTAATTATCAAACATTAATTCAATATTTGAAATGAAAATTGCATTAATTCAAACCAATTTAATTTGGGAAAACCCTTGTGAAAACAAAGCTTTGCTTCAAGAAAAAGTAAACGCTATTTCGCAATATGTAGATTTAATTATTTTGCCAGAAATGTGTACTTCTGGATTTACAATGAATCCTAATATTGTTGCCGAAACAATGCAAGGAGAAACTATAAAATGGCTTAAAAATATGGCAAAAGCTAAAAATTGTGCCATAACTGGAAGCTTTGTAATTACAGAAAATAAAAACTTTTACAATAGATTAATTTTTGTTTTTCCTAGTGGCGAAATGCAATATTATGATAAAAAACATCTTTTCTCTCTTGCAGGAGAAGATAAAATATATACTTCTGGAACTAAAAAAGTAATTATTAATTACAAAGGATTTAAAATTTGTCCTTTAATATGTTACGATTTGCGTTTTCCAGTATTTTCTAGAAATGTTGAAGACTATGACGTTTTATTATATGTTGCCAATTGGCCAAAACCAAGAATAAATGCTTGGGATATTCTGCTAAAAGCAAGAGCTGTAGAAAATATGAGTTATGTAATTGGAGTAAATAGAGTAGGAATTGATGGCAACAATCACCAATATGTCGGACATTCAACTGCTATAGATTTTTTAGGAAACCAATTAATAGAAACATCAGAAAATGAAGAAATTTTTATAGTTGAACTAAATAAAAATCAATTATTAGATACAAGAGAAAAACTAGGATTTTTAAACGACAGAGATAAATTTATTTTATAAATCTTCCATCTTCCAACTTCCATCTTCCATCTTTTCAATCCTATTTCTTCCCACCATCAAACGATTGCTCAACATCCCAATTTGTTCTTACGTCTACACTTACAGGAAAATAAATAACCTCTTCACTTTGGCGTTTTTCTAGAAAATTTCCTGCATCCCAAACCTTATTTTTATTATCGTCATAAATTAATCTCAGCGTAAATAAATTGGGTTCAACCAAGTCAAAAAGCAATAATGTTTCCTTTTCACTGTAAGCAGTTGCAAGCACTTTTCCTTCTTTATCTGTAAGTTCTACAATTACAGGAAAACGTTTTACATTTTCTAGTTTTACACGTAAATTGCCATAATCTGATGTATTTCTAGTAGAAAAATTATAATTTAAAGTATCATTTTGTCTGTCGTAAAAATCGGTAATTGCTCCAGGAAAAGCTTTAAAACTGTATTTTTCTAAAGGTTCTTTTTCAAAATTTATATTTAATTTTTGTTTAAATTCATCATAATCAACATTAAATTTTACATCTGTCGAATCTTTTCTAAACAATTTCATTTTAGAAACATCATATTTTGATAAAGGCGTAACGCTATTTATGGCAAGTGTGTCTCTAAAATTTAGTTCACCAACCTGCAATAAATTAAAATTTAAACTGTCCTTTCTTTGGTCTTTAATTTTTAATTTATATTGCTTTTTAAACTTGTCTTTTTCAACATTTACAACTATAGAATCGGCTTTGTTGGCTTTAAACCAAATGTTTAACGAATCTTTTTTCTCTGTTTTAGAAATTTTATAAGCAACATTTTCAGTTCCTTTTTTAATAGAAATTTTTAAGTCTTTTGGGTTTCCTTCATAACCCAAAACCAGTTTAGAACCACTTGTTTGTGTTAAATTAACCGCTTTAAATGCCAAATTTTCTTCCTTAAACAATTCAACCTCATAAACCGTATCATTTGGTATAGTTATGTAGTCTTTTAAAAAACCAATTTTATCTGTTTTCGAGTCATATTTATTGTTTCCATTCACATCTTTCAACGCAATAAGTTGGTATTTTCCAGCTTTTAAATTCTCAAGTTTTACAATTTTTAAACTATCAAGTGTGTTGGTTAAATAACGTGGCGATTGTTTGTAAACTACTGAATCAGAATACTTTTCGTTAACTTCATACAACATTATAGAAACAAAATTATCAACCTTTTTATCAATGGCATCTTTTACTTTTACGTTCAATTGCAACGAATCTATATAACTTCCTGTAGAAAAAACATATTTAAATTGTTGCATTGCATTTCCTTCATTATTATCCTCAATACTGTTGCCAAAATTTAAACTATAGGTAGTATTTTCAAGCAAAGTATCTTTAATTTTTATAGAAATAAATCTACTTGCATTATAAGGAGTAATATCTGGTTGTTTTTTCATTGGTGGCGAAATAATAAGCTGTTTATTAACATTTTTCAGCTTTACATATTCGTTAAAAAACAATTTAATTTCTTTTCCCTTAAAATTAGTTTCAAAGTTTTTAGGCAAACTATTTATCAACTTCGGAGCCAAAGTATCCTTTAATCCACCAGTAATTGTTCCTCTTTTGGCACAACCAACAATAGAAATTGCCAACAAAACCAATATATATTTTATAGCATTCTTTAGCATCAATTCAATTTTTAAGTAACGCAAAATAACAACTATATTTACTTTATCTCAAACATTTTAGCAAAATTATAAGAAGCCACTTCCAGCTTTACATTGCAATCTTGTTTCAATAATCCATTTTTTCTATAAATAAAAAAGAACTTCCTTTGGTCGTTTTTTTTATTCAAGAAAAAATTGGCTTCTTTTCGCAAGGATTTCCATTTCAATCTGGGCTAAATCAAGTAAATTTATTACATATTCTTTTTTATATATTCCAATATATAAATGTAAATTAAAATCTTTAAACTATATATTTTACTGCGTCATTGCCATACAAACAATACTAATTTTAGAGCCAGGAATTTTTAATAATTCTCTTGCGCAAGATTCTAATGTTGCTCCAGTTGTAATTACATCATCAATTAAAAGAAAATGTTTATTGTGCCATTTTTCATCAGTATTTATTTTAAATACGCTTGCTGTAACATCACTTCTTTCAGTAATATTTTTTCTAACTTGCGTGTCAGAATATATAATTCGTTCTAAAATTGCGCCATTAAATTCTATTTTTAAACTCGTAGATAATGCTTTTCCAAATTCGGTAACTTGATTATAACCACGTTTTTTAAATCGCTTTTTGTGCAATGGAACAGGAATTATAAAATCTACATCTTTAATTTCACCTATATTTTTTAATTCTTCGGCATACCAAAAACCTATTGCTTCGCCTATTTCTTGATGTCCTTTGTATTTTAATTTATGAATCAATTCTTGAACAATGCCTTTTTTATGAAAATAGAACAAACTTGAAGCAAATTCAACAGGAAGTCTACCATAAAATCGGCTAAAAACTTCATTATTTTTAATGTTGTGATGATTTGTAAGCGGAATTTCATAACGGCAAGTAGTACAAATTACCAGTTCTTTTTCAAGTAAAAACGAATTGCATCCAGCGCAAGCTTTAGGAAAAAATAAATTCAATACGTTTTTAAACATAATTGCGTTTTCAATTCGTGAAATTAGTAAGAATTATTCCTAATAATCTATAAAAATATAAAAATCGTCTATTATAGAGACATTTGTATTACTTTTTATATTTTTGCAGTTATGGCAAAACAAGAAGATAATTTTAAGAACGTAATTTCGCACGCTAAAGAATATGGATTTATTTTTCCTAGTAGCGAAATTTACGATGGTTTAAGTGCAGTTTATGACTATGCACAAAATGGTGTTGAATTAAAGAAAAACATTCGCGAATACTGGTGGAAAGCAATGGTGCAAATGCACGAAAACATTGTTGGACTTGACGCTGCAATACTTATGCATCCAACAACTTGGAAAGCTTCAGGTCACATTGATGCGTTTAACGATCCATTAATTGATAATAAAGATTCTAAAAAAAGATACAGAGCCGATGTTTTAATTGAGGATTATGCCGAAAAATTAAACATTAAAGCCAAAAAAGAAATAGAAAAAGCTAAAATTCGTTTTGGTGACGCATTTAACGAGCAGGAATTTATAACAACCAATGCTAGAGTTGTAGAATATTTGTCTAAAGAAAGAGAAATTCTAGAAAGAATGGCTAAATCTCTTGGCGATGGAAATCTAGAAGATGTAAAAGTATTAATTGAAGAATTAGAAATTGCATGTCCCGATTCTGGTTCTAGAAATTGGACCGAAGTGCGTCAGTTTAACTTAATGTTTGGTACAAAATTGGGTGC
>JAYVKR010000075.1:0-15960 GCA_043768185.1 Flavobacterium sp.
CTACTTTATCTGATAAGAAATAAACCGAAATTAAACCAATTCCACCAGCGCATAATGCTAACATGTGTGTGAATTTATTGCTTGTTCTTCTGGCTAATACTGGAAGTAAAAAGGCAACTGCTGCTGCAACACCATTATAAACGGTGAACATTATTGAAACCCAATCGGCAGCATCATTATAGATTTTTGAGGTAGAATCTGTAGTTCCAAAAACATGACCTGTTACAGCTTTTGTAGTGTAAATCCACATTGAAAAAAGGGCAAACCACGAAAAAAACTGAACCCAAGCTAATTGTTTCATAGTTTTAGGCATGTTCAATAAATCAGTTACAATTATTGTAAATCCGTTTCTAACATTTTTAGTTCTTAGCATTGAAACGATAGAAAATAAAAATCCAGCAACAAATATTCCAATAGATAATATGTAAAGTTCTTTATGACTATTATCGCTTTTCAAATTTAAATCATATACAAAATAGGATAAAATTGCTCCAATTGCTGCTAAAGACAATCCAATGTTTAACTGCCTTTTTTCGGTACAACCTCTTTCTTGAGAAGCATCAAATGTTTTATTTTCGTTTTTAGTGTTTTCAAATGCTTCTAATTCTTCTGGTGAATATTCTTTGGATTTAAAAACAGTCCATAATACAGCCAATAAAAACACAATTCCGCCAACATAAAACGACCATTTTACAGATGGAGAAATAATACCTTTAGGTGCAGTATTTTCTAAACCTACATAATTTGTAAAAATATAGGGTAAAGCAGATCCAACTACAGCTCCAAGTCCGATAAAGAAACTTTGCATTGCAAATCCCAATGTGCGTTGTTTGTCTGATAAATTATCTCCAACAAAGGCACGAAAGGGTTCCATAGAAATGTTAATAGATGAATCCATAATCCACAAAGTACCAATTGCTATCCACAAAGTTGGAGAATTTGGCATCAAGATTAATGCAATTGAAGAAAGTATTGCGCCTACTAAAAAGTAAGGTCTTCGTCTGCCTAATCTTGTCCAAGTTCTATCAGAAAAATAGCCCACAATGGGTTGAATAATTAATCCAGTAAGTGGCGCTGCCAACCAATAGAGACCAATTTTGTCAACTTCGGCACCAAGTGTATCAAAAATTCTTGAAGTGTTTGCGTTTTGTAGTGCAAAACCAAATTGAATTCCTAAGAATCCGAAACTCATATTCCAGATTTCCCAGAAACCTAATTTACGCTTTTCCATTATCGTATTTTATTGATTTATAAAACGATAAGCGAGATGCTTATCAAAACTTATTTTTTGTTTTCGAAGTAAAAAGTACAAGCTTTGATTTTGTAAAGATAAAAAAGTTTTTTAATTGCAATATAGTATCAAATACAAATTAGATGTAATACATTACGAAAACGTTATTTGTTAATAAATAGAATAAATGCTACAAAGTAGATTCTCGTTCAACCAACTCGGTTTCTATAACTTCTGTTTTGTACTGTTCTTGATATTCTTCGTCTTCATCTTCCTCTATTTCAAGTTTTTCTAGTAACATTTTAGCAGCTTTTTCACCCATTTTAATTCCATTCTGACTAACTGTGGTAATTGATGGTGATGAATATTTAGAAATTATACCGTCTGTAAAACCAATTATCGAAATGTCTTCTGGAACTTTTTTACCCAATCTTGCTGCGACTTTTATTGCTGTTACTGCAAAAATTTCGTTAACCGCAAAGATAGCATCCAGTTCATTGTTTTCTATAAGTGAAACAATTTGCGATTCAAAATTATCAGTATCTTCAATTTTTAAAATTAAATTTTCATCTACTTTTATATCATTTGATTTTAGTGCTTGAATATAACCTTCTGTTCTTAATTTTCCTACACTTACGTAATCTACAGTTGAAATTATTGCAATTTTTTTAAACCCTTTGTCAATTAAAAATTGTGTGGCATTAAAAGCGGCCAAGCCATCGTCAATAATAACTTTATCGCATAAAATATCATTGGTAACTCTATCAAACATTACAACTGGCATTCCTTGATTTATAACTTCAGAAATATGATGGAAATCTTTTTTTTGTTGGGTTTCTTTAGATAACGACATTATAAATCCGTCAATACTTCCATTGGCAAGCATTTCCATATTAATTACTTCTTTATCAAAGGATTCGTCAGACAAACAAACAATAACATTGTAACCTTTCTCGTTGGCAATTTTTTCTACACCGCTAATAACTGTTGCAAAAAAATGATGAATAATTTCTGGAATAATTATACAAATTGTTTTAGATTTTCTATTTTTTAAACTAAGCGCAATATTATTAGGTCTATAGTTGTAAAGTTTGGCAAATGCCTGAACTTTTTGACGTGTATCTTCACTAATTTCTAGACTATTTCTAAGAGATTTTGAAACCGTTGAAATGGACACATCTAATTCTCTAGCAATTTGCTTTAAAGTTACTTTTCTTCTCATCTTAAAAACAGGATAATTTATAATTATTCAATAAAGGTATATTTAATTTTTACTAATCGCAATTTTAGTGCTAAAATCATATATTTTACAGAAAGTTTTCAACACGAAAACGTTTTCGGAGCTTCTTTAACAAGTGTTTATTTTTTTATCTTAATATTTTACATAAATTTAACATTCGAAGTAAATATACAAGCAAAAAAACTAAATTTAACTTAAACAAAATGTATGAAAACAATTTACAAAAAGTTGTTATTTTTATTATTCCTACTTCCAGCTACAATTCTAGCGCAGAGTAGTTTAGATGGAGTTGTTTTGGATTCTAAAACCAAGCAACCAGTTCCAGGAGTAAATGTAATTATTGATGGTACTACAAATGGTACTTCTACCGATTTTGACGGTAAATTTAAATTATCTAACTTAAAAAATGGCGACAATGTTGTTTTTTCATTTATTGGATATAAAAGCGAAACTATTAATTTTAGTGGTCAAAAATCAGTTTCTATTTCTTTGCAAGAAGAATCTAATGTGTTGCAAGAAGTTGTAGTACAAGTTGGTTATGGATCTGTTAAGAAAAAAGATGCTACTGGTTCTACCACAGTTTTAGCGGCAAAAGATTTTAATAAAGGAGTTAATGTTACTACAGAAAATTTACTAAGTGGCCGTATAGCAGGTGTAACCATTAATACAAGTGGTGCTCCGGGTTCTGGGTCTGAGATTAGAATTAGAGGTGGTGCATCATTAAATGCATCAAATGATCCTTTAATTGTTATTGATGGTTTGCCAATTGCAAATACCACAACTGCAGGTTCTACGTCTTTTTTAGCATCATTAAATCCAAATACAGTAGAATCGATTACCGTTTTAAAGGATGCATCTGCTACAGCAATTTACGGATCAAGAGCATCTAATGGAGTTATATTAATTACTACAAAAAAAGGTGGAAAGAAATTATCTGTTGATTATAATTTTCAATATGGATCGGGTAAACTAGTTAAAACTATAGACGTTTTTGTTGCTGATCAATTTAGACAAGTAATAAGTGATAAATATCCAAGTTTATTGCCAACTTTAGGTAATTCAAATACTAACTGGCAAGAAGAGATTTATAGAAGAACAGATTTTGTAGACAATAGTTTATCTATTAAAGGAAATCTTTTTGATGCAATACCATCTAGGCTCACAGTTGGTAATACCTACCAAGAAGGGTTAAGATTAACTAATAATTTTAATAGAAATACAGTGTCGTTAGCTTTAGCGCCAAGTATGTTTAAGGATCATTTGAAGTTTAAAGTGAATGCAAACTTTACAAATGAGAAAAACAGATTTGCACCAGGTGTAGAAGGAAGTGCGTTGTCTTTTGATCCTACGCAGCCAGTTTACGATGCAGCATCACAATTTGGTGGTTTCTTCGAATATAGAAATACAGCTGTAAACACAACTACTGTGGATGCATTAATACCTAATGTAGCAAGAAACCCTGTAGCGGAATTATTGCAGACTAGTGATAGAGGGTTGAATAATAGAATTTTCGGTAATTTTGAAGTTGATTACAAATTACATTTTTTACCAGAACTACGTTTTGTGGTTAATTTAGGTTTTGATCAGTCTAAAGGAAAAAGAACAAGATTTGTTCCTACCAATAGTGCGATTGGTTTCAGCAATCAAAATACAATTTATGGTAATAATGAATATGCTGAAGAAACTTTTACGAATAAATTATTTGATGCATACTTTAATTATAATAAGGCATTTGGAAAACTTAACGTAGATTTGACTGGTGGTTATTCTTATCAAAAATTTGAAAAAGATAGATTTGATAGAGGAAATATTTATAACCCATTCTTGGCAGCAAATTTTCCAGAAACTACTATTGATCCAGATATTGTATTGTTAGGATATTTCGGACGTGCTAACCTTACATTTAATGATAAGTATTTATTAACTTTAGCTGTTAGAAGAGATGGTTCTTCTAGGTTTGCAGAAGAAAATCGTTTTGGTTATTTCCCAGCAGCATCTTTTGCGTGGAAATTAAAAGAAGATTTATTTAAAAATAACAAAACTATATCTGATTTAAAATTAAGAGTTGGTTATGGTATAACGGGACAACAAGATACTGGAAATGAACGTTATGGTTATTTAGAGCGTTATACGGAAGGTGATGGAGTTTCTCAATATTACATTGGCGGTGTTGCTTATCCGGTTGGTGTTCCAACGGCAAGAACAGCTATCAAATGGGAAGAAACTACCACTTACAACGTTGGTTTAGATTTTGGTTTGTTTAATAATAGAGTTTCAGGTTCGTTAGATGCTTTTTACAAGTTATCTGAAGATTTATTGTTTGATGCGCCAACAGCTGATGGATCTAACTTTACAAATTCAAGTTTTCAAAATATTGGTTCGTTTAGTACAAGAGGTATCGAATTTAATTTAAATGCAGATGTAGTAAGAAATGCTGGAACTGGTTTTAATTGGAATGTGAATTTTAATGCAACTACCTATCAAAGAAAAATTGAAGAAGTTGCACCATTTAACCGTATAGAGTTTGGAGGAATTGAAGGAGGAACAGGTGCCAACGTATTAGTAAATCAATCAGGGTATACACCGGGCTCTTTTTATGTTTACAAACAATTGTATGATAATTCAGGCAATCCAATTGAAGGAGCTTATGCTGACTTAAATGCAGACGGAATTATAAACTCTAACGATAGATATATTTATAACAATTCTGATCCAGACTTGCTATTAGGATTTGCTTCTAATATTAATTATAAAAACTTTGACTTTTCTTTTAATATGAGAGCAAGTTTTGGTAACAGAGTATTTAATAATGTAAATTCAAACAGAGCAGTTTATGCAAGATTACAACCTTCTGGTACTCTCGCTGCTGCAAACATTCCAGTTTCTGTATTTGAAACAAATTTTGGAAACACAACCAATACTTTAACGTCTGATTTGTATGTAGAAAATGCCTCTTTTTTAAGAATGGATAATATTACATTAGGGTATACTTTTCCGAAATGGTTAGAGGGTAAAGCATCATTAAGATTATTTTCTGGTGTGCAAAACGCTTTTGTTATTACAGATTACAGTGGTTTAGACCCAGAGATTACGGGTGGTATTGATAGAACAATATATCCAAGACAAAGAAGTATTTTGTTTGGAGCTAATGTTAAATTTTAAAAAAAATGAAAATGAAAAAAATTAAATTAAACTTTTTAATGTTTCTAAGTCTCATGGTAGTAACACAGTCTTGTACCGGCGATTTAGATGTTGTGCCTGAGGATGATGATGATTTCTTATCTGAAGATTTCTTCGCACAACCAGATGCGTATAAAAGAGCCGTTGCTGGGGTTTATGGTAACCTTTCTTTAACAGGAACAAGCGGTCCGGGTTCTTCTTTACTACAGGGTATTGATCCAGGAACGAGTCAGTACTCAAGATGTGTTTGGTATATGCAGGAATTGCCTACAGACGAAACTATTTGGTCGTATGAAGGTTCTGGTGATCCAGGAGTTAGAGAAATTCAAAGAAATATCTGGAACGGAGAAAATCCTATATTTCTTGGTATGTACAGTAGAGCTATGGTTCAAGTAGCATTATCAAATGAGTTTATCCGTCAAACAACACCTGAAAAATTAAGCTCAAGAGGTGTAACTGGTCCAAATGAAATTGCAGAAATTGGATTTTATAGAGCAGAAGTAAGAGCATTAAAATGTCTTGCTTACTACCATTTATTAGATCTTTTTGGTAAAGCGGCTTTGGTTACAGAAAATGATCCAATCAATTTTAGAGGACCACAAATGCAAGGTGCAGAATTGTTTAACTACATCGAATCAGAGTTGCTAGCAATATTACCATCTCTTAAAGACGCTAGAACTAATGAATCGGGTCGTTTGGATAAAGCATTTGCCTGGGCAATTTTGTCCAAAATTTATCTTAATTCTGAGGTTTATACAGGAGCACCAAGATATACAGATTGTATGACTATGTGTTCTAATATTATTGGTGCAGGTTATCAATTGAAATTAAATTATTTAGATAACTTTAAGGCTGATAATGATACATCTTCTGAATTAATTTTTGCAATACAATCTGATGGATTAAAAACACAAAACTATGGTGCTACCACTGTTATGTGTAATGGTCAAGTTGGTTCTATTGAAGGAAATGGTCAATCTTTATACGGAGTTAATGGTTGGGGTGGAGCTTTGCGTTTACGTAAACAATTTGTTCAAAAATTTGATGGATCAGAATTTGATTTTGATTCTAGAAAAACTATTATTTCTGCTGGAAGACCAATAGAAATTTCAAACGTTGCTATTCAAGCTCAAGGTTATGTTTTAGGAAAATGGTCAAATAGAACTTCAACAGGTTTACCTGGTCAAAATTCTACCTTTGTTGATACTGATTTTCCTTTGTTTAGACTTGCAGACTTTTATTTAATGTATGCAGAAGCTCAAATGAGAAGAGATGGTGCTCTAAACGGAAACTCGACAGCTAATGCTGATAATACATCACTTGGATATATCAATGCTTTAAGAGAAAGAGCTAATGATGGTAATTTTGCAAATGTTGCTACCAATCAAGTTACGCTTAATTTCTTAATTGACGAAAGAGCAAGAGAATTACATTGGGAAGGACACAGAAGACAAGATTTGATTCGTTTTGGTAAATTTACTGGTGGTAACTATGTATGGGCATGGAAAGGAAATGCTACAAATGGAGTATCTATTCCTGCAAATTTAAAAGTATATCCGTTTCATCCGAATACTATAAATGCGAATCCAAACTTAATTCAAAATCCAGGTTACTAAACTTAATATAAAAAATATAAAAAATGAAAAATAAATTTAAAATAGTATTTGCAATTATTGCTTTTGTAGGAATTACTTCTTGTACAGACGAAAATAATTTACAAATTTCAGAACCTACTACAGAATCATTTTTAATTAAAACTCCTTTAAATGGTGATTCAATTATACTTTCTGAAGCTACTCCATCTAATCCTGGTCTTTCATTAACATGGAATCCAATGGATTATACAACTACATCTGTTGTTAGTTACACAGTTCAAATCGCTAAAGATGGTACTGATTTTGCAAGCCCAATTGATTTAGGAACTACTACTGATCTATTTGCTTCTTTTCAAACAGCAGACTTTAATTTAAAATGTTTAATGGTTGGTGCTGTGCCTTTTGTACAAACTGCAATAAATATTAGAGTAAAATCAACTTCAGGAACTGTTGGTGCACAACCAGTGTATTCTAATTCAATTACTTACTTAGTAACAGCATTTGGTTGTTTAAACCAATATGCAGTTGGACAAGGATTACCTCAATCTGGATGGAATTGGAATAGCCCAAGAACATTATTATGTGACAATGGTGTATTGACTATGACAGCTAATTTCTTAAACGGACCAACAGATGCTTTCCGTTTCTTTACTACAGAAGGCGATTGGAGCACAGGAAGAAACTATCCTTATTATACAGGATTGAACTATAAAATTGTTTCAACTATAGTAAATGCTGCAGATGGTGATCAAAACTTTAGAAATACTGGAGCACCAGGAAAATATAAATTAACTATTGATAGTAACAAAAAAACTATTAATGTAGCACTAAGAACTACAAACGGTGCTTTTGAACCGACATCAAATTGGTTAGTTGGAGCTGCAACTCCAGGCGGATGGTCATGGGCAGGAAATAATGAAACTGAACTTGGTCTTGTAAATACAGGAATTTATGAAGTAGCATTAGAATTAAAAGCAAACGATGCGTTCAGAGTCTTTTTAGGAAATAATGGTGGCGATAGCTGGGGATTAGGAGATAGAAACTACCCTTGGTATGTATCTAATGGTTATACTATTGATTCAGAATTAGTAAATGCTGCTGATGGTGATTCTAATTTTAGATATACTGGACCAACTGGAGTTAGATTATTTAAAATTAACTCTATTACTAAAGTAATTTCAGTCGACTAATTTTAGATTAGAAACTTTAATTAATTATGGACTGAGAAAAAATTCTCAGTCCATTTTATATCATTAAACTATGAAAAAGAAATATGTTATACTATTGTTTTTGATCTTTTGGAGTATACTTTCTATTGGTCAAATCACAACAACTCCTTCTCCTGTTATAGCCGATCAAGCCGCTACGATAACCTTCAATAAAACAGGAACTGGTCTTGCGGCATACAACGGTACAATTTATGCCTATATTGGTGTTACTGTCAACGGAGTTAGATTTCAAAATATTAAAGGAAGTCCAATTTTTACAAGTCCTTTGCATCCTCAAATGACACAGGTTACTTCAAATACTTATAGTTTGTCTATTTCTCCAAATTTGTATACTTATTTTGGTGTACCAACAAACAGTTCTATTACTGAGATCTGTGTTGTATTTAGATCAGAAGATGCTGCCTCTCAAACAATTGACTATTTTGTTCCTGTAGGAGCTTTTCAATATAATTTAACTGCACCTGTATTAAATAGTAATAATATCATATCTAGTAGTTCAAATTTTGCAATAACTGCCAATAATACAAATGGTTCTGCTACTTATGAATTATTTGTAAACGGAGGAACAACACCTGTCAATACAGCTATTACTGCTTCATATTCGTATACAGATACTAACGTAACTGTAAATAAAAATTATGTGTTAAAAATTACACAAGGCATTACAAGTTTCTTTGCAAAATTCTCAGCAATCATTAACCCAGGTACTATTTCTGCTGCTTTGCCAGCTGGATTGGTAGATGGAATTAACTATAATGTTTCCGATCCAACAAAAGCTACTTTGGTGTTAAACGTTCCGTTTAAAAGTTTTGTTTATGTAGCAGGAAGTTTTAATAATTGGCAACCCACTGCAGCTTATGCAATGAAAAAGGATAATGCCTCTGGTTCAACAAAATTTTGGTTAGAACTTACAGGTTTAACTCCTGGACAAACGTATGCATATCAATATTGGGTTTGTGATGTTGTAAATCTTCCGGCAGGTTCACCTGCAATTGTAAAAACAGCTGATCCATTTTCTAAACTAGTATTGTCTCCATTTGATGATCCTGAGATTGTGACTTTGGGAGCATATCCTGGATTACCGGTATATTCAACAATCGCGTCAGGTCAAGAAAGAGAAGTTACTGTTCTTCAAACTGGTCCAACTGCATGGTGGAATTATACGTGGAGCAGTGCTACAACAAATTTTGTTAAGCCTAAGAAAAAAGATTTAGTTATTTATGAAGTTTTAGTCAGAGACTTTGATTCAGGAAGAACATATCAAGATTTAATAGATAAAATAGATTACTTTAAAAATCTCAAAGTTAATGCCGTACAACTTATGCCTGTAATGGAATTTGAAGGCAATATGAGTTGGGGATATAACACGGTTTATCATATGGCTGCAGACAAACGTTATGGTTCACCAGCCAAATTTAAAGAATTTATTGATTTATGCCACCAAAATGGGATTGCAGTAATTTTAGATGTTGCTTTAAATCATGTTTTTGGTCGTTCTCCGCTAGAAAGAATGTGGATGCTTGATACAGATAATGATGGATGGGCTAATGTTAATACTAATGGTGAAAGAACAACATCAGAGAATCCATATATTAATTTAACAGCACGACATGCATACAATGTTGGAAGCGATATTAATCATTTCAGAGAAACTGGTCCTGGTGGAAATTTGGCTAACACCTATAGTATTGCTACTATTAAAACCTGGATTCAAGATTATAAAATAGATGGATTTCGTTGGGATTTAACTAAAGGATTTACTCAAAACTGTTCTGGTTTAGATGAGTCGTGCACTAATGGTTATCAACCCGATAGAGTTGCTAAACTAAAATGGTATGCAGATAAGCAATGGGAACTTGATCCAAATTTTTTAGTAATATTTGAACATTTAGGTACAGGCGGATCTGCTTCTGAAGAGTTAGAATGGGCTAATTATCTTAGATCTGGTGATACTAAAGGAATCATGCAATGGAGAAAAATGACCGATCCTTATGCTAATTTAATTAAAGGTAACTCTGCTGATATTACAGGTGTTGCAGATTCAACAGACAGGTTTATTGGGTATGCAGAAAGTCATGATGAAGAGCGTGTAGCATTTAAAGCGCTCACAGAAACAGGGCAAACTCAAGGAAATTTAACTAAAGTTCACCAAAGATTACAAGCAATGGGTGCTGTGCATTTATTGGTTCCCGGTCCGAAAATGATTTGGCATTTTGGTGAATTAGGTTGGAGTAGTTCATTATGGACATGTAATAATGGTGTAGTTTCTTATTCAAATCCTGATTGTAAATTAGATACCAAACCACAACCGCAATGGACAGGAAATTGGTTAGCCGATACAAACAGAAGCGCTATATACAACAGTTGGGCGAAAATGATTGACATGAAAAAAACTGAAAGTGTTTTTGAGAATGGAACATACGCTTGGAATACTGGAAATACTGGACGTCCTAGATTAGATGTTTGGACTAGTACTTCACAAACGTCGGCTTTAAGTTATGTATTTGTATTAACAAACTTTAGTGATGTTACTTACAATGTGTCAGGAGGATTTCCATTTTCAGGAACATGGGCAAACATAATGGATAATACTACATTCAATGTTACGGATACTAATATGAATATAAGCATTGAGCCCGGAGGTTACAGAGTTTTTGGAAACAGTGCACTACTAAATAATGATAATTTTGATGCTTTAGATTTTGTAACGTTATCACCAAATCCAGCTTCAACTCATTTTACAATTAATACATTGGCTGAAAAAGTTCAAATCTATTCTATCACAGGACAATTGGTGAAATCATTTTCAAGTATGACAATTAACCATAGTTTCTCAATTGAAGATTTAAATCAAGGAATTTATCTTGTAAAAATTACAGATGTAAACAATCGTGAAAAAGCATTGAAATTAATTAAGCAATAATTTTTTGAGTAGTTAAATATTTAATTTCTAAAAGACCTTTCAAATTTTTGAAAGGTCTTTTTTTATTTCAAATAAGTTTATGAAATTTTTAAAACAAAAAATCCGAATATTTCTATTCGGATTTTGTGGTACCTCCAGGGATCGAACCAGGGACACATGGATTTTCAGTCCATTGCTCTACCATCTGAGCTAAGGTACCTTGCTAAAGCGCGTGCAAATATAGAACGATTTTTAATTTATACAAAACAATTTTTAAAAAAAATCTATTTGTACCTTTGCAATATAAAATTTATAAAATGCTTTTAACAATAGATGTAGGAAATACTTATATTAAAACTGCTGTATTTGAGCAAGATATCCTTTTGCAAAAAGACATTCTAGAATATAAAGATTGGATTATTTCTTTAAAAAATATTTTAAAGAAATTTATAAAAGTCAATAATATTGTAGTTTCAAGTGTTGGAAAGTTAAATAAAGAAGATTTTTTGTTCAATACTAATGATATAAGTGTTCACTTTATTGATGAGAACACTAAATTTCCTTTTACAAATTTATATGCAACACCAACAACTTTAGGAATTGATCGTAAAATATTAGCAACTGGAGCAGTTTTAAAATATCCAAAAAAGAATAGATTAGTTATAGATGCAGGAACTTGTATTACTTACGATTTTATAGACAACAATGATAATTATGTTGGAGGCGCAATTTCTCCTGGAATTAGATTAAGATATGAATCATTACATAATTATACTGCCAAATTACCATTATTAAAAAAAGAAAATCCAATTAATGTTACTGGAAATTCAACCAATCAATCCATTCACTCTGGTATTGTAAACGGAGTTTCATTTGAAATAGACGAATTTATAAATCAATATTCTAACCAATATGATAACTTTATCATAATTTTAACTGGTGGCGACTCAGAATTTTTGGCTAAACGATTAAAAAATACCATATTTGCCAATTCAAATTTTCTGTTAGAAAGTTTGAACCAAACATTTCAATACAATAAAAATGATTAAAAAAGTTTTATTTAGCATTTGTATGCTAATTTCATTGGTTTCAAATGCTCAAGAAGGTACAGCTTCTCCTTATTCTTTCTTTGGAATTGGCGATGTACGTTTTAAAGGAACTGTAGAAAATCGTTCTATGGCAGGTTTATCAATTTTTAGAGATTCAATACATATGAATTTGCAAAATCCAGCATTAAATTCTGGATTAAAATATACAACTTTTACAATTGGAGGAACATTTGCTGCTTCCAATTTAAAAAATTATGCTCAAGAATCTAAAGCACAAAGAACAACTTTAGACTATCTAGCATTTGCTTTGCCTGCTAAAAAAGCAGTTTTTACTTTTGGTTTAATGCCTTTTTCATCAGTTGGATATAGTATTAGAAATATTAATACATCAAATACTAACGTTAATCAATATCAAGGCAAAGGTGGAATTAATAAAGCATTTGTAGGTTTTGGATATAAAGTTTCTAAAGCTATAAGTATTGGTGCCGATTTTCAATATAATTTTGGAGAAATTTCAACCACAAGTATAGAAGCAATACAAGGTATCCAATTTAGTTCTAGAGAAAAAAATGTTTCTACAGTTAATGGTGTAAATTTTAATACTGGTATTGCTTATCAATCTAAAATCAATAAAAATATTTCACTTTTCTCTAGTTTGTCCTATTCTCCAGAAGCTAAACTTAGCTTGTCTAATGAAAGAGTTTTTGCAACAATACAATATTCTGCTCTTGGTGTAGAAGCAGTTGTAGAAGAATTAACGCCTATAAATCAAGATTCTAAATTAACACTTCCTTCTAAATTTACTGCAGGAATTGGTTTTGGAGATCTAAAAAAATGGGTAATTGGTACAGAGCTTACTTTTCAAGACAATAGCAATTTTACCAACAGATTTAATGATATTAATAATGTAAAATTTGAAAATGCTACTAAATTTACTTTAGGTGGTTATTATGTTCCCAATTTCAATTCATACAATAAATATTTTAATAGAGTAACCTATCGTGGTGGATATCGTTATGAAAAAACAGGATTAGTTGTAAATAACGAAACTATAAATGATTCCGCTTTAACATTAGGATTAGGAATGCCTTTGCGAGGAACATTTTCTAATATCAATATTGGCTTAGAATTAGGTTCTAGAGGAACTAGAAAAGCAGGATTAATAAAAGAAAATTATACTAATGTAAATATTTCATTATCTTTAAACGATCAATGGTTTCAAAAAAGAAAATATGATTAATGCATAACAATTATTAATATGAAAGCTAAACTTATTCTTGTAATTGGGTTATTATTTTCATTATTTATAAATGGACAAGAAAACAATTGTGCAGAAAAAGAAAATGATTTAAGTAAATTCATATCAGAAAAAAAATATAACGAAGCCAATTTATTATATTCTGAAATAAAAAATACGTGCGCCAAGCATTCTGAAAAAGTTTACATTCTTGGTTCACAAATTCTTCAATATAATATAGAATCTACATCAACAGATAATGAAAAAAATGTTAAAGAGTTAATTAATTTATATGATCTGTATGATAAAAATTTCCCAAATAACGAGAACGGAAATTTTGAAAAACGAGCATTAGTATTAATTCAAAACAAAATAGTTTCTGAAATTGAGATTTATTCCTATTTAGATAAAGCATTTATAAATCAAAGAAAAAACTTTACTAATCCGCAAGCTATAATTGAATATTTTAAATTGTATTTTAAAAAGTTTAATGAGCAAAAAGAAAAAATTACGTTTGATCAATTGCTAGAAAAATATAATGATGTAATTACTTTGGTTGAACAAAATAAATTACAATTTCCAGCTAAAGAGCAAGAATATAATAGAATAACTAAAGCGGCTTACAATTTAATTATAACCAAAGTTACTTGCGAAAATTTAACTTTATACGCACAAAGAAATTTTGAAAATAAAAAATTAGACGAAAATTGGCTAAATGCTTCTGCAAAATGGTTGTCTACAATTTGTAAAAACGAACCAATTCTTGAAAAAATTGTTTTAGAATTGCACAAGAAACCTACTTCAACCTCGGCTTATTATTTAGCAGATTATTATTTAAATACTAAAAATGAGCAACAAGCACTTTCTTTTTTTGATCAATCAATTGCATTGTCTCAAAACAATTTAGAAAAATCTAAAACTGCCTATAAAGTAGCATCAATTGTTGCAATTTCTAATAAAGCTAAAGCCAAAGAAATGATTGACATTGCAATTTTAAACGATGCTTCTAATGGAAAAAATTATATTTTCCTTGCCAATTTGTATGCTTCAAGTGTTGATGAATGTGCAAATAATGAGAACGAAAAGAAAGCAATTTACAAACTAGCGTCAACTACAGTTTTAAAAGCATCAATTGCTACACCAATGCTTAAACCAACATCAGAAAAATTATCTAACGACTATTTAAAAAATGTTATAGTAGATAAATCAATAAAAAATAAAGCAATAAAAATTAATTGTTGGATAAACGAAACAGTTCAATTTTAATTATGAAATTAATTACTAAAAATAGTAGCACTTTTATTTTAATTTGTCTTGTTTTAACAGCAATAGTATCTTGCGAAAGTAATTTTAAGGAAGTACAAAAATCTACTTTTGCCGAGTTTGCACCAAGTGGCGAAGCAGATTCTATAAATTTAAAATACACCGATTCGGGCAGAATAAAATCTATTTTAATAACTGCTAAAATGTTAGATTATGCAACGGTTGAGTTTCCTTTTACAGAATTTCCAAAAGGTGTAAACGTAACATTATTTGACGAAAAAGGAAAAAAAACATTTGTAGCAGCAAAGTATGCAGTAACTTTTAAAAACACCGATTTAATTGATTTACAAGGAAGTGTAAAAGTTACTAATGAAACAGGTCAAATTTTTGAAACAGATCAATTGTATTTCGATCAAAAAAACGAATGGTTTTATACCGAAAGAAAGTATAAATTTACAGATCCAAAAGGATTGTCTTATGGTGAAGGTGTAGATTTTAGTAAAGATTTTAAAATAATAAATTCGCAAAGAATATCTGGCGAAGTACAAAACTCTAATTAGTTATGAAATACCTTAATATTACAAAATATATTTATTTAATTCTTGGCTTTGTAATGCTTTACGATGCGTTTTCTAAATGGAATAATCCCGAAAAACCTTGGCTAAGCATTGCATTTGCAGTTGTAGCATTCTTTCTATTTTTTTTTAGAAGCAGATTTGCAAAAAAATTTGAAGAAAGAAATAATAATAATCAACCTAAATAAATATGGAAATAGGAGTAATTGTATTGTGTTTATTACTTTGCGCCTTTTTCTCTGGAATGGAAATTGCTTTCATTTCATCTAATAAAATATATCTTGAAATAGAAAAAAAACAAGACAACTTTCTTTCTAAAACACTTACAAAACTTACCGAAAAACCATCTAAATTCATTGCCACAATGCTAGTTGGAAACAATGTTTCTATGGTAATTTATGGTTTTTTTATGGGAGATTTAGTAATGAAATGGATAAAATCGTTACAGTATAATTTTTC
>JAYVKR010000076.1:0-5517 GCA_043768185.1 Flavobacterium sp.
TTCTGGTTCAATAATTTTAGAAATATCTAATGCATAGGTATTCCATTTAGTGTAATTGAGTAGATTATTTTGTTTTAATTCTATTGTCGATTTTGCAATGGCTTGACTAACTTGTTTTAAATTTCTGGTGCCATTTATTTGATTATCTTGAAGAAATTGCAAGATATTGTCTTTGTAAATTTTGTACACTTTTACATCAACAGCATTTAAGTTTGCCGCTTCAAAGTTTATTTTTAAATTATTAGAACTTGGTAAAATTGAGCCACTTTTTAATAATTTAACTCCAGGATTTATTTGATCAAAAGATAATTTTTCTGAATAATTCATTTTCATTTTTTGATCGTAAATATTTTCAATTCCTTGAAAAACTTCAACCAATTTAGTTCCAGAAAATGCTTCTTCAATTGACGATACTACTTCTGCAACATCATAATTATTTACTGCATCTTGAACAACTGCCGCTGCACTATCTACAGTTGCAACATCAACAACTGCTGTAGAATCTATAACTTGTGTAACGGCAACAGCGCCAACATCAACAGCAGTTGCAATTGCAGTTTCAGACGATTTTGGCTCATTATTATAAAATACTTTTAAAACATTTCCAATGGTTGTGAATTTTAAATTATTGGTATTTTCTATAGAAATTAGACCTTTAAAATCTTGATCTTTCTTTATAGGATCTGAAAAATTGATTAAAACCGATTGATTATTTTCGTCGCCAACTTCAATTTTTAATACTTTAAATTGATTTTTACCTGGAATAGGAAATAGTAATTTACCTTTAGTATCAATATCTAAATCGTCTCCATCCCAAGCAATTTCCATTTCTGAGTTTGACTCTAAACGAGGAATACTGTCAATTAAAAATTTAAATTCGGTTTTTGTACTTGCCGATTTGTCAAATTTTATTTTTAAATTTTTATCACTTTGATTGGCTTTAATTAATTTTTGAGCATCTTCAAAACTCATATTATCAGCCGTTTTCATACTTCCATGAAGATAATAATAGTCTTTGCTGTACGATTGCAAATCTTCTGTTTTAATTACAAAATCTTGCTTGTAAGTTTTTACAGAAAAATTAAAATCTTGAAGTTCTTTAGGTACATTATTGTAAATTTTAGAAAGTTTTAAGGTAACTTGATACAATGTATTTTGATCCAACTTTTCTTTTGGAATAAAGGCAATGGTATTAGCAGAAAGCGCAACAACTTTTCCAGAAACTGACGGAGAAATATCAAATAAATTATCGTCTAGTTCTTGATTGGGTTTCCAATCACTTTTATTAGAAACCAATTGCACACGAATATCAGAATTAGATGAAGCGAAACCTGATGAAAAACTCGAGACAAAATCTTTATACAATGAAAAATCAGAATTAAAATCGGCAGCCGATTTTTTAGAACAAGAATGCAATACAAAGATTGCTAAAAACAAACCGATTAATTTGCTGGTCTTCATTTGATAAAGGATTAATTGTTAGAACTTATTTGAAGAAAATTTGTTAAAATTTAACATTTTTAATTAATAGCATAACTTATAATGTATACTGTTTATTGTAGTAAATGTAAAATATTTTTTGGACTATTTTTCTTGTGAATTAAATTACCTATTATTTTCTTTTTTGAGCAAAGAAAAGTTTCATTAATGTTGATGCTTCATTGGCTAAAACTCCTTGAATTACCTCAGTTTTTGGATGCAATTGTGTTCCTAAATTTAGATAACCACGTTGTTCATCTCTTGCTCCAAAAACTATTTTAGAAATTTGACTCCAGTATAAAGCACCAGCGCACATTTGACAAGGTTCTACTGTAACGTATAATGTACAATTTTTTAAATATTTTCCGCCAAGAAAATTTGCTGCTGCTGTAATAGATTGCATTTCTGCATGCGCAGTAACATCATTTAATAATTCGGTAAGATTGTGACTTCTTGCAATTATTTTATTATCAACAACAATTATTGCACCAACTGGAATTTCTTCTTTATCAAAAGCAACTTGTGCTTCTTGCAAAGCTTTTTTCATAAAGTATTCGTGGGTGAAAATGTTATCCATGTTATAATTGATACTACTAATTTATGTAAAATTACAATTTCAAATTGTACATTTGCTTTATGTCTATAAATCTACTTAAAAATATTAATAATCCAACTGATTTACGAAAATTGGAAGTTTCGCAATTGCCACAATTGGCAAAAGAATTACGAGATTTTATTATTGACATAGTTTCAGTAAAAGAAGGACATCTTGGTGCAAGTCTTGGTGTTGTAGAATTGACAATTGCTTTACACTATGTTTTTGATACACCAAATGATTTATTGGTTTGGGATGTTGGACATCAAGCGTATGGACATAAAATATTGACCGAAAGAAAAAATAATTTTCATACCAACCGTCAACTTGATGGTATTTCTGGTTTCCCTAAACGTAGCGAAAGTGTTTATGATACATTTGGTGTTGGACATTCGTCAACTTCAATTTCTGCTGCTTTGGGAATGGCAATTGCATCGCAACTTAAAGGAGAAAGCAAACATCATATTGCGGTAATTGGCGATGCTTCAATTGCAAGCGGAATGGCTTTTGAAGGATTAAATCACGCTGGAGTTACTGACGCTAATTTACTAGTGATTTTAAATGATAATGCCATAGGAATTGATCCAAGTGTTGGTGCTTTAAAAAATTATTTAACATCAGTTAAAGAAGGAAAAAATCATAAGCAAAATAATATAATTAAATCACTGAACTTTGATTATTCTGGTCCAATTGATGGTCACAATATTGATGCATTGATTTTAGAATTAAGAAGTTTACAAAAAGTAAAAGGTCCAAAATTTTTACATATAGTTACTACTAAAGGTAAAGGTTTGCAACAAGCAGAAGAAAACCAAGTGCAATATCACGCACCAGGAAAATTTGACGCTATAACTGGAGAAATTTATTTAAAATCTGACGAGAATTTACCTCCAAAATTTCAAGATGTTTTTGGATTAACGTTAGTTGAATTGGCTAAAAATAATTCAAAAATTATAGGAATTACTCCTGCAATGCCTTCTGGAAGTTCTTTAAAATTTATGATGGATGCTTTTCCAGAAAGAGCATTTGATGTTGGAATTGCAGAACAACACGCAGTTACGCTTTCGGCTGGAATGGCAACTCAAGGAATGGTGGTTTTTTGCAATATATACTCTACTTTTTTGCAACGTGCTTATGATCAAGTTATTCATGATGTTGCTTTACAAAATTTGCCAGTAATATTTTGTTTAGACAGAGCAGGTTTGGTTGGTGAAGATGGCGCAACGCATCACGGAGTTTTTGATATTGCTTATTTGCGATGTATTCCTAATATGATAATTTATGCTCCAAAAGATGAAATTGATTTGCAAAATATTTTATTCACAGCATCTTTGGGATTGAAATCTCCAATTGCAATTCGTTATCCTAGAGGAAGAGGAAAATTTGTAAATTGGAAAATTCCAACTAATGAAAATTTTAAAAAAATTGAAATTGGAAAAGCACATTTATTAAATTTAGGAACTAAAGTTGCTGTTTTATCAACAGGTTTTATTGGAAATAATGTGACATTAGCGCTTGATAAAATAGATGATAAATCTGAATTTGCTCATTATGATTTTGGATTTATAAAACCTTTAGATGAAAAACTTTTACATGAAATATTTACTTCTTTTGATACTATAATTACTATTGAAGATGGAACAATTAAAGGTGGTTTTGGAAGTAGTATTTTAGAATTTTCATCAAATAATAACTTTTCAAATCGAATTACAATTCTTGGCATTCCAGATAATTTTATTGAACACGGAACAGTTACTGAATTACAGAAAATTTGTAAAATAGATGTAGATAGTTTGGTTGAAATTTTAAAAAACATAAATTAATTCTTTAAATAAAAAGCATAAAAAAAGCGATTCAAAAAATTTTGAATCGCTTTTTTATTTATTATTTATGAATTAATTTTTAATTATTTTTTGAGAATAATTTAATTCATTATTGTTTATTTTTAAAACATAAACACCAGATTGTAATGCACTTAAATCGATAGATTTTTCAATATTGAAATCTTCATTATTTAATTGTTTTACAATTCTTCCGTTTATGTCTACAACTTGCATATTTACTTTACCGCTGTATTGATTGATACGAATATTGAAAATTCCATTTGAAGGATTTGGATATACTTTAAACATATCTTCGTTTTCAAAATAATTTACTGCTAAAGTACAATTTGGTCCTGGAGCTGGCTCAGTAAAATCTTCTACTTGATCTTGAATTCCAGGAACTCCAGAATTTGTTCCAGATGATGCATTTACGCCCATTCCTCTTCTAGCAAAAGTTTTCCATATCATACAATAATCTTGACCACCAGTTGTAGCTTGATCTGCTGCAATAATTGCATTTCTAGCAGAAATAAAAGATGGACTACAACCGTCAAGTTTAATAGCATCTAAAACTAGTCTCATTACTTTATTGTTTCCACCAGTTCCAGTATATAAATTAGAATCATAACCATATTTATCAATATAATTCCAAGCTAAATCCCACAATGTTGCTGCCCAAACAGATCCAACAGAATGTACATCTATAAATTCAATTCCATCGGCATCTGTAAAAAACATAGTGTTTGTTGCGCCAAAAGTATGAGGATTTACAGCCATATCTGTAGAATATTTATACCTTCTTATTCCACCACCATCTACAGGTTCATTTTCTGCAAAAGTTCCAATTCCTCTAGAACCATTTCTTGTATCCCCAGTTTTTATTTGCATCATTAACCAAAACCAGTCAGACCAACCTTCTCCTTGTTGTTCTGAACTATCTAAACAACTTCCAGATAATCTTCCAGAAATTCCGTGACCGTATTCGTGAGCAACAATTCCGTTATCAAAATCTCCATCAGTATTTATAAATGAAGATGATTTTTCAAATTTAGCATTTACTGTTTCTGTTTGCATTCTTGTGATTAACTCTTGCCCAACTTCCAATGACACACTTATTGCAGGTATTGTAATAGTTGCATCTGCACCAGACATTCCAATCGCACCAGTATTAACATTGTTAACAATTATTACTCCAATGGCACCAGCATTTTGTGCTGCTTTAACTTTAAAAGCAAAAGTACAATCACCTCTTCTAATTACTACAATCTTACCTGAAATTTGAGCAGCATTTACTACAGGTTGACAAGCATCTGCGCCATCTCCAACTGCGTCATTGTACAAGACTAAATCTGAAACTATTGGACTTGGACTGCTTGGTATTGCAACATTACCAGGACTAAATGAATTGTTTCTTGCAACTTTTCCACCAGCAATATCTGCTGGAGAATTTACTATAAAAAATGGCGGACCAACATCCCATAAATACATTTGCATTCTACCAGAAGTACCATCTGTTGCAGCAGAAAAATTTGCATTATTTAAATTTGGTGTAGCCGCTTGAGAACCATCTTGGGCATCTGCAATTACATAATCGCCTTGAGAACCACCACGACCATAGTT
>JAYVKR010000077.1:0-8060 GCA_043768185.1 Flavobacterium sp.
CAAGCAAAAGACTAATTTTTCTGTAGATCAACTTTCGCAAGCATTAGAATTAACTTCTACAGATGATACTTCTAGCGAAGAACAAAAAATTCTTGAAGGCATTGTAAGCTTTGGAAATACTGATACCAAGCAAGTTATGAGTCCGAGAATAGATATTTTTGGATTGGATATTGACGAAACATTTGCAGAAATTTATCCTAAAATAGTTGAAAAAGGATATTCTAGAATTCCAGTTTACCAAGACAATATAGATAACATAAAAGGCGTTTTGTTTATAAAAGATTTAATTCCGCACATAAATAAAAAAGAATTTGATTGGAAAGAATTGCTTAGAGAACCATTTTTTGTGCCAGAAAATAAAAAACTTGATAATTTATTGAAAGATTTTCAAGGAATGAAAAGTCACTTGGCAATTGTTGTAGATGAATATGGTGGAACATCTGGCTTAGTATCATTAGAAGATATTATTGAAGAAATTGTTGGAGATATTAGTGACGAATTTGACGATGAAAATATTAATTATTCTAAAATTGATGAAAATAACTTCTTGTTTGAAGGAAAAATAAATTTGAAAGATTTTTATAGAATTATAGATGTAGATGAAGATTCATTTGAAATAAGAAAAGGTGAAGCAGAAACTTTGGCTGGATTTATATTAGAAATACTAGGAAATTTTCCTAAAAAAGGACAAAAAATTCAGTTTGAAAATTGTCTTTTTAAAATAGAATTGGTCGATAAAAAAAGAATTAAACAAATAAAAGTGACTATTGATGCAACGTAATATTAAATACATTTTAGGAATAACAACTTTTGCAATTGCACTACTTTTAACTAGTTGTAAAGATGATGTTTTGCCAAAACCATCAAGTCAATTAAGATTGGATTATCCTGTGGCAGAATATGCTTCGTTCGAAAATCATTGTCCAATAACATTTGAAATAAACTCTGACGGAATTATTAAAGAAGATAACAATTGCGGATTTTCTATTACTTATCCTAAAATGAAAGCTACAATTTATTTAACCTATAAAAATGTAAATGGCGATATTGATAAACTGCTTCGCGATGCTCAAAAACTTACTTATGAACACGTTATTAAAGCAGACGATATCTTGGAGCAACCTTATTTAAACAAAGATAAAAAAGTGTACGGAATGTTTTATAATGTTAACGGAAATGCTGCAACTAACGCACAATTTTATGTTACAGATAGTTTAAAACATTTTGTAACTGGATCTGTTTATTTTTATGCAAAACCCAATTACGATTCTATAATGCCTGCCGCAGATTATATTAAAAATGACATGCAACACATTATGGAGACAATAAAATGGAAGTAAATTATACTACAAATCTTATAAACTTAAAAATTCTTACATTCATATACTTATACTATTGTTAAATTTTGTTTAATTAATTATCAAATTCGTTAAACAAAATAATGTTTGTATTACTTTTACATCAAACGTTTAACATAAAAATCAAAATTATGAATTTAGTGAAAAAAATTAGTGCCTTTGCATTAGTAGTAATTACAATGGCTTCTTGCAAAACAGAAGTAAAAACAGATGAAACAACAGATGTAACAGCAACAGATTCTACAGAAGTTGTTGCAGACACAACTGCAACAGAAGTAAAAACAACTACAATTGTAGATGTAGCTGCTGGAAATCCAGATTTTTCAACATTGGTTGCAGCAGTAAAAGCAGCAGGTTTAGTTGAAACTTTAAGTGGTGATGGACCATTTACAGTATTTGCTCCAACAAATGCAGCATTTGAAAAATTACCAGCAGGAACAGTAGATGGTTTATTGAAGCCAGAAAATGTTGAAAAATTGAAAGGTCTTTTAACTTACCACGTCGTATCAGGAAAATTTGACGCTGCTACAGTTACAGATGCAATTACAAAAGGTAAAGGTAAATATACTGTTACTACAGTTAATGGCGGAAAAATTGATTTAAGTTTAAAAGATGGCAAAGTTGTATTGACAGATGCTAACGGAAAAACTTCTACTGTAGCTATGGCTGATGTTGCAGCTTCGAACGGAATAATTCATGCAATTGATTCAGTTGTAATGCCTAAATAATTATTAATTCAAACAAAGGAAAAACCGTTCTAATATAGTATTGGAACGGTTTTTTTATGATTTACTATTTGAAGTTTAAGCTTTATTTAAAATTTTAATTTCAGAAACTTTATACGTATTTCCATCTCCGGTTGTTTCTACAGCTTTTACAATTTGTGCAGATGAAAGTTTATCTAAATCGAAATTTACAGTTGCTTGCTTGGTCTCAAAGTTTACTTTAGCTTTTTGAACACCTTCCATTTTAACTAGTTTTTCTTCTATGGTTTTTGCACAACCAATTTCGCAAACCATTCCGTCAATTTTAAAACTTGCCGTTTCTGGTTTTAAAGCCGCAACAATTTCTTTTTTAGAAGTTGAATTTTCTTCATCGTTAGAAGCAACAGATGTTTTATCTTTGCATCCAACTAAAAGTACAGACGCAAATGCAAAGGAAAGTATGGCTTTAGGAAAAATCATAATTATATTATTTTATTAAAATATTCACTAATATCTTTGACAAAATTACTTTATTTTTTAAAAGACAATTATAAATTTATCACAAATTTACATCTTATATATGTTAACAAAACAACTAAAATGGATACTGTTAATTGTTCTAGCAACCATTTGGGGAAGTTCATTTATATTAATAAAAAAAGGATTGTTAGGATTAAATCCGTTTCAATTAGGATCGTTAAGGATACTATTTGCAGCATTATTTTTATTGCTAATTGGTTTTAAAACGTTACCAAAAATTCCGCAAGGTCAATGGAAGTTTGTTGCATTAACCTCTTTATTTGGCACATTTATTCCAGTTTATTTATTTTCTATTGCTCAAACGCAAATTTCTAGTTCGGTAAGTGCTATTTTAAATTCGTTAACACCTTTAAACACTTTAATTTTAGGTACGTTAGCATTTGGATTAACGTTTAAAAGACAACAAATTTTAGGTGTATTAATTGGGTTAATTGGTAGTGCGTTGTTGATTTTAAATGGCGCAGCAAACAATCCAGAGCAGAATTATTATTATGCGATTTTGGTATTAATTGCTTCTATTTGTTATGCAACAAATGTAAATTTGATAAAAAAATATTTATCTAATTTATCACCTTTAACCATTTCTACAGGAAATTTTGCAGTGTTATTACTTCCTTCTTTTGCGGTTTTATATTTCTCAGATTTTTTTGAGATAGTTAAATTACAGCAAACTCAAAATGCAGTTTTCTATATTGTAATTCTTGGAGTTGTTGGAACTGGAATTGCGAATATTATTTTCTTTAGATTGATTCAATTATCATCTCCAGTTTTTGCTACATCTGTAACCTATTTAATTCCGGTTGTTGCCTTTTTTTGGGGATTATTAGATAATGAAAATCTTACTCCTGTTCAATTTGTTGGTGCTTTTATTATTTTGGTTGGGGTTTATTTGGCGAATAGGAAATAGTGTTCAGTTTTCAGTGTTCAGTGTTCAGTTTCGAAACTTTGGAATTATTGTTCTATTTTTCTCTTCTAAAAATTAAAAAAGCCGCTTCATAATTAAATGAAACGGCTTTTTATTTGAATTTATTTCTAATTATTGAAAATCTGCATCAGTTACTCCTTCGTTAACTTTTACTTCAGAGAATTTTACATCTAGTTCAATTCCTACATTCATTACTATATTATAAGGAAATTTAACTCCTTTTACATCTCTGTAATCATTATAGTAAGTCATCATCGTTACTTTTTTTCCGTCTTGATCTTGTTCTTGAGATTCGGCAGTTTTTAAACCCGATTTTACATCATAGTACGATATTTTATTGCCATCAACAATTGCATAAGCATCGTTTCCGTTAATTGGTTCAATTGCCGCAACAGTTACTCCAGGTTTTACTAATAAAGCAAACTCTGAAAATGGCACTGCTTCTTGTTTCATTCTAGCCAATTCTTCGCCTTCAAGAGCTTTTTTCTGTCCTTGTTGCGATTGATAACCTCCATTTTCATTTACAACTTGTTTCATTAAACTCATTCCTGTCATTGAAACTTCAACCATCATTTTACCTTTTACATCAACTTTAGATACAAAACTTAATGGTGATGGTATTTGAGGAATAGTGGTTGTACCTAGTGACGCTACCGTTTTTACAGCTTTGGCAGCTTTTTCTCCACCAATTGCAGTTATGTAATTATCTAAAATAGATTTTACAGTAACTCCAGCAGGAACTGGTTTTTTCATAGCTGGTTTGTCTGTAGCATTTCCAAATTTATCAAAATAAAACATTGGAATTTTTAGTTTTTCTAATCCTGCAATTACATCACTTCCTTTACCTACAACTACAATTCTTAAATTATCTTCTAAGAAATATTTTTTTGAAACACGCAGAATATCTTCTGCAGATACTGCATTTATATTTTTAATGTAGTTTTCATAAAAATCTGATGGCAATCCTTGAACTTCTGTATTTAATGCATAACGAGCAATTGTTGCTGGTTTTTCTACTTGCATTACAAATCGTCCAACGTAACCTGCTTTTACATTATTTAAAACATCGTCTGCAACTTTTTCTGTACGAATTTTTTTAACTTCTTTTAAAAATTCAACTACAGCGCTATCTGTAACCATATTTCTAACTTGAGAATTGGCTTTAAAAACGCTAGCAATATTTTTGTCAAAACCAACGTTAGATCTTGCTCCATAAGTCCAACCATGAGCTTCTCTAAGATTCATGTTTAAGTAACTGTTAAAATCGCCACCAAGAACTTGATTGGCAATAATTACTGGAAAGAAATCGGCATCGGCCATTTTAAGTTGAACTGTATTTATCAACGAAATTTCAGATTGAACTGCATTAGGCATATCAACAAAATTTATTTGACTGTACTGAACATTAGATGGATTAGAATAGGTTAATCTTGGTGCAGTAGCTTTAGCCCAAGAGCCAAAAAGTTTTTCTACCGCTTTTTTAGTTTCTTTAAATTTTATATCTCCAATTATAACTAGGTAAGCGTGTTCTGGAACAAAATACGAAGTGTAATTAGCTTTTACATCAGATAATGAAACATTATTAATTGTAGTTTCTGTTAAATATTCGCCAGATGGATGATTTTTTCCATAAGCCAAAACATTTTCAACTCTTCCTGCAACTGCTGTTACACTTTTTTCTTGGGTTTTTAAATTCTCAATTAATTTTTCTTTTTCTTTATCTAATTCTGCTTGAGTAAAATTAGGATTTAAAGCGCCATCTGCCATTAATTCTAAAATTCTTTTAGAATATTTAGACAATCCTGATGCAGATGCGCCAGAAGAATAAAAATTAATATTAGCTCCAAGAAAATCTATTTCTTCGTTAAAAGCATCTTTAGAAACTTTCATAGAACCGTTTCCTATTAACGAACTTGTTAAATCATCAACACCTTTTTTATCGCCTTCTGCATACGGAGCATTATCTAATGTAAGATTAAATGAAATTCTTGGTAATTTATGATTTTCTACAATCATAACCTTTAATCCGTTAGGAAGTGTAAAAGTTTGCGGCTTGTTAATGTTAACTTTTGGTGCTGCGCCAGGTTTTGGCTGTGGTCTGTCTTGTGCTTGCATAATTACTGTAAGGAACAAACTTGTTACTAATAGTGCTATTTTTTTACTCATATTATAAGTTTTATTTTTTTGAAAAGTTGGAATCGCTGTTTTCATAGTTTACATTATTTATTTTCAGCTTTATCTTTAGCAGGAACATAATCTAAAATTAAACGTTGGTTTGGGTTTAGATATTTCTTGGCAATATCTCTAATTTCCTCACGAGTAATAGAACGGTACATTTCAACTTCGGTATTAATTAAATTTACATCTTTATACAACATATAATAAGTAGCTAAATTATCTGCAATTCCTTCAACGCTAGAATTACTGTCTACAAAAGTATTATCATATTTATTTTTTAATTTTTGAAGTTCGTTTTCAGATATTAAATTCGTTTGAAGATTTACTATTTCTGCATCTACTTCTGCTAAAATATTTTCTGATGTAAATTCACCTTGAGGCAATCCGTAAAGAATATAAGTTCCATAATCTTCTTGATTGTAACTAAAAGCACCAATTTGTAATGCCATTTTTTTATCGTCAACTATTTTTTTATACAAACGAGAACTTTTTCCATCAGATAAAATTGTAGAAATCATATCAAGTACTCTAGCATCACGAGTTTTCATAGATGGAGTTCTGTAAGCAGCAACAACCATTTCTTTTTGAATGTTAGAATCCTCATAACGCGCTCTAATAGTTTGCGTAATTGGTTCTTCTACAAATGTTTGTCTTGTAACTGGCGTACCTTTAGGAATTGAACCAAAATATTTTTGAATCCATTCTTTAGTTTGAGAAACATTACTAATATCACCAGCAACAACTAAAACTGCATTATTAGGAATATAAAACTTTTTATTAAATGCTTGAAATTCTTCCAATGTTGCTGCATCAAGATGATCCATAGAACCAATAGTTGTCCAACGATAAGGATGATTTTTAAACATATTTTTCTTAACCTCTGGAATTAATTGACCATAAGGAGAATTATCATAACGCAATCTTTTTTCTTCCTTAACAACTTCATTTTGGGTATCAACACCAATTTGATTAATTACTGGATGCATCAATCTTTCAGATTCCATCCATAATCCTAATTCTAGATTATTAGAAGGAAAAACTTCATAATAATACGTTCTATCTTCTGTAGTATTGGCATTATTTGTACCACCATTAGAAGTTACAATTTTAAACCATTCGCCACGTTTAATATTTTGAGTTCCTTCAAATAAAAGGTGTTCAAAAAAGTGAGCGAATCCTGTTCTAGAAGGATTTTCGTCTTTAGCACCAACATGATACATTACAGATGTAATTACAACTGGAGCCGAATTGTCATTGTGCAAAATAACATGCATTCCGTTGTCTAAATCATATTCTTCAAAAGCTACCTTTTGGGCAGCAGCAGTTCCTCCCAGCATAAGCAATGTACTTAAAGCAATTAGTGAATTTTTCATAAAAAACTATAAATTTTAGTTGATAGTATAATTAGTAAACTAAATACTAATATTGTTACACAAAAATAGTTATTTTATTTAATAAATGTAAGAATAATTAATGTTAAACTGCTAATATAATTACTTGATATTTATGTAAAAAGTTTTTTTAAGTAAGCGTTGTGCGTGTAGAAAAAAGTTATATATTTGCAAACTTAAATTTAATAAACAATTTGTTATGTACGCAATCGTAGAGATAGCAGGGCAACAATTTAAAGTAAGCAAAGACTTAAAGGTTTATGTTCACCGTTTGACAAATGAAGAAGGTTCAAAAGTTTCTTTTGACAAAGTTCTTCTTTTAGATGACAATGGATCAATCACTTTAGGCGCCCCAGCTATAGAAGGTGCTTCAGTAGAAGCCAAAGTGTTACAACACTTAAAAGGTGATAAAGTAATTATTTTCAAAAAGAAAAGAAGAAAAGGTTACAAAAAGAGAAACGGTCACCGTCAGTATTTAACACAAATTCTTATAGAAGGAATTAGTGCTACTGGTGGAAAAAAATCGACTCCTAAAAAAGAAGAAGCTCCAAAAGCAGAAGCAACTTTAAAAGTTGAAAAAGCTCCAAAAGCGGAAAAACTTGTGGAAGTAGTTGAAGAAAAAGCACCAAAAGCTGCTAAAGCTTCTAAAACAGGTGATGATTTAGTAATTATTGAAGGAATTGGTCCAAAAGCTGCTGAAGCATTAGTTGCTGGAGGAATTGATACTTTTGCAAAATTAGCTGCTACAAGTGCTGAAGCTGTTAAAGAAATTCTTGATGCATCTACTAATAAAGTACAACATTTAGATCCTACAACTTGGGCGCAACAAGCACAACTTGCTGCCGATGGTAAAATGGACGAATTAAAAAAATTACAAGATGAATTAAACGGTGGTAAAGCTGTTTAATTAATTAATAACTTATAAAACCTATAACATCATGGCTCACAAGAAAGGTGTCGGTAG
>JAYVKR010000078.1:0-12640 GCA_043768185.1 Flavobacterium sp.
GTGTAAGTAAAAACACCTGAGGTTGCTCCAACTGCAGGAATATATGTTCCATTTGTAGCATTAAATATTCCACCAACAACTGTTGTAGTCCAAACTCCACCAGATTGTTCGCCTGTAATTAAACTAAATAAATCAATTTGGGTAGAATTAGTTTCACAAATGGATAAAGTTCCATCTGTTCCTGCATTGGGTTGTTGATTTACTATAATAGTTGCTGTACTTGTATCATTTACACAAGGTGCAGTTCCTGTTAATGTATATGTAAAAATATAAGTTCCTGATCCACTTGGTGGTAAAAAAGTTCCTGCAGCAGCATTAAATGTTCCAGTAGTTGAAGTAGTACTCCAAACACCTCCAGATTGTTCTCCAGTAATTATAGTAAATAAATTTATTAGAGTTGTAATATTGTCACAAATTGTTAAACTTCCATCAGTACCAGCATCTGATTGAGGACAAAAACTAACAGTTGCCAAACTTGTATCAGCTAAACAAGGAATAATTCCATTTACTGTATATGTAAATGTACTTGAAGTTGCTCCAGCTGATGGAGTAAATGTTCCATTTGAAGCATTAAAGCTACCGCCACTTCCAGAACTTTGAGTCCAAGTTCCACCAGATTGCTGACCAGAAATTAAACTAGATAAACTTATTGGAGTTGTATTTAAATTACTTGTATTTATTCCTCCATCTGTTCCAGCATTAGCAGAATTGTTTACAATAACTTCTATCAATTGAAATGGTCTACAGGTTGCATCTGCCGGTGCTGGATTTACAACTGCATAAACATAATAGGTTCCAGCGGCATTTGGCAATGAACCAGCAGTTCCCAAAACTCCTGGATTATAACTTGCAACAGTTGCATTTAGTGTAGCATTTCCTAATAATGTTCCTCCAGTATACATAGCAGTTCCAGTTTGTAGCGAATTAAAATATACAAACCTAATTGCATCAGTTCCAGTAAAAGTAGTGTTTACAGATAATATACTTGGATCATCATTAACACACAATGTTTGAGTTGATGATGGATTTGTTATGGTTTCACAAACGGTACAAGATATTATTAAATTAAATGATTTTACTAAATTACATCCACCTGGAGCTTGAATGCTCATATAAATAGTTTGACCATTGCTTACAAATGCTGAAGGATTTCCTATTGCATTAGATGCTGTAGTTGCATCACTATTATTAACATGAAAAGAAATTGAATAATTACCAGGAGTTTGAGTATTTAAAACTGTGTTTATATTTGATGTTAAATTAAAAGTTGTAGAACATTGAGTAATATTTACTGGAGATGTAGTTAAATCTGGAAAAACTTCTACTAGTACATCTTTTCTTACTTTTGTCTCTACTGTACAAACGGTATAAGTAGCTTCTGCTGTATAGGTCGTTGTAACTGTTGGACAAACAGTAATTGTAGGATTAGTACTGACTTGTGTAGTACCATTTAACCATTGAAAAGTTACTGGAATATTCGGACCAGTTGGGGTAAACCGATAAGCTTCATTAAATGCAGACCAATTTCCTGTATTTCTATTTGGTGTAGTAGGAGTATAACCTAAACTTCCATCGAGATTTATTATACCTATAACTCCATTTCCTCCATTCCATCCTGTACACGGAACTCTTCGTTGTACATAAACTTCAATTATATTAGAAACCTCATATAATACTATTTGAGAAGTTTGTAAACCAACACCATTTCCACATTGAAACTGAGGTAAATTAGAAAAATTTGCTATAAACTTTCTACAAGGATAAGTTCCTATAACTTGATAATTTGCAGTTGACAAAAAACCTGTAGGAGGATTAACACTAAAATCAGTATCCTGGTACACTCCAAAAATTGCATTTTTTATTGGAAAACCTCCGCTAGGAACCGATTGATTATAAGACCAAGGACAACCATTTTGAGTATTATTAAAAGCAATAACTCCATTGGTGCCTACATTTATATTTGTATAACTGTTATTAAAAAAACAAAATCTGAACGGTATGGTCTGTCCAGGTGATGTTAAATTAAAAGATGGCGACCAGTCATCATCACCCATTTCAGTACCTTGATTATTGAGAAGACCTGGACCAACTAATTGATTCCAAGTTGGATTTTCATATGCAGCTTGTGGGCAATATGGAATTGAACTGACCGAATATTGACTTGTAGATGCAATATTTGAGTAAGTTGATGATAAAGTTCTACATTCTCCAACTGTACAAATTGAAGCAATATTATCGTTTAAATTTACATCGCCACCTAAAACAGTGGCACAACCATTAATATTTATTGACACTATTGCACTACCTGTTAAGTTAGCAACGCAACCTGCAGGACTTGTATTGGCACTTACTAAATTAAAAGTGGTTATTTCTGTAATTGGTGGTGTTACAAAAGTTGCATTTCCAGAAGCATTTAAAATTACAGAAAAGAAAGATCCTGTATCTGATGCAGAAAATGAAACTGATGCTCCAGGTGTTCCAGAGAATGATAATGTAGTTGTTGCGTTTGGACAAATTGATGTTGTGCCAGAAATTGTTGCTGTAGGAAGTGCTACTGGAGTTATAACCACATTTTTAGATAATAAACAAGTTACAGATGTTGTAAAAGTAATGTCATCAATTGCAAAATCATTTCCTGCTACAGTTGTTGTTCTGTCAAACAAACATAGTATTGCTGTTGTACTTGCACCAGAATTCCAAGTGTAAGTATATTGTGTCCATCCACCACAAGTTATACCAGTTGGAGCTGCTCCTATACCTTGAGAAACTCCATTTATTAAAGTTTCAATTGATGCAGGATTTGGAGTTGCAAGAGTTTGAACCCAATAACTAAAAGTATAAGTTTGTGCTGGAGTTACAGGTATTGTTTGACACCATAATCTATCATTTCCAGCATTTGTAACAGAACCATCTACAACTAGCATATTTCCTAATCCACTAGTGTGATCACCACAATTAGAGAATGGTGCAAACCAAGTACTAGGATTAAAAACTACTCCATAAGCACCTTGAACTCCTACTGCTGGTGAAGTTGTTAAAAATTGATAATCTGTTGAAAATCCTCTATTTCCTAATGTAAAATTTCCGTTGTAAACTAAATTTTTAGGTGCAGTAACTGGAGATGTAACTGTATATGTTGTTGCAACTGTAGGAGAAACTGTTGGATTAGAACTAGTTGGTGCAATTAATGTTGGATCTAAAGGTGATGCTGTCCAAGTATAAGTTGTACCTCCAGATGCTGATAAAGTTGTTGAATTTCCTTGACAAATTGTACTGTTAAAACTTGTTGTTAAATTGGTTGCTTGTCCAATAGTTATTCCGGTTTGAGTTACTGTTGTTCCGGCAGAATCTGTTACAGATACAGAATATGGTCCTGGAGCTAAACCAGTAAAAACTCCTGTTGTATTTGTTGCAGATGCTGTTCCAGAAATTGAATAAGTAACATAAGGTTGAATACCTCCATCACCATAAACAGATAATGATCCATTAATTAAACCTGGACATGTTGGAGTAATTATTGATGCTGTTGCTGTTAAAGGTTCTGTTACTGAAAAATCATCTACTGCAAAATCATTTCCAACTAAATCAATATTAGTATTCCACAATTCTATAGTTACACATGGGTTATTTGGTACGAAAGAATAAGTTACTCGTTGCCAACCAGCAGTAGAAAGTGGTGCCAAAGCGGTTCCGAAAAGTAATGTATTAGATGATGTATTACTAAATTGTATACCCACAGAAGCTCTTGTTCCTGCTGCATTTATAGTTTTTATCCAATAAGTAAAATTATAAGTTTTTCCAATTGTAAGTCCGCAAACTCCACCACCAGTACTTCCTGCTCTCCAAAAACGTTGGTTACCACCAGTTCCGTTTCCGTCAATAACCATCATGTTTCCTGTTCCTGTGGTATGATCGCCACTAGCTATGAAAAAAGCTGTATTTACAGGTTGCGGATTGGTTGTAAAAGTATAATCTCCAGCATTTGTATTGCCAGAATAAGGTGCTGAAATAAAATTATATCCTGTACCGTTTAAACTAAAACCGTTACCATTGGTTGGGATATTAAAATTTCCGTTGGTTAATAAGTTTTGTGCCGTTAAATTGGATGAAATGAATACAAAAAAAAGTATGAATAAAGTAATTTTTCTCATTATATTAGCGATTTTTGAAGCGAAATTTACACAATATTAACGATATAATGTCTTAAAATTTCATTTTTTTAAAATTAGCATTCTCTTTACCTTTTATAATTCAATAATATTTATCTTTGCATTTGAAATTGTTAAAAAAATTCTTATTAATAAACTAATGACAAATACTGAAGAATTTAGTGATGAAATTGGCAACAATCATATTGCTACTAATGAACAAACTCCGTTAAGAATTGATGCTTTTGAAAAAAGTGACGAAGAAAAAATTGAGCTTATAAAAAAAGATGTTGAACACATTTTACATACTTTAGGCATAGATTTAACTGATGATAGTTTAAAAGGAACTCCAAATAGAGTTGCAAAAATGTTTGTTAAGGAAATTTTTGGTGGATTAAATCCAAATAAAAAACCTAGCTCGTCAACATTTGAAAATAAGTACAAGTATAATGAAATGCTTGTAGAGAAAAATATTGTAGTTTATTCTACTTGCGAACATCATTTACTTCCTATTGTTGGTCGTGCTCATGTTGCTTATATTTCTAATGGAACTGTTGTTGGATTGTCTAAAATGAACAGAATTGTAGATTATTTTGCCAAAAGACCTCAGGTTCAAGAACGTTTAACGATTCAAATTGTTAGAGAATTGCAAAAAGTTTTAAATACTGATGATGTTGCTTGTATAATTGATGCCAAACATTTGTGCGTTAACTCAAGAGGTATTAAAGATATTGATAGTAGTACTGTTACAGCAGAATTTGGCGGAAAATTTAAAGAAGAAAATACAAGAAGAGAATTTCTTGAATTTATAAAATTGGAAACTTCGTTTTAGAGATGGAAGATGGAAGATTGGAGTTGGAAGATGGAAGATGGAAGATTGTAGATTGTAAATTATAGATTGAAGATTGTAGATGGATGTTTTTTTGGATGATGAAAGTTGTAATTTACAGGTTTTCTAGCCCAGATTGTAATGAAAATCCTTGTGAAGAAAAAAGCTATTTTTTCTTGGTTTAAAAAAGCGACCAACGGAAGCTTTTTTTTAACCATAGAAAAAAAGATTTTTACAAGCAAGATTGGAATGGAAAGCTGGATTGGCTTTAAATAAAAAAGAGTGTATTAAAAAAATAATTATGTCGTTATATAAAAATCAAACGCTTAAAATTTATAATTCGCTTAGCGGAGAAAAAGAAGTTTTTACGCCTGTTCACGAAGGAAATGTGGGTATGTACGTTTGTGGACCAACGGTTTACAGTAATGTGCACTTGGGAAATGTGAGAACTTTTATGAGCTTTGATGTGATTTTTAGGTATTTATTGCATTTAGGATACAAAACGAGATATGTGAGAAATATTACCGATGTTGGGCATATTGTAGATGATGTTGATGATGGCGAAGATAAAATTGCCAAAAAAGCACGTTTAGAACAGTTGGAACCAATGGAAATTGTGCAAAAATATACAGTTGATTTTCATACAATATTAAATAAATTTAATTTTTTACCGCCAAGTATTGAACCTACTGCAACTGGTCATATTATTGAGCAAATTGAAATTGTAAAACAGATTATTGAAAATGGTTATGGTTATGAAGCCAATGGTAGTGTGTATTTTGACGTAGTAAAGTTTAACGAAACTCATAATTACGGACAATTGAGTGGCAGAAATATTGAAGATATGCTTGCCAATACAAGAGATACTGATGGACAAAGTGATAAAAAAAATTCGCAAGATTTTGCACTGTGGAAAAAAGCCGAAGCGGAACACATAATGCGTTGGCCTTCGCCTTGGGGAATTGGTTTTCCGGGTTGGCATTTAGAGTGTACTGCTATGAGTACTAAATATTTAGGTGAAAGATTTGATCTTCATGGTGGCGGAATGGATTTGAAATTTCCGCATCACGAATGTGAAATTGCGCAAAATGAAGCTTGTACTGGTAATAGTCCTGTGAATTACTGGATGCATGCGAATATGTTGACGCTGAATGGTAAAAAAATGTCGAAATCTACTGGAAATAATATTCTTCCTGGTGAAATTTTTACAGGCGAAAGCGAATTTTTAAGCAAAGGATTTGAACCCAATGTGGCAAGATTTTTTATGCTTCAAGCTCATTATAGAAGTGTTTTAGATTTTTCTAATGATGCCATTTTAGCTGCCGAAAAAGGTTTTTATAGATTAATGGAAGGAATGGAATTGCTAGTAGAACTTGAATCTAGCACTACTTCTACTCTAGACATTTTATCGTGGCAAAAAAGTTGTTACGATGCTATGAATGACGATTTTAATACGCCAATTTTAATTGCGCAATTGTTTGAAGGAATTCGATTTGTAAATGTTTTAAACGATAAAAGAGAAACCATTACTAAAGATGATCTAAATGTTTTAAAAACCACTTTAAATACATTTATTTATGAAGTTCTTGGTATTAAAGATGAAAAAGCATCTGAAAATAATTTAGAAAAACTAGAAGGTGTAATTGAAATGCTAATTGTAATGAGAAACGAAGCTAGAGCTAATAAAAACTGGCAATTGTCTGATGAAATTCGTGATAAACTTTTAGTTTTGGGTATTCAACTAAAAGATGGTAAAGACGTTACAGGTTTTAGTATTTCTAATTAATATTTAAATTTATTGAAATGTTTTCTAAAATTTTAACCTATCCATTATATCTTTTAATTAGGTTTTATCAAGAAGCTATTTCGCCATTTTTACCATCAACTTGCAGGTTTGAACCAACTTGTTCTAGTTATTTTATTGAAGCTTTAAAAATTCACGGATTGTTTTATGGAAGTTATCTTGGTGTAAAAAGAATACTAAGTTGCAATCCTTGGGGAAAAACTGGATTTGATCCTGTTCCAGATAGAAAGTGTTCTCATAAATAACAAAATTTTTAGTTTTTATAGTTTTTAAAAAACTAAATTTGACTTTTTAAATTTTAAAATAATGCAAGAAATGATTTGGAATCCATCAGAAGGAATACATTTAGGACCAATAACATTGAGATATTACAGCTTAATGTTTGTAGTAGCTTTTGGGTTGGGTTGGTACATAATGAAAAAAATATTTGTACGAGAAAATGAGTCTATTGATAAACTCGATACACTTTTTATTTGGTCTGTACTTGCCACATTAGTTGGAGCAAGACTTGGTCACGTATTTTTTTATGATTGGCCTTATTTTAGAAACAACATTGGTGAAATTTTATTGCCTGTAAAATTTGAACCTGAATTTCATTTTACTGGTTTTACAGGATTGGCAAGTCATGGTGCAGCAGTATCAATGATAATTGTAATGTATTTTTATAGTAAAAAAATTATTTATAAACCAATACTTTGGGTTTTAGACAGAGTTGTTATTCCGGTGGCAAGTGGAGCTGTTTTTGTTAGACTAGGTAACTTTTTTAACTCAGAAATTGTTGGTGTTGAAACTACAAATACAACCTATGGAATTAAATTTATTAGAGATTATTTTACTCCACAAGATGTTGTAAAAAGAACTCAAATTGCAGATGCTGATAAAGCTTATGATGCTATTGTGAGTGATCCTAAATTTATAAATTTATTGAATGAAGTACCAATGAAACATCCAACCCAGTTGTATGAAGGATTTTGCTATATATTTGTATTTCTTATACTTTTATTTCTTTATTGGAAAACCAAAGCTGCTGAGAAACAAGGTCTTATTTTTGGAGTATTCTTGATACTACTTTGGTCTGTTAGGTTTGTAGTGGAATATGTAAAAGGAAGTCAAGGTGGAATTGAAAAGTTGACAATGTTTAATGCTTTATCTACAGGACAATGGTTAAGTATTCCGTTTGTAATTGCTGGAATTTACTTTATTTTTAGAGCAAAACGAGATGAAATTACATTAAATTAAAATCATTTTAAACTTATATTTTTAAAAGAGTGCTGATTAAGCGCTCTTTTTTTGTTCTTATAATAAAATAGATTTTCATTAAAATAAGAAATGTTATTTCTTTATATCTTTTAACTTGTTAAAATCTAAGCTATAAGTAATCAATACATTTATTATTTAACCCTGACTGAAATGGCATCTCCCGATTTTTATCGGGAATAGAATGTAAGGCAGGAAAATGGTTGATAAATAAAGACCAAGCCATTCGTTACGAAATAAATTTATAAAATGCTTTTAAATTTTATAATGTATACTTTTAAATTGAGTCAAAAAAAAACTACCTTATTTCTAAGATAGTTTCTATATATTGTTTGCTTAAAATTAAGCTGCTTCTGTATGACGCTTCTCAATTTCGGCAACATCTTTTTTACTCATTGAGTCTACCAATACTGGTGTTGCAATGAATAATGAAGAATAAGTTCCAATTACAATACCAATTAACATTGCAAAGATAAATCCTCTAATAGATTCTCCACCAAAGATAAACATTGTTAATAACACTAATATCATCATTAATGAAGTGTTTATTGTTCTTGACAAGGTTGTGTTAATTGATGCGTTTACTACATCTTTAAAAGTACCTTTTCTTTTTCCTGCAATAAATTCTCTAATTCTATCAAATACAATTACGGTATCGTTCATAGAATATCCAATTACTGTTAAGATTGCAGCAATAAAATGTTGATCCATTTCCATGTGGAAAGGCATAAATTTATAACATAAAGAATAAACTCCTAATACAAAAATAACATCGTGCGCAACTGCAGCAATTGCTCCAAGTGAATATTGGTATTTTCTAAAAGACATCATTAAATACAAGAAAATAACTCCCATTGCACCAAGAACTGCCCAGTACGAATTGGTTTTAATATCTTCAGATATTGAAGCGCCAACTTTAGATGATTGTAAAACTCCTAATTCTTTACCATCGTAAGAATTTGTAAATTTATTATAATCTGTGTTAGTAAAATATTTAGACAATGTTTTATGTAAAATTACATTTACTTCTTTATCAGCTTCTGATCCTTCTTTATCAATTTTATATTTAGTTGTAATTTTTAATTGATTGTTATCGCCAAATACTTTAGCTTCAACAGGAGTTCCAAATGCTTTTGATAATTCTTCTGATACTTGAGTAGATTCTACTGGTTTTTCAAATCTAATTTGAAACGTTCTTCCTCCAACAAAATCAACACCTTGATCTAAACCATTAGTAAAGAATGAAATAAAACTTACTATAATTACTGTACTTGATATTGCATAAGTCCATTTTTTTGCTCCTAAGAAATCAAAATGGAAACCTGTAAACCAATTTTTAGTAACCGATGTTGTAAAAGTTAACTCTTTACCATTAGCAACGTCTCTATCAATAAAAATTCTTGCAATAAAGATTGAAGTAAATAATGATGTAAAAATACCTATTAACAATGTAGTTGCAAAACCTTGAATTGGTCCTGTTCCAAAAATAAATAAAATTGCTCCAGTTAAAATGTGTGTAACGTTGGCATCGATTATAGAACGCATTGCACCTTTCCATCCGTAAGAAGTTTTTACTGCATCGGCAAGTGAATGTCCTTCTCTAAGTTCTTCTTTGGCACGTTCATATATAATTATGTTTGCATCAACCGCAGTTCCTAATGTTAAAACGATTCCAGCAATTCCAGGTAAAGTTAACACTGCACCCAAACTTGCTAATATTCCGAATAAGAAAAGTAAATTTACTAATAAAGCAACATTTGCATACCAACCAGCTTTTCCATAATAGAAAACCATCCATAAACATACTAGTAAAAGTCCGACTAAAGAAGATATTAATCCAGCTTTAATTGCTTTTTCTCCAAGTGATGGTCCAACTACTTCTGATTGCACTATTTCTGCAGCAGCAGGAAGTTTTCCAGCTCTTAAAACGTTGGCTAAATCTTGAGTTTCTGTTACATCAAATGTTCCAGAAATAATAGAACTTCCACCAGCAATTGCCTCATTTACACTTGGTGCAGAATATACTACATTATCAAGTGCTATTGCAATACAACTTTTTTGTGCAGCAGCTTTCGCAGTCATTTGTTCCCAAGCTCTTGCGCCTTGACCATTCATTTGCATTGAAACTGATGGTTTACCAAATTGATCAAAAGAATCTCTAGCATCAGAAATAACTCCACCACTTATTGGTGCTTTATTGTCTTTATTTCCTTTTAAGGCATATAATTCAAAAGTCGTAGTAGACTTTTTAGTTTTTTCGTCAACAGTTTCTGTTTCTTTACCCCAAGCAAATTTTACAAAACGCTTGTCTGCAGGAATTAAAGCAACAATATCTTTTCTCTTTAAAAACGAACTAATTGCAGCAGTATCTTTTTCAGCAACAATTCCTAAAATTGCTCCACCACCACCAGAAACAAATTTTTCTAATAATGGACCAAGTGCTTTTTCTCCTTCTTTTACAGAATCTTTAGATTTGTCTGTAATTAAATTACTTATTGTATCAGCAGGTACAATTGGTGTAGCAACTTTAACATTTTTCTCAGTTAATTTTAAAGCATTATTAGCAGCTTCAAGAAAACCACCAATTTCTTCAATTTTATAAGTTTCCCAAAACTCTAATTGTGCTCTGCTTGAAACTAATTTTTTAATTCTATCTTCGTCTTTTGCACCAGGAAGTTCAATTAAAATTCTTCCGGTTTGCCCAAGTTTAGCAATGTTTGGTTGCGTAACTCCAAATTTGTCAATACGTTTTCTTAATACTCCAAATACAGATTCTACAGATTCGTCAACTTTTTTTCTAATAACTTTTTTAGTTTCGCTATCAGTCATTTTAAAGTTAATTTCGTCAGATAAATTTTTATTTGCAAAAATATCTGGCGAAGCTAATTTAGTATTTGTTCCTGCAGCTGATGCTTCGAACGATCTAAAAAATGCATCTAAATAAGGTTCGTTACCTTCTCTAATTCCAGCAGTTCCATCCAACGCTTTAACAAAAAATGGATTTTTAGACTCATTTGCCAATCCGTTAAGAATATCTTTTACAGAAATTTGAAGAATTACATTAATTCCACCTTCTAAATCTAGACCTTTATTTATTTGCTTTTTACTAACTTCATCATAGTTAAAGCTTGTGAAACCCATATTGTAAACTTCAACTTTTTTAAGTGAATCAAGGTATTTTACTTCTAATGAGTTTCCGTCAGGTAATTTATTATTGGCAATACCTTTAGATTTTAGTTCGCTAATTTTTGCTGTAGCAAATGCTTTAGCATCGTTTTTTACACCGTTGGCAACAAAAGTGAAAGAAAGTTGGTAAATACTTACCAGTGCAAATATTATTGCAATAAATTTAATAAGTCCTCTATTCTGCATTCTGTGTAAAAATTAATTAATTCTTTTGTTTGTTTCCTTTATTTTGAATCATAAAAATAGGCTATGAAACACTACCATATTTTCACAAAACGTGCAAATATATAAATTTAACCACAAAGAACACTAAGAATTTCACAAAGTTCACTAGGTTTTTAGATTCTTTGCGAACACCGTGAAATTCTTAGTATAATTTGTAGTTAATAAATTAAGCTAAAACTGATTTTAGATCAGCATTCATATTTCGAACAGCGTCAGCGCTTTTCGCAAATAACGTTTTTTCGTTATCGTTTAGGTTGATATTTACAATCTCTTCTATACCGTTTTTACCAATAATACAAGGCACTCCGATACAAATATCAGATTGTCCATATTCCCCGTCTAACATTACTGAGCAAGCAATCATTTTCTTTTGATTATTCAAAATACTATCTACAAGATAAGCAACCGAAGCTCCTGGTGCATACCAAGCTGAAGTTCCTAATAATCCTGTTAATGTTGCGCCACCAACCATAGTATCAGCAGCCACTTTGTCTAATTGTTCTTGAGAAAGAAATTCCGAAACTGGAATTCCGTTATAAGAAGCCAATCTAGTTAATGGAATCATAGTTGTATCACCGTGACCTCCTATAACCATTGCCGAAACATCGTTTGCTGGTTTGTCTAATGCTTTCGATAAATAATATCTGAAACGTGAGCTATCTAAAGCACCACCCATTCCTATAATTCTATTTTTTGGTAAACCTGTAGATTTCAAAGCTAAGTAAGTCATTGTATCCATTGGGTTTGAAACCACTACTACAATAGTATTTGGAGAATGAACCAATACGTTTTCTACAACCGACTTAACGATTCCAGCATTGATACCAATTAATTCTTCACGAGTCATTCCTGGTTTTCTTGGAATCCCAGAAGTTATCACAACAACATCGCTGTTTGCTGTTTTAGAATAATCGTTTGTAACTCCTGACAATTGCGTATTAAAACCTGTATTTGTAGCACATTGCATGATATCCATAGCTTTACCTTCGGCAAAACCTTCTTTGATATCTAATAATACTACTTCACTTGCAATTCCTCTATAAGAAATAACATCCGCACAAGATGCTCCTACATTTCCTGCTCCTACTATTGTAACTTTCATTTTTAAATTTTTATTCAGTTAGTTTTTTTATTTGAAGCTATTCCCGCTATTCGTTTCAATCTTTTTTTCGGCGAAAAGCCTCAAAAAAG
>JAYVKR010000079.1:0-27221 GCA_043768185.1 Flavobacterium sp.
GGAATTCCTCCCATAACCATATATAAATTGGCAATTTGGTATCTGTCTAATTTTATATTTTTACTTTCTAAAAAAAGCTCTGTTTCATACAATGTAAAAGGTTCAATTTTCATTCTATGAGTAACTCTATTGTGTAAACCGCCACGATTAGCAATTAATTTATTTAACATCCACGAAGCCGAAGAACCACAAACAATAAGTTTTAAATTTTCTTGAGAACTTGCCCAACTATTCCAAAACCACTCTAATCCGGAAATAAATTCCGATTTTTTAGTGTCAAACCAAGGCAACTCGTCAAGAAAAATTACTCGTTTACTTTTCTTTTTTTCTAATTGATTTTTTAAAAGGTAAAATGCTTCAAGCCAATTTTTAGGTGTTTCAAAATCATTATTAAAAGATTGATTTAACGCAAGTCCAAAATTAATTAATTGCGAATTGGTATTGCTATTGGCTAAACCAGTAGCATAAAATGTAAAATTATTTTTAAAATATTCTTTTATCAAGTAAGTTTTTCCAACTCTTCTTCTGCCATAAACTGCAATAAATACTGGTTTGTCATTGCCAACAATTTCTTGTAAAAGTTTTTTTTCGTTAAATCTTCCTATTAATTCCATACTATAAATCTTTTACCAAAAGTACAATTTATTTTTAAATATGGAAATAAATAACATACATAATCCGCCATTTTTACTAAAAAAAATAAAAAATGGCGGATAATGGTATTTGGTTAATAGGTTTTTAACCTTTAAAATTGTACTTAAAATTGTCAAAAACATTCTTAATAACTTCTCAAAAACCTGTTTTTAAATCTGACTAGATTCACTATATTAGCACAAATTCGATAGTTTTAAAATGCAAGAACAAGATCAATATAACGACGATAATATTCGTTCATTAGACTGGAAAGAACACATAAGATTACGTCCTGGAATGTACATTGGGAAACTCGGCGATGGTTCGTCTCCAGATGATGGAATTTATATTTTATTAAAGGAAGTACTCGACAATTGTATTGATGAGTTCGTAATGGGAGCAGGAAAAACTATAGAAGTAACCATAAAAGACAAAATGGTAACCGTTCGCGATTATGGTCGTGGCATTCCGCTTGGTAAAGTTATTGACGTAGTTTCTAAAATGAATACTGGTGGAAAATACGATTCGAAAGCGTTTAAAAAATCGGTAGGATTAAATGGAGTTGGTACCAAAGCGGTGAATGCTTTGTCTAATTATTTTCGTGTAGAATCGGTTCGTGATAACCAACAAAAAGCTGCAGAATTCTCAGCAGGAAATTTAACGCTAGACGAAGAACTTCAAGAAAGTACCAAACGAAAAGGAACTAAGGTATCTTTTATTGCAGATGAATTAATTTTTAAAAATTATAAATATAGAAATGAGTATGTTATTAAAATGCTTAAAAATTATTGTTATCTAAATACTGGATTATCAATATATTATAATGGCGAAAAATACTATTCAGACAACGGATTAAAAGATTTATTAGAAGAAACAATTACCGAAGAAGATTCTGTTTATCCAATTATACATTTGCTTGGCGATGATATCGAAATTGCTTTAACACACAGTAAATCACAATATTCTGAAGAATACCATTCGTTTGTAAACGGTCAAAACACTACGCAAGGTGGAACGCATTTAAATGCCTTTCGAGAAGCTATAGTAAAAACCATTCGTGAATATTATAACAAAGGTTTTGAAGCATCGGATATTAGAAAATCTATTGTCTCTGCGGTTTCTGTTAGAGTAGAAGAGCCGGTTTTTGAAAGTCAAACTAAAACCAAATTGGGTTCTACAGATATTGGACCAAAAGGACCAACAGTTCGTACTTTTATTCACGATTTTATTACCACTAAACTTGATAATTTCTTGCATAAAAATCCAGAAGTTGCTGATTTACTTTTGCGTAAAATTTTACAGGCAGAACGTGAACGAAAGGAACTTTCTGGTATTAGAAAATTAGCCAAAGACAGAGCTAAAAAATCGAGTTTGCACAATAAAAAATTACGCGATTGTAGAGTTCATTTATCAGATATTAAAAACCCAAGATATTTAGAAAGTACACTTTTTATCACCGAAGGAGATTCTGCATCTGGTTCTATAACCAAATCTCGTGATGTAAATACACAAGCTGTTTTTAGTTTGCGTGGAAAACCTTTGAATTCATACGGAATGAGTAAAAAAATTGTGTATGAAAACGAAGAGTTTAATTTGCTTCAAGCAGCATTAGACATAGAAGAATCAATGGAAGATTTGCGTTACAACAACATTGTAATTGCAACTGATGCCGATGTAGACGGAATGCATATTAGATTATTATTGATTACTTTTTTCTTGCAATTTTTTCCAGAATTGATAAAAGATGGACATTTATACATCCTGCAAACGCCGTTGTTTAGAGTTAGAAATAAAAAAGAAACCATTTATTGTTATTCAGAACAAGAGCGAGTTGATGCTATTGAAAAGTTAAAACCGAAACCAGAAATTACACGATTTAAAGGTTTGGGAGAAATTTCGCCAGACGAGTTTAAGCATTTTATTGGAGCCGATATTCGATTAGATCCAGTTATGTTGGATAAAGCAACATCAATTGAGAAATTGTTGGAATTTTATATGGGAAAAAACACACCAGACAGACAAGTTTTTATTATCAATAATTTGAAAGTAGAATTGGATGTTATTGAACAGAATTAAAAGTTATGGAAAAAGATGATATACGTTGGAAACAAAGATTTGAACATTTTATAAAAGCTCTTGAGCAATTAAAAAATGCCAAACAATTACAAATAGAACGAGTATTTACAGATTTGGAACTTCAAGGAGTTATACAAGCTTTTGAAGTTACACAAGAGTTATCCTGGAAAGTGATGAAAGATTTTTTAGAAAGCCAAGGTAAAATAGATTTATTTGGAAGCAAAACTACTGTAAAAGAAGCATTTAATGTTGGTTTAATTACAAATGGTGAGATATGGTTTTCAATGATTAAAAGTAGAAATTTAACTTCACATATTTATGATCAATCAGAAATAAAAGTAATATTAGAAATTATTTTAAATAGTTATTTAGAAACTTTTATAATTTTTGAAAATAAAATGAAAACCTATTTGTAATGTTTGGAATCTATCCTAAAAGTTTTCTAGAAATTTATCAAATAATTGATAAATGTTTATCAATTGATGAAGTTATAATTTATGGTTCTCGTGCCAAAGGAAATTATAAAGAAGGTTCAGATATTGATATTACATTGATTGGTGATGTAACAGATGAGGACTTTAATAAATTTTGGAACGATTTAGATGAAAGTTACATTCCATATAAATTTGATATCTCAATTTACAAAAATCTAACATCAGATTCATTAAAAGAACACATAAATAGAGTTGGTAAAATATTTTATAAAAGAATATAATTAAAATTACCTAAATTAATTTCAGAATCTAGATAATAATGGATTTTATTTATTTAAAAAAAGAAGGTTTATTTACCAAAAGTAAAAAGAAATTTATTGCAATAGATAAATCTATTTCCTATTATTTAAATGCATTTCCTAAAATTGATTACGATTTTACTGTTGAAGATTTAATGAATATTTTAAAAGAATTTGAAACAGAGGTTGATTTTTTATTTCAATCATTTACTAAAGGATATAATTTAAATCTTTACTATGAAGAGATGAATTTAAAATCATTAAATGATAATAAATCTAAAATTTCTAAATTAGAATTTTCTTGGGTTGGAGAAGTTGAAAATATAAAAGAGTTTGGAAAACCTAAATTTGAAATTTCACAGTATGCTCAAGTTAACGGCAAAGTAGAATTTGAAAAAGATTCTTATTCATTATCATTTGTTAATTTAAATGAAATTAAGGAAGCAAAGTTTAAGATAAACAAGAAAATAACTTATCAATACACTGAATTTGGAAATTTGTGGGATGAAAATCGAAAAGTAACAAAAAAAACTTTTTTTAAAGGAGTAAAAGAATTTACGCTACAAGATATTATAGGTTGTTTTTTAAATGAAATTACTTTTTATGGTTATCCAGAAGATGCTGATGCAGAAGCTGATAAATTAGACAAAATAATTTTAAATATTGATAAATCCAAAACAACACCATTTGAAGAAATTCAACTTAAATGGAAAATAAAATTATTTGATAGTATTGATAAAAAGAAGAAAACAGAAAAGAATTTATTAAGACTGGAGAAATTAAAAAAAGAAATTGATTATTTAGAAAACAGTTTAAAAAATAAAAATTAAGTTTATAAAACGATTAATAATAAGTTAGTGCAAAACCTAGAAAATATATCAGGTCAAATTGAAAATATTCATTCTTATTTCAGCTATTATGCTAATAAGCAGGTTAATTATGCTTACACTTTACGAAATTGGATTATCGGAATGTACTTGTTTGAAATAGAACAAAAAGGTCAAGAAAGAGCAGAATATGGAGATAAATTATATAGAAATATTGCTGAAAGATTAAAAGAAAAAAAGATTAAAGGTATGTCTTTTACTTCTTTACATACTTTTAAGAAGTTTTTTCAAACTTATCCATCAATTGTTCAGTTATTACCTGAAGAATTCGTTTGGTCTGAAAATCAAATTTTTACAATTGTTCAGTCAGCGACTGAACAATTTAAAACAGATAGATTTCAAATTATCCAATCATTAATTGGACAATTTTGCTCTGACTTAAAATCAACTAAAAAATAGATTATTTTTAAATGATTAATTTTGCATTATGGAAAATGAACACAAAAATTTAAAAAACGAAGAATTAGATCAATTTGATTTATTTGAATTTGACGATAATCAAATAGAAGAAGAAAAAGGTAATGATGATGTTGAAATAATAGAACCATTCGACCCACAAAAGATTAATATTAAAATTGTACCATTAACTATAGGACAACTAGTTGATAAATTGCAATATGAAGAAGTGAAAATCCCAGAATATCAGCGAAAATCAGGATTGTGGGATCCAAAAAGGAAAAGTAGATTTATTGAATCGCTAATGTTAAGATTGCCTATTCCATTGTTTTATTTTGATGAAAGAGAACTTGATATTTGGTGGGTTGTTGATGGATTACAACGAGTCACTACAATTAGAGAGTTTGTTTTGGATAAAAAATTTAAATTATCGAACCTAGAATTTTTGAAAAAATTAAATGGTTTGGGTTGGGATGATTTAGAAAGAAATTATCAAAGAAATATTAATCAATCTCAAATTACAATAAATTTAATACAGAAAGATACTCCAGAGAAAGTTAAACATAATATTTTTAGAAGAATTAATCAAGGATCAATTGAATTAAGTTCTCAAGAACTTCGTACTGCATTACTTTGGGGATATAGAATTGATTTTTTAAAACAATTAGTTAGGGGTAATTCTAAAGAAGCTCAAATATTTTTAAAGGTTACGGATAACCGTGTTAAAGTAGATAGACAAGAAGATTTAGATTTTGCAAGTCGGTTTGTAGCATTTTATTTGAAAGGATATCAAAAGTATGAACCTGATATGGATAATTTTCTTACAGAAGGTACACTTTTAGTTTCAGAAAGTAAATCTGAACAAGAGAAAATAAAGTATGCATTTTATCAAGCACTCGAAGTTGCTGATTCTATATTTGGGAATGATGCGTTTAGGAGAAGAACAAGTATGGCTGATCCAAACAGAAAACCAATAAACAAACCCTTATTTGAAGCATTATCAGTAGCTTTTGCATTACTTAATAATTCTCAAAAAGAAAATTTAATTAAAAATAAGTTTGAATTTTATGAGTCTTTAATACAAAAACAATTAACTGATAAAAGTTTTTTAAATTCGATTTCAACTGGTACAGCTACAAAAGAAAGCGTTAATAAAAGAAATAAGGAAATTGGAGAACTAATTAAAAAGTATTATAATGATTAAATATTTAGAAATTAATAATTTTAAAAGTCACAAGAATACAAAAATTGATTTAGCAAATCTTACTGTTTTTTGTGGTATAAATAGTGTTGGTAAATCTTCAGTTTTTCAGCCATTATTGCTTTTACGTGAAGCTCATTTAAATAAAACTAATTTTGAGTATTTAGATTTATTATCAAACCCAATAAAAATAGGTACTATTGCAGACGCATTTTATCAATATTCTGAGAATGATGAAATAACATTTCAAATCAAAACCGAAATAGACGATTATATTTTTTCATTTGAATTAGAAAATAATGATTACACAAAAACATTAATAAACTCAAAAAAGAATAAATTTGAAAATGGTATAAATCCAAAAATTAGTTTATTTAATGAAAATTTTCAATACATAAGTTCAAATAGAATTGGTCCTCAAGAATCATACAAAAAAGATGATGTTGTTGTTGAAAAATATAAGCAAATATCACTTATTGAAGGAAATGCGGAATTCTGTATTCATTTTTTGCATAAAAATCAGTCTCATAGAGTATTAAAAGAATTAATAAATAATAATTCGTCAGAGGAAGAATTAATTTATCAAGTTACAAGTTGGGAAAAAGAAATTAGTAAAGGGGTAAATGTTATAGTAGAAGATAATGGTAAATTAGGTTTTGAGTTGAAGTATCAATATGATACTCAATATGGAAATGAAAAAACTAATAAGTTTTCTGCATTAAATGTTGGTTTTGGACTTTCATATGTTCTTCCAATAATTGTCGCAATACTTTCAGCAAAGCCTGATGCCTTATTAATAATTGAAAATCCAGAAGCTCATCTTCATCCAAGCGGAATTTCAAAACTTACCGAATTAATATGTTTGGCAGCTCAAGCTGGAATTCAAATTATAATAGAAACTCATTCAGATCATATTATTAACGGAATTTTAGTGCAATCTAAACTTTACGAAGAGACAAAGAAAGGAATTGATAGAAATAATGTTAGTATTTATCAATTTGATAGAGATGAAGATTATCATTGTTCGGTTGCAAAAAAAGTGGAAGTGAAAGAAGGCGGAAGAATAAGTTTTGCTCCAGAGGGATTTTTTGATCAAAGTACAATTGATACAGATTTTTTATTTGACTTATAATAATGGAGCATAATTTTGTATTTTATATTGATGATGTTTTTTTTGTTGAAGGATTAAACGTTGACACTATCAAACAATTTCAGTTGTTGTTTGAAGTACCACTTCAGGTAAATATTATGACATTTTATAATAAGGTAGCATTCCAAAATTCAATGAAAAATATTGAAGAGGATAATTATAAACCAAAGTTTAAGGATAAAATAAAAGATATTTTTGGTAAATTTATAGGTATTGAAGATTTTATTTATAATGAGACCAAAATCAATATCAACCTTTCAAAGAATGTAATTGAAGGACTTGATCAATTCAACAATGCAGAAGAATTATGGACTCTTATAAATTCAAAATTGCCAAAAAGAAATTTCAATTCAAGTTATACAAAACATGGTAGAAGGAGAAATGATGGAAAGTTAATAATTGCACAAATTGGAGAATCACAATTATTAACAACTGATAAAGAATCGGAAGATTTACTGGAAACAGCAATTTTTGATTTGAGGAATAGAGCTAATTTTCATGTAAATTTTGATAATTTACCAAACAATAAATATATTTTATTTCCTGATGAAAGAACAAATGAAAATACATTTCACGCTTTTCATCTTGAAGATAAATTTTGGAATCAGAAAGTTCCAAATTCCATTAGAAAATATTTCAATAAATGAAAGACGAAGAAGAAGATAACATAATCCCAAACGAAGACGAATTTAACGAAGAGTTAAACGAAGAGTTAAACGAAGAAACGAATGATGACGCAATTGAAGAAGGTTTCGAAGACATAAAATCGTCTGGCGGAAATCATTTTTATGACCATCAAGAAAATTCAGAAGATACCATTACCAAAGTTACAGGAATGTACAAAGATTGGTTTTTGGATTATGCTTCCTATGTAATTTTGGAACGTGCAGTGCCAGCAATTGAAGACGGTTTTAAACCTGTTCAACGACGTATTATGCACTCAATGAAAGAGTTAGATGATGGTCGTTACAATAAAGTCGCCAATATTGTTGGGCACACAATGCAGTATCATCCTCATGGAGATGCTAGTATTGGCGATGCAATGGTACAAATTGGTCAGAAGGATTTGATTATCGATATGCAAGGAAACTGGGGAAATATTTTAACCGGTGATAATGCTGCAGCATCAAGATATATTGAAGCCAGAATTAGTAAATTTGGTCATGATGTTTTATTTTCTCCAAAAATTACAGAATGGGGACTTTCTTACGATGGTAGAAGAGCCGAACCAGTAAATCTTCCTGTAAAATTTCCGTTACTTTTGGCGCAAGGTGCAGAAGGAATTGCTGTTGGACTTTCTACTAAAATTTTACCTCATAATTTTAATGAATTAATAGATTCATCTATAAAAATATTAAAAGGAAAATCCTTTACACTTTTTCCAGATTTTTTAACTGCTGGTATTGCAGATGTTTCTAATTATAATGATGGACTTCGTGGTGGAAGAGTTAGAGTAAGAGCAAAAATCACTCAATTTGACAAGCAAACATTAGTAATTACTCAAATTCCGTTTTCTACAAATACTTCAACTTTAATTGATAGTATTTTAAAAGCCAATGAAAAAGGTAAGATAAAAGTCAAGAAAATTGAAGACAATACTGCTGCCGAAGTTGAAATTTTAATTCATCTATATCCTGGCGTTTCACCAGATAAAATGATTGATGCTTTGTATGCTTTTACAGCTTGCGAAAGCTCAATTGCGCCTTTGGGATGTGTTATTGAAGACAACAAACCTTTGTTTATTGGCGTTTCTGAAATGTTAAAAATTTCTACCAATAGAACGGTCGATTTGCTAAAACGTGAATTAGAAATTCAACTAGCTGAGCTTGAAAATAAATGGCATTTTTCAACTTTAGAGAAGATTTTCATTCGTGAAGAAATGTATATTGATTTCAAATTATATCACGATAGAGAAACGCTTTACGACTATTTGTACAAACAATTTGAACCCTTTAAAAAATCGTTTGTTAGAGAAATTCATGATGAAGATTTGAATAAATTGACACAAATTCCTATGATTCGTATTACACGTTTCGATTCTGATAAAGCAGACGATGCTATTTCAAAATTGGAAGACGAAATGGAACAAGTGAAACATCATTTGGCCAATATCATAGATTTTGCAATTGATTTTTTCCAACGATTGAAAGATAAATATGGAAAAGGTCGCGATCGCCAAACAGAACTAAGAAGTTTTGATACTATTGAAGCTACTAAAGTAGTTTTAAGAAACACAAAACTATACGTTAATATGGAAGAAGGTTTCTTGGGAACAGGTTTAAAGAAAGATCAATATGTTGCCGATTGTTCTGATATTGATGATGTTATAGTTTTCTTGCGTGATGGAAAAATGATGATTACCAAAGTAGACGAAAAGAAATTTATTGGTAAAGACATTATTCATATTGCAATTTTTGATAAAAATGACAAGCGAACCATTTATAATATGATGTATCGCGATGGAAAAAATGGTTCTACATTTATAAAACGTTTTAATGTTTCTGGTGTTACACGAGATAAATTTTATGATTTAACTCAAGAAAAAGCTGGTTCGCAAACCTTATATTTCTCTGCAAATCCTAATGGTGAAGCTGAGGTTGTTACGATTTTATTGCGTCAGGTTGGAAGTGTGAAAAAACTGAAATGGGATTTAGATTTTACAGATATTGCCATAAAAGGAAGAGCTTCTAGAGGAAATACAGTTACCAAATATCCAATTAAAAAAATTGAATTAAAGGAAAAAGGAATTTCTACTTTACGTCCACGAAAAGTTTGGTTTGATGATACAGTTCAAAAACTAAATGTAGATGGAAGAGGTGAATTGCTTGGCGAGTTTAGACCAAATGATAGATTGTTAATTATTAATCAAACAGGAAAACTAAAAACTATTATTCCAGAATTGACAACTCATTTCGATGAAGATATGATAGTTCTTGAAAAATGGCATCCTAAAAAACCAATTTCCACCATTTATTATGATGGCGAAAAGGAACGTTATTTTGTTAAACGTTTCTTGGTTGAAAATGAAAATAAGGAAGAAATTTTTATTACAGAACATGAAAAATCGCAACTTGAAATTGTTTCTACCGATTGGCGACCAATGGCAGAAATAGTTTTTACAAAAATTAAAGGTGTTCAAAAAGAAAATCAAACCATAAATCTAGAAGAATTTATTGCCGTAAAAGGTATAAAAGCAATTGGTAATCAATTAACTGCTGATAAATTAAAACAAGTAAATTTGTTAGAATCATTACCATTTGAAGAACCTGAGGAAGAAATTATTGAAGAAATAGAAGTTGCAGAAGAAGACAATGTTAGTGAAGATATTCAAACAGAAACTGGCGATGATGGACAAATTGGACTGAGTTTTGAGTAATTTTTTATTTTAAATGTAAATAAGTTATTAAAAAGTTTTTTTTCTAAATAATTTAGTATAATTTTATACTTTATTTATAAGTAAACTATACTATGGCAAAATATAAAATCAATGAAAATGAAAATCTTTCAATTGTAAGTGAACCATCTGTAGCTTATGGTAACTTTGTTGTACCTACATTTTCTAAGTCAATATTATATGGAAATTCTATAAAAGTTCCAGAGTATCAAATGGTTTCTTTTGATAAAATGAAAATTTTAAAAGCTGGATTATCTAAGATTAATCTAGAAAAATTAAAACAAAGAGCTTCCTTAGATTATGATAAATTGTCTCAAGCATTATCTGTAACTAGAGCTACTTTAATTAATAATAAAGGTACAGAAAAATACAGCAATACCGTTTCTGAAAGAATTTTAGCATTAAGTGATTTATATTCTTATGGTTACAAAGTTTTTGAAGATGAAGGCAAGTTTAATGATTGGATGTTTAAGCCAAATAAAGCATTAGGTAATAAAATTCCGTACGATATAGTTGATAATCAGTTTGGTAGAGAGGAAATTAAAAATATACTAGGAAGAATAGAATATGGTGTTTACTCTTAATTTATTATAATGGTAGTTTATAGAGTAGGTAAAACAGAATATTGTAACGATTTACTTGGCGAAGGTGCAAGATTGTTCGGTGGAAGATGGAATCCTGTTGGTGTTGCTTGTTTATATACATCTTCTAGTAGAGCATTGTCTGTATTAGAATATTCAGTTAATTTAAGTGCTTATGAAATTCCAAAATTGTTAAGTTTTACTTTAATAGAGATTCCAGATAATGAAATTTATGAGGTTAATATTAAAGATCTTCCAGATGGATGGAATTCTTTTCCTGTTCCTACAATTTCAAGAATATTTGGAAATGCATTGTTAACAGGAAGTAATAAAGCAATCATTAAAATTCCTTCTACTATTATTACTAAAGAATTTAATTATTTACTAAATCCAAATCATAAAGAGAGTTATCAATTTAAAATAGTTGATATAGAAGAGTTTGTTTATGATGATAGGATTAAAACTGTGTAATTTTTAAATTGACTAAAAAATGCCTTAAAGTTTATATTTTAAGGCATTTAATAATTATAATTTATTTCCAATCTATTTTTCTTGAAATATACATCACTGATGAAAGGATTAAAAACAATCCTATACTTCCAACAAGTAAAGCATAATCTTCTAACTGAATAATTACATAAATAAATGTATACAAAATGCTTAATGATGATGCAATTAAAAGTGGAAATTTATTGTTTTTAAGAATTGATATAGAATATAGCGATATTAATAATACTACAGAAATTGAAGCTATAGAATATGCAAAAGTAAACGAACTGTGCTCTGTAATTGCAATTAAAAGTGTGTAAAACATTAATAATGCAATTCCTATCATTGAATATTGAAAAATATGAATATTAATTTTACTGAAAGATTGTATTAAAAAGAAAATTAAAAAAGTAAGTCCAATTACTAAAAATCCATATTTAGAAGCACGTTCATTTTGTTGATATTCATTAACTGTTGTTATAAAATCTACAGAAAATCCATATTTTTTTAAATTTGGCAAATTTTCAAAATAAGTTTGCGAAAAAGGTCTATTAAAATGTAATATTTTCCAGTTTGCAATAAATCCTTTAGCATTTATTTCTTTTGTATTTGGTAGAAAATTTCCATCAAATTTAGGAGAACTCCAATTAGAGGTCATTGTAGCATTCGTTGTTTTTCCTATTGGAATAATTTTTATTTGATTACTACCATTATAAATTATATTAAGATTAAAATTAGTATAATTACTACTAGTAGCATAGTTGAATGGAGCTGTTTCTAATGATTCTATCGTATCATTTTGTTTTTGATTATGAATTGGTTCAAATATATATTCATTGTTATCAAACTTAATTTTTACTTCTTCTTTTATACTTTTTAAGTTTGTTGTTTTTATTATTATTTTAGCTTGATCCCAAAATATATTTTGACTAGGAATATTTTTTAAATCAAAATTTGCCTTTAAATAATTACCAGTAAAATTCATTTCAGTTTTAAAAACGTTAGAACTATATATACTTCTTTGTAATGGTTTGGTAATTGTTGTTTTAGTTTTATTATCAAGTTTATTTGGAAAAAAATATGCATATTCATTTTTTTTAGATATTGGATCTTTGTAAGGAATTTTTAAAATTGGACCATAAAAATATACACTTTTACCCCATTTTTCTGTAGTTTCTTTTTCTACATCTTTTTGCCTTAAACTTCTTTCATTAATTAAGTCTTGAACATAATTAAGTGGAATTAATAAAAGTATAGTCAATATACCTACCATAATCATTTTAGCAGTAGTAGTTTGAAAAAAAGATTTTTGATTTTCAGTTGTTGTCATTTTTTTTAAAATTTAAAAGTTATTAATAGTTAAAATTATGCATCTAGTTAACAATAATTATAAAATAGAGTAATGCCACAGGAATATTAGCAAGTACAATTAAAATTTTTACAGCAATATTTTCTCTTTCAATTGGCATTATTAACCATTGAAATATGAGGTTAATTACTATCATTATGTTAAAAAATACTGCAAATAGTGTATAGAATAATCCTAGAATTATAATTCCATCTTTATTGGGGAAAATATAATAAGATGCAAATAAAGCAGTTCCTATAATAAACGAAGCGACTGCAAATTGTGTAGAAAATGAAAAATTTTTAAAGTCTTGAATGGTTTCCATAGTTAAATTTTAGTTTGTTTTAATAAATAAGATAAATAGATAAATGTGCCAAAAAGTATTGAAAATGAAATTGATTTTTGTGTAAATGCAACAGTCACTAAATCAATAAATAATTCTATCGGATTACTTAAAATATCCCAACTGTTGTATCTTAAAATTCTACCTAAATAGATACCAAAACCACATAATAAACATATTATAAGAATTATGTATGTTGTATTTTTTATTGCTATTTTGTGTTGTAAAAAAAAATTAAAATGTTCTAATGAAAGTAATCCTAATATAAAACCGATTGTTGCAAATGAGCAAATTATTATTAAGTCTAAGTAAAATAAATTTCCACTAGATCGAACAATATGCACCAAATCTGTAATGATATAAAATGAATTAGGTAAAAATAGTAACCAACAAAAAAATAAAAGTATGAGTGCTAATTTATTAAGTATTTGATTGTTTTTAATTATTAAAAAACTTGAAATTAAATAAGGAATAACAGCAAGAAATAAGTTCCAAATTAAAAAAAATAAATAGGTAGAATTTGTAATTTTTGCTCTAAATAATAATAAAGAAAAACAATATATAGAAAAAAAGATTAATAAGATATTGGTTTTTTTAGCATTGTTAAATATATTTAGTATAAAGTTCATAGTTATTTAATATTAAAAGTTTGTTGAATTGTTGTTACTGGAATGGTAAGCATTTTAGAAAAATCTAAGTGATGAAATAAATGTGCTTGCTTTCCTTTTTTGTAAGTTTTGATAAATTTTTTTAATTCTAACGGATAAAAAAATAAACCAGTTATAATTACTATAAATACAAACGGACTTCGTTTGCCGTTTCCTAAAAGATAAAATTGCATGTGAATTTCATCTTTAACAGTTGCTTCAGTATTGGTAAGTACATGATATACATCGTGTTCTTCTAAACTTGGTTGTACACTAAAATTGTATTTTAGTAGAAAGCAACCCAAGTGAAATCCTAAAGAATCTTGAGGATATTTTAAAAAGTCTTTTACACTTAAATTCCAAGACTCATTTTTTTTAAATAAAAATTGATAAGGTACTTTGATAATTTTGTAAAATCTTTCAATAATAATTTCTTTCATAATTAGTTTTAAAAGTACTTTGAATTTCAAAGTAAATGAATAAAAAAATAGGTTTAACTTTTTTGTATTAATTTTTCTAATGCATCAATGTGAGAAGCAAATGCTTTTTTGCCACTAGTTGTTGCTATATATTTAGTATTGGGTTTTTTGCCAATAAATTGTTTTTCTATTTGAATATAATTTTCTGCTTCCAATGCTTTGGTATGACTTGCCAAATTGCCATCGGTTACACCAAGAAGTTCTTTTAACATATTAAAATCGGCACTTTCGTTCACCATTAATATAGACATGATGCCCAAACGAATTCGGTGATCAAATGCTTTATTTATATTTTGAATTATGTTTATCAAAACTTAATAATTAGTATAAATGATTGTTACTTTATTAGAATCTGCAAGTTGCGATGGCGCTACAACATCTTCATTTAACGGAATATTATTTCCGTAACGCTGTTCAAGTATTGCTTTTACTTGTGGATTATCTAAATTAAACGATTTTAGTTTTTCTAAATTACAGAGTTCAATATTAGCACCATTTTTATATATTTTCCATACATATTCTGAACAGTAAATTTTTTCATCTGTCCATTCAAAATAGATATCATATTCTTTATTGAATTCTTTTTTACCATATTCTTTCATTTTAGCAAGATTATCCGCATTTAAAAGTGTGGTATCTTTTAACCTTGCAACTACATATTTATTACCTAAACCATGAGTTATCCAATCGCTTAAAAGTGTTTTTTTAACTGGTTGAATTGCTTCATATACGTAGCATTTTCCGTTTTCGTTAAATATAATTCCACAATGCGAAAATTTAGAATTAGTAGCAATTCTAACTGCTTCACATTGTTTAGATTGTGAACTTTGAAAAATTATATCACCATCATTAAAATTACTTTCAACTTTATTTTTTAAAATTTTAAAAGTATTTTCTACTTCTGAAGATTTTAATTTCGCTCCAACAATAAAAAGAGTTGCAAAGCAAATTAGTGATATTAATAATATTTTTTTAGTTTTCATAGCTTAATTTCTATCATATTTAAAATACATGATGCTTCCATAAAGAATATGACAAATTCCAAAACCTAATGTCCAAAAAAGTAATCCAAATCCAGAATAATAGGTTGAAATTAATCCTAAAATTACCATTGTAATTCCAAGATAACGAACATCTCTAAACGTATTTTTACTTGCATTTACACATCCTAAACCATAAAATAGTAAGGTTATTGGAGCAATTAATACATAATCTTGTTTCAAAAATTGTATTAGTGCAAATATACCACCAGTAAGTAAAGGAATACCAAAGTTTATAATTAATTTTCTAGAAGATATATTCCATAATGTTTCACCTTTTTTTTTAGCTTTTCTTGCGCTTAAAGTTAATCCTGTAAGTATAGAAAGTGCGATAACACAAATTGCAATTAAAAATAGTTGATTCGTAATTTCGGTTTCAATAATTGGCGATGTGTTTCTAGTCATTTTATAATTAGTACCAGAATAACTTGAAAGTAAATTGTTTGCAAGAAAAGCTCCTATTAAAGAATAAACTCCAGCTAGTATGCCAGATAATCCGCTTAATGATAAAAACTGAGAAGAATTAGCCATCATAGATTTGATGTCTTGTATGTCTTTTAAATAATCTTTTGCTTCCATATAAAAGTACTTTGAATTGCAAAGTTAAAATAAATTTTTAATCTACCTATTATTTTTTAATTTATTTTTGAAGAATGAAACCAGCAGAAAGTTACATTTTAAATCAGCCAGAAAATTTTAGAGAAATTCTCTTTAATTTACAAGTGGTTATAGAGAAATGCATCCCAAATAATCTACAATTGTTTTATAAATGGAAGTTGCCTTTTTACTATTATAAAGGAAAACCTTTTTGTTATTTTAATGTAAATCATAAAAATAAGTATGTTGATTTAGGAATTGTAAACGGATTTGAGCTTGCAAATACATCAAATAAATTAATTTCAGAAAAAAGGAGTAAGATGAAATCACTTAGATATTATTCTTTAGAAGAGTTGGATAATGAATTTCTTGTTGAAGTTTTAATAGAATCTTTGTCGTTATTGAAATAAAAAAATAGAGACTGAAATTTCAGTCTCTATTTTAATTTAAATCAATTTTAAAAATTATTTATTTTCTCTATTTATATAAACCCAACCCGATCTGTTTTCTGAAGTTGCAGTTTCTATAACATAATAGTAAGTTCCGTCTGGTAAATCGTTTCCATTATCGGCTTGACCAAACCATTCTTTAGAATAATTTCCTTTAGCATAAACTTTACTTCCGTATCTATTAAAAACACTTAATTGAGTAACATTTAATCCAGTTAAGTCAAAACTATCATTTAATCCATCTGCATTTGGAGAAATACCTTTAGGAATACTACAAGTAATATCATTGGCAGTAAACACTTCAGATTTTAAACATCCTGTTCCATTTACAGTAATCAAACAAGTATAATTTCCTGCAACAGTTACTGTTATAGATTGTGTGTTTCCAACTATTGTTCCAGCTGCATTTGTCCAAGAATAATTTACATTATTTGTAAAAGAATTATTTATTGGTGATGCTTCTAAAACGTAACTTGAACCTTGACAACCACCAGTTATTGCAAATTGAGGAATAGGATTTATTGTTACATCAAATGATTCTTCGTCTGTACAATTTGGTATTGTATTGCTTTGTGCAAAAACATAAATTGTTTGCGATGTAGAAATTACAGTTCCAGCAGGAATTTGAGTTCCTTGTCCGTTAGCTTGTGGATAATAATTTCCAAGAATCAACGCAGGTAAAGTATATGAGGTACAAGAAGCAACATCTTGAATTACAGATAAAATAGGAACAGGATTTATGGTAATATTCATTGTTGTTCCTGTGGCACATTGTCCAGAATTAGGAATAAATGTATAAACAGTAGTACCAAAATTTGTAGTAGTAATTGTATTTGGATTCCAAATTCCTACAACACCATTTGATGAAGTTGAAGGTAAAACTGGCGCAACATTATTTTGACAAATAGCATTAATTTGAGTAAATGTAGCGGTAACTGGTGCTAAAACTGTTACATTTAATGTTGTAGTAGTAGCACATTCTACATTAATTGGGGTAAAAGTATATGTTGTACTACCAATGTTTGCTGTATTTATTGTTGCATTCCAAGTTCCAGTAATTCCATTATTAGAAATAGTTGGTAAAGTAGGAGCAACTGTGTTTTGACAAATTGGTCCAATTGCTGTAAATGTTGGTACAACTTGAGGATTAATGGTTATGTTAAATGATTCTTCATCAGTACAATTAGGTATTGTATTGCTTTGCGCAAAAATATAAAGAGTTTGCGATGAAGTTATTACAGTTCCAGCAGCAATTTGTGATCCTTGTCCGTTACTTTGAGAATAATAATTTCCTAGTGTTAAAGTTGGTAAAGTATAGGATGCACAAGCAACTACATTTTGAATAGGAGTTAATACCGGAGTTGGATTTACTGTAATACTCATAGTTGCTCCAGAAGCACATTGTCCAGAATTTGGCGTAAAAGTATGAACTATTGTTCCTTCAATTGAACTATCAATTGTACTTGGATTCCAAATTCCAATAACTCCATTTAATGAAGTTGTTGATAGAATTGGCGCAACAGTATTTTGACAAATATTTGCAATTTGAGTAAATGCTGTTACAATTTGATTATTAATCGTTATTGAAAAACTATTTTCTGCGGTACAGTTTGGAGTAGTTCCACTTTGCGAATAAACATATAAAGTTGTAGAAGCCGAAATACTATTTCCAGCAAAATAAGCAATTCCAGTTCCGTTTGTACCACTAAAATAATTACCATTTGATAAAGTTGGTAAAATATAATTACCACAAGATACAACATCTGCTGGATCATCTGGAGTTGGTAAAGGTGTTACAGTTAAAGTAGTAGAACCAGTATTAGTACAACCAGAATTATTTACAGTAACTACATACGTTCCAGCCAAAGTTGCTGTTATTGAATTTGTAGTATTTGGCAAAGCATTTCCATTTAATGTCCAAGAATACGTTGCATTTTGTAAATTAAAATTAGTTGGCGTAATAGATATAGTTCCATTTCCGTTTGGGCAAATAGTAAAATTAGGAGTCATTGTAAATTGAGGATTCAAATCTTGAACAACTAAATTAAATTGGGTTATGCTGAAACATCCTCCTGTGTTTGTAACACGTACATAAATTGTTTGAGTAAATGGAGTAGTATTCGTATAAAGATTTGGTAATGATAATGATGGTGTGCCAGCATTTGCATCAATACTATTTAAATAATAGTTTACAGTATGAGTAGCAGGATTTAATGTTCCTAAAGAAGATGCATTATTTTGTGATAACGTAAATTGTGCATAACCTAAATTGTTACAAGCAACTAAATTATTTGGAGTTCCAGGAACCAAAACATCATAATATTCTATAGTAACAGAATCTGTAGAAGCACAAGTTGTATTGGTGTAATTTGCAGTTAAAGCATAAACTCCAGGAGAATTTATAGTTAAATTTGGTCCAGTTGCACCTGCAATAGTAGTTCCATTTAATGTCCAAGTAAATGTGTATAATGTAGGACTTAAATCACTTGTAATTGTATAGGATGCTCCGTTACAAAGCGCAGTTCCATTAGCTTGAAGAAAATCTCCACCCAATTCTATATTACCAATATTTAAACTTCCACCTTCTAGAAATACTGCAGAATCAAAAGCATTATCTTGTCTGTCTGCAATAACCATTTTAATATGATACTGATTTCCAGCAATTACTGGTGATGAAGCAGTTAATGGAACTGTAACTCCATTGTAATTAATTGGAGCAGAAAGTGGACTTACTCCTTGAGGTAGTAAATAATATTCATCAAAAAATTGAGCATTTACAGAAGGACAACCAGTATTAAACTGATTATCTCTAATGGTTACAACAGAAATTGGTGTAGTCGAACTTGGTAAAACTGCTAGATTAGTAGTAACTCCAGTGGCAAAATTAGTTAATAAAAAAGCAAAAGCATCTGAAAAGTCGCATTGAAAGGTTCCATATTCTTCTGATGCAAAAATAAAATTAAAACTTATATTATTGGTTAATGGAACAAAATCAAATTCTAACTTAGACGCATTTCTCGAATTCATTGGTAAACCAGTTGCTGCTAATATAATTGCTTCTAAATCTGTATCTCCAACCCAAGCTAGAATTCCATCGCCTAATCCTGTGCTGTTTGGTCCAGGAGCACTTAATGCATTTCCAGTTGTTAAAACTATACCTTCTTGAAACGGAAATGATGAACCATTTTTATTAAAATAGCCAATACCATTTGTAGAACCAAAATTAGTTCCTGTTGATGAAGTAATATTAGTGACACTTGCACAAGTTGTATCAAGTAAAACATTTTCTATTAATTGAACATTTGTATATTGTGTAATATTTGTTGTAATTGGTGGTGGTACTGTTCCTACACAAACATTAAATGTTGAGGTGTCTGGATTGGCACCTGATGAAAATATTCTAATATAATAAACCTGACCAGGTATTAGTCCAGATATAGCTGTTTGTGTATTTGTATTACAAATTATTGGTGTCAGAGTACCACAAGAACCAGTATAAATTTCATATACTATATTAAATCCCAAACCACCTACAATATTATTTAAAGCAACATAGTGATTGGCAGTAACCGCAGTAAATTGAAACCATACATCATCATTAGGATTTCCAAAACAATTTGTTGGTAATGCTGTGCCAGTGGCACCAATTAAAGAGCCAGCCACAGTTACAGCGCAAGATGCATTTGCATTTACAGGAACTACAACTGCTTGATTGCATTCATCATTAGTTATTAATGTTGCAAAAACCACTCCTGGTGTAGACCAAAAACTTATATCTGTATCACTACAACGAGAACGAACATAGGCAACATATTGAGTAGCTGAGTTTAAACCTGTTGCTATGTAAGGATTGTTTGTAGTACTAATCCAGCCAGTTGTGGTTGCTGTTGGAATTGGCGAACCTACAGGTACTATTAATACTTGCCAAGTTGTCGCAGTTCCAACTTCTGTCCAATTTACCGTTGCACCATTTTGAGTTACGTTAGTCACAGAAACTAAAGTTGGTTTTGGGCAAGTTGGTGGTGGAGCACAAACAACATTTGCAACCCAACCAGCAAAATTAACAGAACCATCACTTCTAAATCTAAAAGTTAAACATCCGTTGGGTGAATCTCCTGTAAATGGACCAGGAATTGTAGTTCCCCAAAAAGATCCAGGCAAACCTCCAGGAACATTTCCACCACCATTGGTACTTGAAATTTGAGGTGATGCGATTGAATTACCATTAAATATATACAATCCATCCCAATTGGGTTCGGTATTAAATGCTGTGAAATTTACAGTAACTTGATCTCCAGAATTTATTGGACATATTGTAACAGTACTATCTGTATTTCCTACATAATTGGCATTTGCTCCAGCTGGATCGGTAAAAGTTCCTCCACATACAGGTGGTGCAATTTGAGTAGTAAAACTTGTAGCACTTGACCAAGAACTTAAATCTGTACTTGAGCAAACTGCTCTTACATAAATAGTATAACAAGTATCAGGATTTAATCCAGTTAAAGTGAAAGGATTTGAATTTGCAATTATAAATCCAGTTGATGAATTAGTTGGTGGTGGCGAATTGCAAGGTAATGCTATTACATTCCAAGAAGTAGCAATATTTGGATTTGTCCATCCTAAATTAACTGTTGTTGAAGTAACAGAATTGTTAGTTAAACCATAAGGTGCTGGACAAGTCGGAGCAGCTGAACAAGTAATATTTGAAATCCAACCAGCAAGATTAAATGATCCATCACTTCTAAATCTAAATGTTAGACAACCATTAAATGCACTTGAAGTAAATGGACCAGGAATAGTATTTCCCCAAAAAGATCCAGACAAACCTCCAGGAACAAAACCACCATTATTTGTACTTGAAATTTGTGGTGCTGTAATACTATTTCCATTGTAAACATATAATCCATCAAACTCTTCTTCAGTATTAAATTCTGTGAATGTAACTGTTACAGCATCGCCAGAATTTATTGGGCAAATTGTAACGGTAGAATCAGAATTTGAAACATAATTTGTAGTTGGTCCTGCAGCATCAACAAAGTTTCCGCCACAAATTGGTGGTGCAGTTATTGTAGTAAAATTATAAGGTCCAACCCAAGCACTTGTTACACCAGGACTACAAATTGATTTTACATAAAATTTATAATTGGTATTTGGAAGTAAATTAGTAACAACATAAGGTAATGTTCCACTGTAAACTGTTCCTACTCCAGTTGGAGGCGAACCTACAGGAAGTATTTCAATTTCCCAAGAAGTACTACCTTGACTTGTCCATGTTAATGAGCCACCATTAAATGTAATTGGATTAACATTTAGATTTGCTGGATTAACACAATTTGGCACCAATTGAACATTATCAACCAACCATCTATCGCCACTAAGTCCAGCAACGTTTTGGGTATATTTCATTACAAATGCAATATAAATTTGTTGTCCAGCATATAATGATAAATCTACAATTTTCTGTTCGTATATATTATAGGTTGTAGTTAACGTTGCTTCTGTCCATTGTTGAACTAGCGTATAATCTGATGGATTTACTTGTGTACCAGTTACAGGAGCAACTTTTATTTGAAATATAGTATTTGTTTCTAGAGCAATTGTAGATTTTGTATAAAATCTTAATTGACCATTGGCAGGAACTGTGACTAAAGGTGAAGCTAAGAAATCTTCGGATGTATTTCCTTGCCCAATGAATTCGCGATCCATGTAAGCAGCATTTAATCCTTCGTAGACATCTGTTGTCGGAGTATTTCTAATTTCCCATCTTTTACCAAGTCCAACACCATTATCAAAAACTGCCCATTCGCCTGTACCAATTGTCCATGGAGTAGGAGTAGTTGGTGGTGCTAAATCTGGACCAGCAGTATTTTCGAATCCTTCAATTCCTGGTGGAGGTAACAATTGTGAAAATGAACAAATCGAAAGTAATAAAGTAATAATTAAAAATGTAATTTTTTTCATAGTATTTTATTATTTAAAGAATTATTTTCACCAAGAAGTAATTATAATTTCAAAAATAAATAAAAATATCGAGAAATATTAAATTATATTCTAAAAATTGCACCAAATGCTATTATTCTTTGAAGAAATAAGATGTTTTGTTGCGCTTTATCTTTTACATCATTAGTAGTTCTAATATTATTCATATTGATGTATCCTGCTTTTAGTTCGGATTGAAGGAAAAAGTATTTAAAAAAAGTGATATTTATTCCTACTTTTGCAGATATACCATAACCTGAAACATGAAAATCATCATGTCTATCTTTTCCTATTAATTTTGCATTAGTTTTAGGTAACATTATTCCGGCGCCAATACCTTCGGTTAAATTTATTTGAATTTTGTCTGTATTTTTAATTTTTAAAAAACTCGAAAAATCATCCATTCTTGAAAATTCTGCATGAATATAATTCAATCCATCGGTATGTTCAAATGTTAAAAAATCTTCTGTTAGCAAGACTTGATTATTAGGTAACGTTTCGCCATAACTTCCTTGATTAGGATAATATCCAGAATAATCTGCCGCTACATCTTGTCTTAAAACATATTTCATGTGATCTACACCAATGGCTACAGAATATTTATCTGAAATAAAATATCCCATTCTAAAATTAGTTTGTGGAATAGTCATTCTTGAAGGATTAAAATAATCTATATGCCAACCTTTGGGTTTATCATCTGCAGCAACATTATTTAAAGTAAAGTCATAATTTTCTCCTTTAAAAGTAATATCACTTTTGGCAAAACTTTCTCTATTTCCACCCCAAAAAAAGAAAAATTTACCTTTATTGTGCGATGTGAAATTTTCTTTTTTAATATTTTCTTGAGCGGAACTATTATGAAAAACAAATACAGTAATTATAATAATTATTTGGCTTAAATTAAATTTCATTTAAAATTGATTTATAGTTTTTCTTATTGCAACAAGTTTTTTCATTAAATCTTCAAAATAATCTAAATGTAACATATTGGCACCATCACTTTTAGCATTGGCAGGATCAAAATGAGTTTCTATAAAAATTCCATCAACACCAACTGCTATTCCTGCTTTGGCAACAGTTTCTATCCTATCTGGTCTTCCTCCAGTTACTCCAGTTGTTTGATTAGGTTGTTGTAGTGAGTGAGTAATATCTAATACTGTTGTTGCATAATTTTGCATGGTCGGAATTCCTCTAAAATCAACAATCATATCTTGATATCCAAACATTGTTCCTCTATCTGTTACCATAACATTTTCATTATGACAATCTAATACTTTTTGAACGGCATGTTTCATACTTTCTGGACTCATAAATTGTCCTTTTTTTAAATTTACAACTTTTCCTGTATTTGCAGCAGCAACAACTAAATCTGTTTGACGTACTAGAAATGCTGGAATTTGCAATACATCAACATATTGCGCAGCCATTTTTGCATCTTCATTGGTATGAATATCTGTAACTGTAGGAATTGAAAATTCTTCGGATACCTTTCTTAAAATTTTTAGTGCTTTTTCATCGCCAATGCCAGAGAAACTGTCAATTCTTGAACGGTTAGCTTTTTTAAAAGATCCTTTAAAAACAAATGGAATTTTTAAATCGGTTGTAATTTGAACCAATTTTTCGGCAATTTTAAAAGCCATTTCTTCTCCTTCTATAGCACATGGTCCAGCTAAAAGAAAAAAGTTATTACTTTCTATATTTTTAATTTGAGGAATAGTATTTATATTCATATAATTTTTTTTGATGTGCAAAGATACACAAGTCGTTTAACTTTTTTGATTGAATAAGAAGGTTTTATATTATATTAATTTTTAATTAAAAATCCTTTCGGACATAACACTTTTCCTTTATCGTTTATGTTAATGTAAAGTAAAACTTTCTTTTCACTTTCTTCAAATGTGATTTCATATATATCTAAAATTCCGCCACCCATAACATTTCTAGTAGTTGGAAATGGGCAACAGCTATCTACTTTTTTATAGGAAAACTTTTCTCCATTTGGACCTGTAAATGCATTAAAAAAATAGCCAATACTTCTATCTCCATATTTTTCGTTATCAAAACCAATGTTTATTGGATAATTTTTATCATAACCATATTTAAAATCTTTACTGTATTCTGTAATTACATAATGTCCTTCTTTAATTGCAGGTTTAGGAATAGTGTTATCTACATTTTTTAGAGTAGATTTAATGCTTCCGCAAGAAATAAATAAAATTAGGATGGATAAAAAATTAATGATTTTTAGCTTTTTCATTGCTTGTTATTTAGTGTATAAAGATATTATTTTTTTAATTATTAAAATAGTTTAACAATAATTAAACCACAATAATTACTTTTGTTAAAATTATTTTTAAATATGGATTTTATTTCTCAAACTTGGCATTGGTCAATTTCTGGATTTTTAATAGGAATCGTTATGCTTTGTCTTAATTATTTTGGAAAAGTTTTTGGAATGTCTTCCAATCTAAGAAGTTTATGTTCTATGACTGGAGTTGGTAAAAAAGTTCCATTTTTTAATTGGGATTGGAAAGCACAACGATGGAATTTTATTGTTGTACTTGGCGCTATGATTGGTGGTTTTATTGCAACTTATTATATGAATGATGCTTCCAATGTTTCTATAAACCCAACTACAATTTCTAAATTATCTGCACTTGGAATTGATGCTCCAAATGGTAAATTATTACCCAATTTTATGTTTGGCGTTGAAATATTTTCATCATTTAAAATGATTTCGATATTAATTATTGGAGGAATTTTAATAGGTTTTGGGTCAAGATATGCTGGCGGATGCACATCTGGTCATGCAATTTCTGGTTTAAGTAATTTACAACTTCCGTCTTTAAAAGCCGTAATAGGTTTTTTTATTGGTGGTTTAATTATGGCTCATTATATTTTTCCTTTATTATTTTAAATTATGAATTTACTTAAATATTTAGTTGTAGGTTTTGTGTTTGGCATTGTATTAACAAAATCAGAAGCCGTTTCTTGGTACAGAATTTACGAAATGTTTCAATTTGATTCGTTTCACATGTATGGCATAATTATGACTGCTGTAATTACTGGATTAATTGGAATTCAACTTATTAAAAAATACAACGTTAAAGATAGTAAAGGTTTACCAATAGTTATTCAAGATAAAGAAAAAGGAACTTTTAGATATTGGATTGGTGGATTATTCTTTGGTTTAGGTTGGGCAATGGTTGGCGCTTGTCCTGGTCCAATATTTATTCTTTTAGGTTCTGGTTTTTTAAGTGTTGGATTAATTTTAATTGGAGCATTACTTGGAACCTTTTTGTACGGCGTTTTTAAAGATGATTTACCTCATTAAAAATAAAAAAAAGCTAAATCAAAAACAAGATTTAGCTTTTTTTTTACTTTAAAATTATTTCTTTTTAAATTATTTCTGCGCTTAAACCAGCTTCAAGTAACGAAGAACATTTAGGTTTTAACTCATCAAACGAACCAGTTTTTACAGTGCATTTTCCTTTATAATGTACTAAAATTGCACATTGTTCAGCTTGTTCTGCTGTGTGTTCACATACTTTTATTAATGTTTCAATTACATGATCAAAAGTATTTACATCATCATTAAAAAGAACAATTTCATTATTTATGTCAACTGCTTCTAGAACAGCAACATCTTCTTGAATTTTTTCTATTGTACTCATAGTATTTTTAATAAATCTAGTTTTACAATTGCAAAATTAAGTAGTTTTTATGTATTTTAATGAAACCCAATTGTTTCTTTCCAATTTTTTAACATACGTTAAACCATTTTCTAAACACGATGCATCAATATATGGAATATCTTCCGTATAAAAACCACTTAAAAGTAAAATTCCGTTATCGTTTAAACAATCAGTATACGATTTCATATCGTTTAGCAAAATATTTCTGTTGATGTTTGCTATAATCAAATCATAATTTTTGCCTTTTAAAAGAGAAGCTTCTCCTTCATAAACTGTAATTTCTTTACAATTATTTCGTTCGGCATTTTCTATAGAATTTAGGTAACACCAGTTATCAATGTCAATTGCATCAATTGGTTTTGCACCTTTCATTTCGGCTAGAATTGCTAAAATTGCCGTACCACAACCCATATCTAATGTTTTTAAATTGGTAACATCAGTTTCTAGTAAATGTTGAATCATCATGTGAGTTGTTTCATGATGACCAGTTCCAAAACTCATTTTTGGTTCTATAATTATATCAAATTTTGCATCAGTTTTTGGATGAAACGGAGCACGAACATGACATTTTCCGTCAACATCAATTGGGTCAAAGTTTTTTTCCCATTCTTCATTCCAATTTACTTGTTCTATTTCTTTTACAGTGTAAGAAATTTTAAATTCTGATGAAGATAATAGGTAAATGTCATCTAAAATATCTTCGCTCCACAATTCTTTTTGAACATAAGCTTCAATACCAGTTTCTGTTTCTACAAAACTTTCAAAAGCTTTTTCTCCAAGTTCTGCAATTAGAATTTCAGATCCCAATTGTGTTGGTTCTATAGTAAAATAATAACCTAAATAGGCGTTAGACATAGTAAATTTTTTTACAAAGGTATGGAAATATTTTTATCGAAAAAGTTGTGTTCTAATCAAAAAAAAATCCTCAATCACAAACTGCAATTAAGGATTAAAAATAAATTTTTATTATTTTAAATTGCGTTTACAATAGCTACAAAATCATCTGCTTTAAGTGCTGCGCCACCAATTAATCCGCCATCAACATCTGGTTTTCCAAAAATTTCTTTAGCATTGTCTGGTTTTACACTTCCACCATAAAGT